>VGCA01000385.1 GCA_016870245.1 Actinomycetota bacterium | reverse complement strand
GCCCGCTCCCCCGTCGTCGACACGAGCGCGACCGAGACGTCCACACCGAGGTCGGCGAACACCGCGGCGACCGACGCGAGCAGGCCGACGTCGTCGGGCGCGTGCACCTCGATCACCGTGGCGGAGGTCGACGCGTCGACGTCGACCCGCACGTCGACGTTGCGGTCGTGGGCGGCGCCGGCTCCGCGGTAGCGGTCGATCCGCTCGGACAGGCGCGTCCGCAGCGGCAACGCACCGTCGAGCGCGCTGCGCAGCATCGTGACGAAGTCGCGGCGGCCCGCCTCGTCGAGCCGGCCGAAGCGGTCGTAACCCCGGTAGATCTCGAGCGCCATGCCGGTCTCGTCGTCGCCGAAGCCCGACGCGCTCTGGATGTCGAAGCCGATGAGCGTGAGCACTCCCGACACGGTCGCGAGGAGGCCCCGGCGGTCGCGGGCAGCGACCGTGCACTCCACCAGCCCGGGTTCCCACTCCGTCCACTCGACGGCGAGCTCGCGGCGCTCCAGCATCGGCCGGTGCCGATTGAGCACCTGCTGGCGCTCGGCAGCGGCACTGGGCCCGGCGACGCCGTCGGAGAACAGGGCATCGGTCTCGGCGAACAGGACTCGGCACAACGCGGCCTTCGTGGAGCTCCAGGCGGCCGGACCGGTCGCGCGCGAGTCGGCGACGGTGAGCGCGTAGATGAGGTCGAGGCGCTCGGTGTCGCGCACCGCCCGGCCGAAGCGCGTGATGGTGTCGGGGTCGGCCAGGTCACGGCGGGTCGCGGTGTCGGCCATCAGGAGGTGGTGGCGCACGAGCCACGCGATGACGTCGGTGGCGTGGTCCTCGAGCCCGATCCGGCGGGCGAACGCCGCGGCCCAGTCGGCGCCGACCTCCGAGTGGTCACCCGGCGCGCCCTTGGCGATGTCGTGGGTGAGCACGCCGAAGAGCAGCAGCTCGGGACGGCACCGACGTGCCGCGTCCGACTCCACGCCTTCACCGTCGAGGAGTGCATCGCAGTCGACCACGGCCTCGAGCAGGTGCCGGTCGACGGTGTAGCGGTGATAGGCGTTGCGCTGGGGCCGGGCCCGGACGTGCGCCCATTCGGGCAGGAGGCGCACGAGCGCTCCCACGTGGTCGAGCGCCTCGAACACCGCGACCAGCGGCCGTCCGGCCCGCAGCAGCCGGAAGAAGGCGTCGCGGTCGTCGGGCCCCCAGGCGACGTCGCCGTCGACCGCGCCCAGCCGGGCGAGCGTGGTCCGGTCGATGGCGGCATCACGCTCGGCCGCGGCCGCGGCGACCCGCAGCGTGGAGGTCAAGGTGACGGGCTCGTCGGCGAGGAGCGTGACGCGGCCGTCGCGCAGGACGACCCCCTGCGCGACCGGTTGGTCACGGTGCGCCGTACGCCCCGAGGGTCCCTTCCTGCCCGACTCCAGGCGCGACCACACCTCACGGCTGATCCAGCCGATCGAGCGGGCAGCGTCGGAGAGCTCCCGCAGCAGCACGTCGGCATCGGCGACGCCGAGCATC
>VGCA01000384.1 GCA_016870245.1 Actinomycetota bacterium | reverse complement strand
GGTGCGGTAGCCCGCGATCAGCCGGTCCAGCATCTCGTCGATCATCTGGTCCTCGAGGTCGGGGGGGAGCCCGAACCCCAGCCCCAGCACCGTGGCCACCCCGTGGGCGGCGGCGAAGAAGGTGAGGGTCGTCAGCAGCACGTCGTCGGTGGCGATGGCGCCGCCCGCCGCGGCCTCCTCCACGGCCCCCGCCGCCAGGGCGAACGCCGCCGTGGCCGCCGGGAGCTCGGCGTCGTCGGGAACGTCGGCCGGACCGAGCTCGGGCGGGAACAGCACCATCACCCGGAACATCTCCGGTTCGTCGCGGGCCACGGCGATGTAGGCGCGAGCGTGGGCGCGCATCCGGTCCAGGGGCTCGCGGTCCTCGACCTCCGCATAGGCCGCCACGAGCGCCGCGAACTCGCCCTCGGCCACCGCCCGCAGCAGGTCGGTCTTGTCACGGACGTGGGCGTACAGCGCCGGCGCCGTGACCCCGAGCCGTTCGGCCAGGCGACGCAGGGACAGGGCCTCGAGACCACCCTCGCAGATCAGCGCCCGGGCCGCGGCCACGATCGCCTCGCGCTGCAGGGGGGGCCGGTCACTGCGCTGGATCATGCCCAGACCGTATCAGTGAACGCTGTTCATCCAGGGGGTCGACCTTGCTACCGTGCGCGCCGTGGAGTTGCGCAGGAACAGGCCGGCCCCCGGCGCGTCGCCCCGGTGACTGCGCTGCTCGAACCCGTCGTCTCCGTGCGGGGCGACGAGCCGGCGGTGGTCGACGCGCGCGGGGCCACCAGCTGGCGGGCGCTCGACGCGCGGGTCACGCGGCTCGTGCACGCCCTGCGATCCCGGGGCCTCACGAGCGGCGACCGCATCGTGGCCATGCTCGGCAACCAGTCCGAGATCGTGGAGCTCTCGGTCGCCTGCGCCCACGGCGGGTGGGTGCTGGTCCCGCTCAACTGGCACTGGGTCGCCCGCGAGATCGCCTACGTGATCGACGATGCCGGCGCGGCGGCCGTGGTGGTCGACGAGCGGTGGGCCGAGGTGATGGGCGAGGCGCTGTCGCGCGCGGACGGCGCCGGCCTCCGGGCCCGGCTGCTGGTCGGTGACTCCGCCCTCGACGGGTTCGCCGGGTTCGACGCCTACGAGGCGCTCCTCGCGTCGGGGGTGGAGGACCCCATCACCGATGCCGAGAAGGGCGGCCCGATGTTCTACACGTCGGGGACCACCGGCGACCCGAAGGGCGTGCGCTCGGCGCTCACGACGGTGGGCGGTCCGCCCGAGATGTTCGCGCTGATGGCGCATTCGTTCGGACCGATCATCGACATCACGCCGATCGGTCCCCACACCCCACCGGGCGACACCGCGAGCGTGCAGCTGGTGTGCGGTCCGCTGTACCACTCGGCCCAGTGGGTGTTCGCCATGTTCGCGCTGTACTGCGGCGCCACGATCGTGCTGCAGCACAAGTTCGACGCGGCCGGCCTGCTGGATCTGGTCGACGAGCACGGCGTGACCAACCTGCACCTCGTGCCGACCCAGA
>VGCA01000383.1 GCA_016870245.1 Actinomycetota bacterium | reverse complement strand
ACTTCTGGGCGGGCGCGTGAGCGGGCCGGGCAACGGCTGGGGCTTCGACGACGACGACGCCGTCGACGCGACCCGGGCGGGGGACCCGATCCCCACCGGGAACCCGTACGCGACCGGTGAGTACGGCGTCCCCGAACCGGACGCGGTGCCCGACGACGCCCCCGGGGCCGACGCCGGGCTCGACGAGTTCGACGACGGGTTCGACGGGTTGGACGGTGGGTTCGACGACGGGCTCGACGGTGGGTTCGACGACGGGCTCGACGGGTTCGACGACGGGGACGACGAGGGGGACTCCGATGGGCACGTCGGCCAGGCGCCGGTGCGCCCGGCCGCCGAGGCGCCGATCCTCGCGGCCGACGCCGACGACTGGGCGGCCGACGCCGAGGCCGGCCTCGACGACGTGCCTCCGGAGCTGCTCGGCTCGACCAGCCTGGCCGACGCCGCGCCCCCGCCGCCGCCCCGGCGCAGCAACCGGGGCACCCGGCTGCTCGTCCTCCTCGTGCTGCTCGGGATGCTGGCGGCCGGCGTCGCCCTCGAGCGCCGCGAGCCGCCGACCACCTCGGCCCGGGTCACCGCCCCGGGTGTCGACGGCCCCGAGGTCCCGCCCGCCAACGCGGTGTCGACCGCCTGGTACTGCGCGGCCGGCACCTCCGACGCCGACGGCACCGCCGACGAGACGATCCACGTGGCCAACCTGTCGTTCGAGCCCATCACCGCCGAGGTGATGGTCGATCCCGGCGGCGACGGCACGCCGGAGGCCGTCCGGCTGCGGATCCCCCCCTCGTCCCGCGGGAGCCTCCCCGTGTCGCGGGTGCTGCGCGCCGCCACTCCGGGCGTGGTGGTCGAGGTGCGGGGTGGGGTCGCGATCGTCGAGCACGAGATCAGCAACGGCGACGATCTGGCCATGAGCCCGTGCGCCGCCGAGCCGTCGCGGGCGTGGTACTTCGCGGCCGGCAGCACCGCCGACGGCGCGGCCCAGACCCTCGAGCTGTTCAACCCCTACGGCGACGACGCCGTGGTCGACATCGCGTTCCTCACCGAGGGCGGCGAGCAGGAGCCCCAGGCGCTCCAGGGCTTCGTGGTCGGGCGCCGGAGCAAGGTGCAGGTGCCGGTGGGGGACCTCGTCGCCCGCCAGGAACGGGTCGCCACGGTCGTGCGCACCCGGTCGGGTCGGGTCATCGCCGAGCAGGTGCGCACGGTCGGGGCCGCCGGCGGGCGGACCGGGCTCGCCCTGTCGCTCGGCGCGGCGGCGCCCCGCCGGGAATGGACGGTGCCCGTGGCCGCGGCCGAGTCGGGTGACACCGGCACGATCGCCATCGGCAACTTCTCGCTCGTGCCCACGACGGTCGAGGTCTCGCTCCAGCTCTCGGGCGCAGGCGTCCTGTCGCCCGAGACCATCGAGGTCCCGTCCCGGTCGGTGGTGCACTTCGATCCCGCGGGGCGCATCCCGGCCGGCACCGCGTGGGCGGCCGTCGTGCAGGCGCAGGGCCCGGCCCCCGTCGTCGTCGAGTCGACGTGGACGACGTC
>VGCA01000382.1 GCA_016870245.1 Actinomycetota bacterium | reverse complement strand
GAGGCTGATCTGGCGTGACGTGTGTCTGACTTGATGTCGCTTCTGCCGGAGGATTCAGTCCGCATGGCGGGGTCCTCTGGGTTGGTGGTTGCGATGGTAGGCGATGCGTTGTTCGCGGGCTCGGGTGAGACCGGCGCGTCGGGCGGCTCGGACGGCGGCGCCGTGGCCGCGGTGTTCTTGGTCGGGGGTGACGTAGCCGATGGCGGCGTGGAGTCGGACGGTGTTGTAGTGCTCTCGCTGGACGGCGAGCTCGGCGCGGAGGACGTCGATGTCGTCGATGCGCTCGAGGTGGGGTTGCTCGGCCTTGAGGTGCCCGAACAGCGACTCGATCCAGGCCTGGTCGGTGGGGGTGTGCGGCCGGCCGTAGTGGGTGGCGAGCCACGCCAGTGCCATGAACTCCCGGGTCGAGCCCGACGTCATCTGGGGCCCGTTGTCGGACATGACCAACAGCACGGGCACGTCGTCGGAGTCGGGGTCCCACGCGACGCCGTCGGGGTTGCGTTCGTCGATGAGCGCGTCGAGGCCCTCGTCGCGTAGTGCCCGGCTGAACACGGCCTGGACCTCGACGCTGGTCTCGTCGGTCGAGGTGATGTCCGCGATCCACTTCTTCGAGATCACATCGGAGATCACCGTGGTGGCGGCGTTCGCTGCGCCCCAGTGGGTCGTGTCGTAGATCCAGATCCGGTTCGGGACGGCTTCGGCCCACTCCGGCCACGGTCGACGCTGCGAGCGGCCCTCCCGGCGCGGGGCACGAAACCGCAGGTCACGGCGTTCGAGGACCCGCCGAACCGTCGAAGGGTCAGCCCAGAACCGCCCGAGCCACGATCCCCGATGCGCGAGCTTGCGGTGAGACCGGTCGATGTCGCCCCACTCGGCGAACACCGCGACGATCTCGTCCTCCTCGGCGGGAGTGAGCCCGTGGACGGGGTTCCCGCCCGGCGAAGTGTCCTCGAGGCCCTCGCCGTCGGCGACACGGCGCCGCCACCGCTCGACCCGACGCTGGGACACCTCGAGATACCGGCACGCCGCCCGGGTCGACCAGCCGCCGGCCTCCGCGGAGGACACGAGGTCGATCAACGCTTCTTTGGTGGCCGCGTCGACCCGGCGCGGGACCCGGCCACTCAGCCCCAACGCTCTTTTCCCTCCGCCAACGTGAGCCGGACCGCCATCTCCGCCAACGCCGTCCGGAGACGCTCGATCTCGCTGCGGGCCTCGTCGAGCTCGACGTCACGCTGCTTCTCACGCCCGCCCGGCCGCGACTGCGCCAACGCGTCGAGCGCGCCCTGACGAGCGACCACCCGCAGCTTCGCGATCGTCGAACGATCGACCCCCGCCCGCTCGGCGGCCTCGCCGACGGTCGTCTCGCCACGCACGAGCTGCATCCAGATCTCGTACTTCTCCTGCGGTGCCAGAAACCGCTTCCTCTTCCTGCCAGGCTGGGTACTCACGGGCCCTCCTCAGGCTCGAACGAGAACCCTCTCATGCGGGCTGAAACCCACCCGGATCAGCGACACGAAGTCAGCCTCAACACACACCTGCGAGGACGCG
>VGCA01000381.1 GCA_016870245.1 Actinomycetota bacterium | reverse complement strand
CGCGTCGAGGGCGTCACGGCTCACGCCGTCACGGCCTCCGCGTGAGCGCCGAGCCACTCGTCGGGCACGGTCGTGAGGTCGCCGGCCCCGAGCGTGAGGACGACGTCGCCGGGGCGGGTGAGGCGCGGCACCACGGCGACGACGTCGGCCCGGTGCGGGAGGTAGACCACCGAGGCCCTCGGGTGGGCGTCGAGCACCGCCCGCACGAGCAGCCGACCCGACACCCCGGGGCGGGGCGTCTCGCCCGCGGGGTACACGTCGGTGAGGACCAGCACGTCGGCGTCGGTGAACGCGTCGGCGAAGTCGCGCCACAGGCTCGCGGTGCGCGAGTACCGGTGTGGTTGGAAGACCGCGACCACGCGGTCCCAACCGCCGTCGCGCGCGGTGCGCAGGGCCGCCTGCACCTCCGACGGGAGGTGCGCGTAGTCGTCGATCAGGGTCACGCCGCCGAGGTCGCCCCGGAACTCGAAGCGCCGGGCCACCCCGCCGAAGCCGGCGAGGGCGCGGGCGGTGTCGGCGAAGGGGACGCCCAGCTCGGTCGCCAGGGCGACGGCCGCCACCGCGTTCGTGGCGTTGTGCCGGCCCGGCACGGGCAGGGAGAAGGTGCCGAGGGTCTCGCCGCCGTGGGTGAGCTCCACCTCGCTGCCGTGGCGGCCGCCGTCGTACCGGACCACCTGGTAGTCGCTGCCGGGCGCGAAGCCGTAGGTGCGGGCGCCGACCGCGGCTGCGAGCTCGGCGGCGTGGGGCTCGTCGGCGCACACCACCCGCGGGCCCGCGACGCCGTCGAGGAACTGCACGAACGCGTCGAGCAGGGCCGGGAAGGAGCCGTAGTGGTCGAGGTGGTCGGCCTCGATGTTGGTGACGATCGCGGCCTGGGCCGGGAGCTCCAGGAACGTGCCGTCGCTCTCGTCGGCCTCGACCACGAACCAATCGCCGTCGTCGTACGCCGCGTTGGTGCCCACCTCGTTGACGTCGCCGCCGATGACGAACGTGGGCTTCCATCCGGCCCCCCGCAGCACGAGGGCCAGCATCGACGACGTGGTGGTCTTGCCGTGGCTGCCGGCCACCGCGATGCCGCGCTTGGTGGCGACCAGGGCCCGGAGGGCCTCGGCGCGGCGCAGCACCGGCACCCCGAGCCGGTGCGCCTCCACCACCTCGGGGTTGGTGGGCGGGATGGCGGTCGACACGACCACGGCGTCGAGGTCGGCGCCGACGTGCGCGGCGTCGTGACCGACCCGGGCGTCGACGCCCGCGGCCCGCAGTCGCGCGAGCGGGCGGGAGTCCTTCAGGTCGGAGCCGGAGACCGTGTGGCCCATCCGGGCGAGCACGACGGCGATGGCGCTCATCCCCGCGCCACCGATGCCGACGACGTGCACGCGCCGGGGGGCGGAGAGGTCCAGGTCAGACGACACCGGCGGCCTCCTCGACCAGGTCGGCCACCCGCGCCGCGGCGTCGGGATGGGCCAGCGTGCGCGCCGCGTCCCGCATCGCGGCGCGCCGGTCGGGATCGGCGAGCAGGGCGTCGAGCTCGCGGGCGAGGCGCGCGCCG
>VGCA01000380.1 GCA_016870245.1 Actinomycetota bacterium | reverse complement strand
GCTCCGCGCCGGGATCGGCGTCCCCGGGATCCGCGGCGCCGGCCGCGGCACACACGATGTCGGTGCACACCCGGCGGAGGCGCCGGGGCCGGGGCGTGAGGGAGAACGCTCCGTAGAACGAGGCGACGCCGTGGACCTCGGCCCGCCCGAGCCCGAGCCGATCGGCGATCGCGTCGAGGACCTCGGGCGCGAGCCAGCCCGCGGCATCGTGCGCGTCGTGGAGCGCGGGCAGCAGCTCGTCGCGGCGCGGCCGCGTGAGCGGCGGGCCCCACTCGCGGTTCACCTCCGTCGTGCCTCCTCGTCGGTCGCCGTAGCGGGGCCGATCGTAGGGGGGCGCACCGGCGCCCAGGAACGGCGCGTCCCGCTCATCCGAGCGGGCGCAGCGAGCGTTCGAGACCGCCGAGCTGGTTCGCGAGCTCGTTGATCTCCTCCACCAGCGCGTTGTGCCGGTCGATGAGCGCGTTGGCCTGGCCGTTGAGGGCCCGGGACCGGTCCACGGCACCGTTCTGCGCGCCGACGAGCGCATTGGACTCGGCGACCCGTCCCTGGGCCCGCAGCCCGTCGATCTGGGTCGCGAGCGACCGGGCCTGGGCGGCCGCGGCGCCGGCCTGACCCTGGAGGGCGGTGATCTCGGCCGCGAGCCCGTCGAGCTGGGCGCGCAGGTCGTCGTACCGGGCGATCAGGCCCTCGAACAGCGAGATGTAGGAGTCGTAGGCGGTGAGCAACGCCGAGCGGTCGTGGAAGTAGTCGGCGTAGTAGGTCTCGAGCTCGGCCGAGAGGACGGGCACCTGGGTCCCCACGAGCGAGTGCAGCTCGGTCAGGCGGTGTTGGGGGGCCCGGGCGTCGTACTGGGCGACGATGCGCTGCAACCGCGCGTCGGTGGTGGTGGCGTAGAGCCCGGACAGCAGCCCGTCGACCTCGGACCGCGCCTCCGGCGACGCCGCGGCGTGGACCGCGTGCAGCATCTCGTGGGCCGTCACCACCGGCACGATCGCCGCGAGCTCCGGTCGGGTGATCGCGAGCACGTACACCCGTCCGTCGTGGAAGCAGCCGAGGATCTGCGTGCTCTCGCCGCCGCCGGAGGGGCAGTCGCCCACGAACGGGACGCCCGTCTCCACCACCGGGACCGAGGCGTAGAGATAGGTGCGCGCCCGACCGGTCATCGTCGTCTGGGCGCCGAGCGCGGCGATGTCGGCAGGCGGGCGGTAGCGCCCCGGGAGGAGCAGGGCCGGCGTGGTGAGATCCACGGCTCCCGGGAGGGCCTCGGCGCCTGGCTCGGGCGCGGGCGTCTTCCCCGGCGCGGCGTCGCCGAGCAGCAACGACCAGTCGGGCCCGATGGCGCGGCACACGGGGATCGTGGTGAGCGGGATACGCAACGACGACGTCTGCACCGCCCGCTCCATCCGGGTGATGGGCCGGCCCGCGGTGTCGATCGCGGCGTCGAGGCGGCGCAGCACCTTGCCGGTGGCCGCGGGCACCCGGGCCGGGGACACCGTCCCGAGGTCGCGCAGCGCGAGGTCGGCCTCGGCGTATGCGTCGGCCACCGCCGAGTAG
>VGCA01000379.1 GCA_016870245.1 Actinomycetota bacterium | reverse complement strand
CGCCGGCCTCGGCGATGAACAGCCGCTCGTCGTCGACGTCGCGCAGCATCGCCTCGACCGCCGCTTCGGCCTCGTCGATCTCGTTCAGCACCTCGGCGATCTCGGTCGGCGAGAACACGTCCGGCACGACGACGAACCCGTCCCGGTCGAACTGCTCGGCCTGTGCCGGGGTGAGCACCCGGAACGGCCCGCGGCGGGGGATCCAGGCGAACCCGTCGTTCCACGGGTGGAGCGCTGGTCGGGTGGCGGGCGCAGTGGTCATCGACGCTCCCTTCGGGCGGCAGCCCCCGACGGCCGCTAGGCTCTACTTAGTAGTCACTAAGTACCCGTCCGTCAAGCAGGGGCCATGCAGACAACCACCGCCGACCGGCGTGAGGCGATCGTCGACGCCGCCAGCTCGCTCATGGCCGAGGCCGGCAGCCGGGGCACGTCCGTCGCGGCCGTGGCCGAGCGGGTGGGCATCACCGACGCCGGGGTGCTCTACCACTTCCGCACCAAGCACGATCTGCTGCTGGCGGTGCTCGAGCGCTTCGACCTCGACGCGGTGGCGCTCTACGTCGACGAGCGGTCGGGGATCGACGCCTTGCGCTCGATCGGTGGATGGGGAGCGTCGATGGAGCGCGTCCCGCAGATCCAGTCGTTGCTGGTCGTGCTGACGGCCGAGCACCTTCACACCGACGGCCCGGTGCGCGACTACCTGGTCCGCCGCTACCGGGCCGTGCTGGGACATGTGCGCGACGCCTTCGCCGAGGCGGCCGTCGACGGCGACCTGCGGGCCGACCTCGACCCCGACCAGGAGGCCTCCGACCTCGTCGCCCACCTCGACGGGATCCGCCTCCAGTGGTTCCTGCTCGGCCGCGAGGTGTCGATGGCCGCCTCGGTGCGCGCCCATGTCGACCACGCCCTCGAGCGTCTCGCCCCGACCGGGAGCGCCCGGCGATGAGTGCGTCGCCGGCCGGTCCGCTCCCCGCCGTCGATCCGGGTCTGGCCGCGGCCTGGGAACGCGACGGCTTCTTCGTCGTGCCGGGTCTGCTCGACCGCGAGACGGCCGCAACGCTGCTCGACGCGGCCCGACGGCTCGCCCGCGCGCTGCCCGACCAGCCCGACGCCCCGGTCGTGCCGCTGCCCGAAGGGCGGGTGCGGGCGGGAGCCACCGATCCCGAGGAGGCGCTGGCCAAGCTGTTCCGGCTGCACCGCCAGCCGCCGTTCGCCGACGTCGCCCGCCAGCCGATGATCCTGGCGCACGTCGCCGCCCTGCTCGGCGACGACCTCGACCTGTTCCTCAGCCAGTTCATCTTCAAGTGGCCCGAGGCCTACGGGCAGCCCTGGCACCAGGACAGCTCGTACTTCCGCTTCACCCCGAGCCACCAGGTCGGCGTGTGGGTCGCCGCGAACCGGGCCACCGTCGACAACGGGTGCCTGTGGGTGCTGCCCGGCAGCCACACCGAGCCCATCCACCCACACGTCCCCGACGACCGACCGAACGCCACGTTCGCCTACACCCGCATCGTCGGCCACGACGTCGCGGCGCGGATCCCGGTGACCATGGAACCCGGCG
>VGCA01000378.1 GCA_016870245.1 Actinomycetota bacterium | reverse complement strand
GCTGGGACCCCCGCGTTCGAGCGCCTGCTCGCCGAGCGGGAGGGCTTCGCCGCCTACGGAGAGTGGAAGTGGTCGCGGCTCACGCCCGAGATGTGGGCGGCGCTCGGCCCGGAGATCGTGCGCGAGCCCGACGCGACCGACGACGTGCGAGCGCTGGCCTGCCCGGCCCTGGTGGTGATCGGTGAGCTCGACGCGGTGTTCTACGACGCGTCGCTCGCGCTGGCCGAGGCCGCGCCGGAGAGCCGGCTGGCGGTGATCCCCGACGCGGGGCACCATCCGCAGTTCGAGAACCCCGAGGCCTGGCTCGCCGCCGTGGCGGCGTTCCTCGACGACCTCGACGCAACGGAGGAGCCGTAGATGAGCGCCAACCCCGTCCACGCCGGCATCCTGGGCACCCGCACGCTGCGGTCCCACGACGTCGACACGGTGTTCACCCTCAACGGTGGCCATCTCTGGCCCTTGTACGACGGGTGCCGGGTGGAGGACGTGCGCCTGGTCGACACCCGGCACGAGCAGACCGCCGCGTTCGCAGCCGAGGGGTGGGCCAAGGTCACCCGGCGGGTGGGCGTCGCCGCGCTCACGGCGGGTCCGGGCGTGACCAACGGCGTCAGCGCCATCACCAGCGCGTGGATGAACGGCTCGCCGGTGTTCGTGATCGGCGGCCGGGCGCCGGTGGGCCGCTGGGGCCAGGGGTCGCTGCAGGAGCTCGACCACGTGCCGATCGTCGCGTCGGTCACCAAGTACGCGGCCACGGCGTCGTCGCCCGACGCGGTCGTGGGGGAGTTCGATGCGGCGCTGCGGGCGGCCCGGTCCCCCCACCGCGGCCCCACGTTCGTCGACGTGCCGCTCGACGCCTGGGGCCCGAGTGAGGCTGCCGTCCCGGGGCCGGTCGGCGCGGTCGACGTGGCGGGCGATGCCCCCGACCCGGACGCGGTCGCGGCCGTCGCGGCGAAGCTGGCGGCGGCGATCCGGCCGGTGCTCATGCTGGGCGGCGACGTCTACTGGGCGGGCGCCGAGCTCGAGGCCCTCGCGCTCGCCGAGGGTGCGGGGCTCCCGGTCTTCGTCAACGACATGGCCCGTGGCGTGATCCCGGCCGACCACTCCAACGCGTTCTCCCGGGCCCGCGGCGCCGCCTTCAAGGACGCCGACGTCGTCGCCGTGATCGGCACGCCGCTGGACTTCCGGCTCGGGTTCGGCCGTTTCGGGGACGCCGAGGTGATCCACGTGACCGACACGACGGCCGGCATCGCGACCCACACCGCGGTGGCGGCGTCGGCGTCGGGCGATCTCGCGCGGGTGCTCGGTGCGCTGGCCGACCAGGTCCCGGCGCTCACCTCCGACGCCACCCGGGCCGCGCGGATCGACTGGATCGTGCGCCTCCGCGCCGAGGAGGACGGCGCGCGCGCCCGCGACGACCGGCTCGCGTCCGACGCGTTCCCGATCGACCCGGTGCGGATCTACGGCGAGCTGCGGGCCCGCCTCGACCGCGACGCGATCGTGATCGGCGATGGTGGCGACTTCGTCTCCTACGCCGGACGCTACGTCGACACCTACACGCCGGGCTGCTTCATCG
>VGCA01000377.1 GCA_016870245.1 Actinomycetota bacterium | reverse complement strand
CGCCGCCGCCCTTGCAGACGGCGGCGAGGTTGTCGATGGTGTCGGTGCCACCCCAGGACTTCGGGATGAGGTGGTGGACGTCCAACGGGCCGCGGACGTCGCAACCGTCGATGCGGCACTTCCCGTCGCGCAGGAGCACGGCCCGCTTCATCTTGGGTGAGACGACGGACTCGGTCCGGCCGATGGTGAGGAGATCGCCGTCGGGGTCGACGAGGTGCGGTTCGATCCGGGCCGACGCCCGCAGCTTCTCGACCATCTCGTCGGGCAAGGCGATGCCCGCCACCGTCGCCGGCCCCGACACGGGGACCTGGACGACGAGGTGCGCACCGGGGACGGTCGTGGTCTCGTCGGTGCGGCGTTCCCGGTAGGACTCCACCAACATCATCAGGGCATCGGCACCGCGACGCTCCCACGGCTCCCAGGGTTGGCCCGGGGCGGGGCGCATGCCCTCGACGATCTGCTTCAACACCAGCTCGAACGTCGCGCCGTCGACGTCGGGCAACGCCCCGCGGAGGCGCAGCATCCCCTGGTCGGAGTCCCACCAGGTCCGCAGCTCTCGCGCCGCGCGTCGCGCCCGGGCGTCCTCCAACGTCGGCGTCCTGAGCTCGCGGGCCTTCTGGGCCAGATCGGCCGGCGACCACCGCGGTGCCCGCTGCGCCCATTCGTGCTCGTCGGACGCATCGGCGACCTTCACCACCTGCGCGAGCTGCGCATCCGACAGCCGACCCTCCGCCGCCACCGCCGCGATGCTCGGCAGGTCCTCCAACGCGCGGGCCGTCGCCACCGTCGTCTTCACGTCCCGGATCGACACCCCGTCGACCCCCGCCAACGTGTCGTCGACCCGGCCCCGCTCGTCGAGCACGCGGGTGGCGGCCAGCTCACGCATCCGCCACCACCGCTGCTCTCGCACCGCCTCCTCCCGGATCGCCGCGACCGACTCCGTCGAATGGCACCGGAACTCGTCGCACAACGCCGAGTAGTCCACGGGCGGCTCGGCCTCGGCGACACCTGATGCATCGAACTGGCGTTCGGTCATGGATGCATCATGACAGCGGGGTATGACAGCTACGAGGGGATCACGCCCAACCTGTCAGGAAGCGGTGGTGCCACCGACCCGGTACCGCCAGATGCACCGAGCGGAGGGCTCGAGGCGCGAACCCGGCCGGCGCCGAACGCGACGACGCTCCGGACGCGACGACGCCCCGGACGCGACGACGCCCCGGACGCGACGACGCCCCGGACGCGACGACGCCCCGGACGGTGGTGTCCGGGGCGTCGTGGGGGAGGGCGGTTCGGGCGGCTACGCGGCCTTGTCGCGTCCGAGCATCGACCGGGCGCGGTCGCCGGCCGCGTCGACGAAGCGCTGGGCCTGCGACTGGACCTGCTCGACCACCGGCTGCACACGGCCCTTCACGTCGCCGAGTCGCTCACGCGACGCGTCGGCGAGCTGCTCGCTGCGGGTGCGCGCCTCGCGCAGGGCCTGCTCGAGGCCGTCGCGCAGCTGGTCGACGAGGTCCTGGGCCTGGGTCCGGAGCCGGTCGGCGCCGTCGCTGGTGGAAGTGCGGACCTTGCCGGTGCCG
>VGCA01000376.1 GCA_016870245.1 Actinomycetota bacterium | reverse complement strand
CGCGGTGCGGGCCGCGGTCTCGACCCGGGCCCGGGCCTGGTCGACGATGGAGGCGGCCGTTGCGGCCGGCGCGGCCGCGGGCTCGGGGGAGGGCTTCGCCTTCGGGGCGGCCTTGGCGGCCTTGACCTTCGGGGCGGTCTCGGGCGAGTCGGAGGGGTCGGGGGTGGGGTTCTGGGTCATCGAGGCACTCCTCGGGTCGGTGCGGGCCGGGGCCCTGCGGGCACGGCGAGGTCCGGGAGGGGGATCCGGGACCCCGCCGGGGTCTGCTTGCAGGATAGCGCAGAGTGCTAACTATTGCAAGCACCCCTCGGTGGGTTCCGGGCGGGATCCGGACGCGCCGCACGTGGCGGGGGCCGCCCGCACGGCGCGGCGGCGCCCGACCCGGCGTCGAATCGCCGCTGATGGCCGCCGGCGGAGCGGTGCCCACCGGTATCCTCCGCAGGTCCCATGACTGCCGCCGACCCACCCGACACCCGGCCCGCCCCGGATCCCGCGGGCCCCCTGGAGGAGCTGGCGGCCGAGGATCTCGCCCCTCCCGCAGTCGTCGCGGTGCTGGTCACCCACAACCCCGGGCCCCAGCTCGAGGACGCGCTCTGGTCGCTCGCGCACCAGGACTACCCGGGCCTCGACGTGCTCGTGGTCGACGCGGGCTCCGACACCGACCCCACGAGCCGCGTCCAGCAGGTGCTGCCCGACGCGTTCGTGCGGCGCACCCGCGCCGACGGCTTCGCCGAGGCGGCGAACCAGGCCCTCAATGCGGTCGAGGGCGCCGCGTTCCTCTGCTTCATGCACGACGACGTCGCGCTCGACCAGTCGGCCATCCGGCTGATGGTCGAGGAGGCGTACCGCTCCAACGCGGCGATCTGCGGGCCCAAGCTGGTCGAGTTCGACCAGCCCGAGGTGCTCCTCGACGTCGGCCGCGCGATCGACCGATTCGGCGGCACCCACACCGGCATCGAGCCCGGCGAGCTCGACCAGGAGCAGCACGACGCCGTGCGCGACGTGTTCTACGTGTCGAGCGCGACGATGCTCGTGCGCGCCGACCTGTTCGGCACCCTCGGCGGGTTCGACCCCGACGCCTTCCCGGGCTCGGAGGACCTCGACCTGTGCTGGCGGGCCCGCCTCGCGGGCGCCCGCGTCATGGTGGTCCCCGACGCATGGGTACGCCACCACGAGGTGGCGAACCAGCGCACCACGGGTGACCGCCTCGAGATCCGGGACCGGGCCCGGCGCCGGGTTCGCACCGTCTTCGCGTGCTACTCGTTCCTCTCGCTCGTGTGGATCGTGCCGTTCGGCATCGTCGCCTCGCTGCTCGAGGCGATCGCGTTCATGTTCAGCCGCCGCCGCACCGAGGCGTTCGCCGAGGCCCGGGCGTGGTGGTGGAACCTCCTGCGGCCGGGCCAGGTCCGCAAGGCGCGCCGGCGGGCCCAGAAGCACCGCACGGTGCACGACCTCGACCTCTGGGAGCTGCAGCTCGGGTGGACGACCCGCGTGCGGTCGTTCCTCTCGCATCACCATGCCGACGAGCGCATGGAGTCGATCGGCGACCGGCTGCGGACCTGGATCGACGACGTGACCGACGCGTTGCGCCACCCGGGCACGGTCGCGTTTGCCGCTTTCCTCGCGGTGCTCGCCCTGGGGTCGCGCAAGATCCTCGCGCACGGCGTGC
>VGCA01000375.1 GCA_016870245.1 Actinomycetota bacterium | reverse complement strand
GGGCTCGCGCACGATCTCCGGGCCGAGCGCCGCCCACATCTCGGGCGTGAGCCGCGACCACTTCCACTCTCCGTAGGCGGCGAAGCCCTCCCGCTCGGCGAGCAGGCGCTCGAACGCGGGGGTCCCCAGCGCCTTCGCCTCGTCGAGCACCGCCTTCAGGGAGGCGAAGTCCTCCAGCGCGAGCTGGGCCCCCAGGTCGACGAGGTCGGGGTCGAGGCCCTTGGGCGGTCCGGCCGCGGTGCTCATGAACACCACGCCCTCGATCCGGTCGGGGGCTGCGAGCGCCACCCGCCGCACCACCATCCCGCCCATCGAGTGGCCCAGGATCCGGAACCGGTCGAGACCCAGCGCGTCGGCGACCGCGAGCACGTCGGCGGCGCAGCGGTCGAGGGAGTAGGCGCCCGGATCGGCGGGCCCGGCGCTGTCGCCGTGGCCCCGCAGGTCGACCAGCACGACGGTGGCCTGCCGGGCGAGCTCGTCGAGGTGGTCGGCGAAGTCCTCCTTGGCCCCGCCGAACCCGTGCACGCACACGAGAGCGGGCCCGGATCCCGACACCACGACCTCGAGCTCGACGCCGTCCTCCACCAGGATCCGCACGGCGCCTCCACTGCTCGACCGGGCGGACACGGGCGACGAGCCGCCCCCGGCGTGCACCTGCTCGTAATCTACGGGGATGGCGGTTGCGGAGGAGGTCCCGGCACGCCGTCGGCACCACGCCCGGCTCGGCGCCCGCATCCTGGTCAGCGCCGTCCTGTTCGGGATCCTGCTGACGAAGATCCACTTCGACGACTTCGTCCCGCCCCACCCCACCCGCGGCACCTGGTTGTTCCTCGCCGCCGGCATCCTGCTGATGGCGTTGAGCTTCGTCCTCGCCGCCTGGCGCTGGCAGCGGGTGCTGGCGGTGTTCGGGTACCACGTGCGCCTGCGGACGCTGCTCAAGCACTACGTCGCCGGCCAGTTCGTCGGCAACCTGCTTCCCTCCACGATCGGCGGCGACGTGCTGCGGGTCAGCCGGTCGTCGGCCGACACCGGCAACACCACCGACGCCTTCGCCGCGGTGGTGCTCGAGCGGCTGACCGGGTTCGTCGTCCTCCCCCTCCTCGTGTTCGCCGGCTTCGCCATCAACCCGAGCCTGTTCGACGTGAACCGGAGCACCCTGCCGTTGCTGATCGCCGGCGTCACGCTCGTCATGCTCTTCGTGATCCTCTTCCTCGCCGGCCACCCGAAGGCAGCCGGGCGCTTCGCCGAGCACGACAACTGGATGCGGGCCATCGGCGCCGTCCACGTGGGTGTCGACCGTCTGCGCCGCGACCCCCGTGACGCGGGCGGCGCCCTGCTCGCCGCCCTCGCCTACCAGCTGGTCGTCGTCGGCGCCGTCTACTGCGCCTTCCACGTGGTCGACGTGCGCGTCCCCAACGCGGCGGTGCTGGCCTACGTGCCCGCGGTGGCGATGGCGCAGGTGCTGCCGATCTCGATCGGCGGGTTGGGAGTGCGCGAGGGTCTGCTCGCGTTCTTGCTCCATCCGCTCGGCGTGCCCACCGGCCGGGCCGTCGCGATCGGTCTCCTCTGGTACGGGATGACGCTCCTGGTGAGCATCGCCGGCGCCCCCGCGTTCGCCGTCGGCCACAAGCGCCGCGCGGCGGACGCGCCGGCCGACGGCGACGTCGCGGCCGGCAGCGCC
>VGCA01000374.1 GCA_016870245.1 Actinomycetota bacterium | reverse complement strand
GCTGACCAGCGCGGGGTCGTCGGCGAGATCGCCGAGGGCCTGGCCCCACAGCGGCTGCCACATCTCCCCGAGCCGAGCACCGTGCCGGGTCACGGCGTCGCGGGTGTCGGCCGAGGTCTTCGGGTTGCTGCTGAGGTCGAGGCCGATCTGGAGCTCCACGAGGTGCCACGGGTCGCCGTAGTGGACGGCCAGGAGATCGAGCACGCCGCGGAGGCGGTCCTCGAGCGTGGCCCCGGTGATCGCCGCGTCCCGCACCAGCCCCTGGAGCCGGGCCCAGATGTGGTCGAGCACCGCGAGCAGCAGCTGCTCACGGCTGCCGAACTGGTGCTGGATCACCCCCCAGGTGACCCCGGCCCGCCGCGCGATCTCGTTGGTGCTCGTCTCGCGGTAGCCGACGTCGATGACGCACTGGATCGCGCTTTCGAGCACCTTCTCGCGCGTCGCCTCGCCGTCGCGGCGACGGGCCCGGCTCGGGGCCAGGGTGGTGGGCTCCGCGGTCATGCGCCGGCGCGCTCCACCGGCACGTCGAGCACCGCGCCCTCGGCGGCGAGCGCGTCGATCTCGTCGTCGCCGTACCCGAGCTCGCGCAGCAGCTCGCGGGTGTGCTCGCCGCAGAGGCACGGGCCGCGCTGGATCACGCCCGGCGTCTCCGAGAAGTCGATGAGCAGCCCGGGGTCCTCGAACCGGCCGACGCCGCCGGCCCAGGTCTCGGCCACGAGCCCGAGCGTGCGGGCGTGGGGGTCGTCGAACAGCGTGCGGCAGAACTCCTCGTCGACGACCTCGGCGGGCACGCCGGCGGCGTCGAGCGCGGCGAACCACTCGGCGGCGGGCTTCGTGGCGAACGCGACCTCCAGCTCGTCGGCCGTCGCTACGTCCGTACCGGTCACCGCACGGCGCAGTGCCGCCCGCGTGTCGACGTCCGGTGCGACCACGAAGACCCAGCGGTCGTCGGCGCCGCGGAACATGCGGTAGTCGTCGGACAGGCCGGTCTGCGCGGCGTCGACGTGGCCCCAGTCGGCGGGGTTGCCGTCGGAGTCGATCCACGCGTACGACGTGGCGAGGAGCCCCGCGTTGACGATCGACGTGCTCACCGCCTGGGCCTCGCCGGTGCGGTCACGGTGGTACAGCGCCGCGGTGATCGCGATGGCGGCGAACAGCGCGTTGCCGGTGTCGCCCATGTTGGACCGGCTCCACAGGGGCGGGTTGCCGGCGTCCATCGCGCCGTCCTCCCACTCGGTGCCGGTCAGCGCGGCCGCGGTCTGGTCGGTGCCGGGGAGATCGGAGCGGGGGCCCTTCTCGTAGCCGCGGGTGTTGCACCAGACGAGCCGCGGGTACTTCGCGTGCAGCGTCTCGAAGTCGAGGCCGAGCCGGGCCGCCGCGCCCGGCCGCCAGTTGACGGTGAGCACGTCGGCGGTGGCGAGCAGCCGCTCGAGCGCCTCGCGGCCCTGCGGGTGCTTGAGGTTCAGCGTGAGGCTGCGCTTCCCCCGGTTGGTGCCGAGGCCCATGTGGGTGCCGGCCCAGAAGCCGTCGTGCATCGCCATCACCTTGATGACGTCGGCGCCGAGGTCCGCGAGCATCCGCCCGGTGAACGGCCCGGCGACGCCGAGACCGAGGTCGAGCACCCGCACCCCGGCGAGCGGCGCGCCGAGGGGCCCGGACGCGGCCGGCGCACCGACCGGTGCGGCCCCGCCGCCGTCGGGCACGACCGCGG
>VGCA01000373.1 GCA_016870245.1 Actinomycetota bacterium | reverse complement strand
CCCGGCGCATCAACGGGACCGACATGCCACCGCCGGTGGCGTACGCGGCCCCCACCGCGATCGGCAGGGCCAGCAGCACCCGCCAGAAGATGATCGTGGCCGAGTCGGCGTCGATCGCCCGCACCAGCAGCGGCGCGACCCCCCAGGCTGCGACCGCGACCACCACCGCGACGATCGGAAGGTGCGGACGCGGGTGGGTGACGCTCACGCCTCGACCCTACGGGGGCGGGTCGGTGCCCCGCCGGAACGACACACGCGACGCCCCGCCCGCACGGGCCGCACCGGTCGTGCGGCACCCCGACGGGCATGTCAGGATGCCCCGGACCCCGCGCCGCACGCGCCGGGGCGCGAGGGAGACCATGACGCTCGCGTTCGACACCGCGCTCGACCTCGCCCGGATGCGCCGGGACCGTCACGCCCGCCTCGTCGCGTCGATGGCCGACGACGGCATCGACGCGCTGCTCCTCCTGGGCCAGGGCAACGTCGTGTACGCAACCGGCGTCCGGGTCCCCGCTTGCGACCAGAACCTCGCCAACCACCGGCGGGCCGTGGCGTTGGTCACCGCCGACGGCGCGCCCCCCCACCTGTGGACCTGGTACCCGGAGGGGGCGCCACCCGACCTGCCCACCGACCACGTGCACGGCGGGCTGCGCCTCGAGATCCCCGACGACGCCGCCGCGCTCGCCGCGCTCGTGCACGAGGCGTGCCCCGCCGGCGTGCTCGCCGTCGACGAGCTCACGATGCCGCTGCGCGCCGCCTTCGGAACCCGGCCGCTCGCCGACGCGAGCGTCACCCTCGGACGCGCCAAGATCCAGAAGACGGCCGACGAGCTCGAGTGCATCCGCCGGGCCCAGCGGATCAACGAAGCCGCGATCGCCGATGTGAAGGCGATCCTCCGACCGGGGGTCCGCGGCACCGATCTCACCGGGCACCTCCTCGAGCGGATCTTCGCGCTCGGCGCGTCGGGCAACACCGTCGACCCGATCTGGCAGGTGATGCCGCCGTCGATCGCCGCGGGCCCGTTCACGATGACCGGCGACGTGGTCTTCCCGCTGCGCACCACCGACCGGCCGTTCGCAGCCGGCGACGTCATCTGGGTCGACAACGGCATCCAGTACGAGGGCTACCAGTCCGACTTCGGCCACACCTGGATCGTGGGCGAGGCACCCGACGCGACCCGGCGCGACCAGTGCGCCCGCTACCGCGCGGTGATCGACGCCGTGGTCGACGCGATTCGTCCGGGCGTCACCGCGCTCGAGCTCACCCGGGTCGCCAAGGCGGTGGAGGCGGGTCGTCGCACCCCCTGGCTCGCGCACTTCTACCTCGCCCACGGCACCGGGACCGAGAGCGCGGAGGCCCCCCTGATCGGCACCGACCTCGGCGACGCGTTCGACGAGACGGTGGTGCTCACGCCCGGCACGGTGCTCGTGCTGGAACCCGTGATCTGGGACGACGGGCACGGCGGATTCCGGGCCGAGGACATCGTCGTGGTCACCGACACCGGCGCCGAGCGCATCTCCCGCCGCGACGACTCCGACTACGAGTGAGGAGCCTGCGCGATGCCTGAGCACCTTGGCCGCACGCTCTCGGCCATGGCCGACGCCGGGATCGACGCGCTCGTCCTCGGCCGGGCGGGGAACATCACGTTCGTGTCCGGCGCGTCACAGCTCGCCCTGGCCGGGACCCGGCCGTTCGCGCCCGCGTGCGTGGTCGTGC
>VGCA01000372.1 GCA_016870245.1 Actinomycetota bacterium | reverse complement strand
GGACCGGAGGCACCGGATCGGCCGCCCCGGGGACCGGCGCGATCGTCGTTGGCGGCGGCGCCGTGACCGGCGGCGTGACCCCGGCGCCCGTGGTGTCGCCGGGCAGGTCGCTGCCCCCCGGGGCGCCGCTCGGCGGGGTCGGTTCGAACCGGTTGGTCCACCCGATGTCGGGGAGCCAGATCTCCGGCCACGCGTGGGCCTCGAAGTTGCTCACCACGTAGCGCCCGGTCGTCGGGTCGAGGGTCCCGGGCGTGAACCCGACCCCGACCCGGGCGGGGATCCCGAGCGATCGGGCCATCAGCGCGTAGGTGCTCGCGAACTGCACGCAGAAGCCCCGCCGGGCGCGGAGGAACACCAGGGTCGCGTCGGCGCTGTCGTTCAGGTCGACGGTCGGGTCGTAGGTGAACGCACCGTCGCGGAAGTAGTCGCGTAGCCGGCTCGCCTGCTCGTAGGGGCTCGTGGCGCCTGCGGTGACCTCGCGCGCCAGGGTGGCGACCTCGGCCGGCACGTCCGGCGGCAGCTCGGTGAACTGCACCAGGTCGCCCGGGACCGGTGAGGTCGCGCGCTGCTGGGAAGGTGTCGCGGTGGCGGCCGGTGCCTCGGAGTAGACGGTGTAGGTCAGCCCGGTCACCGCGTCCTCGCCGGTGACGAGGGTGCGGGAGTCGGAGACGACGAGCGTGTCGGGTCGGTTCACCGCCACCGGGTCGAAGGCGGCGGGCATCCAGCGCTCTTCGAGCGGTCCGATCGCGTACTGCTGGCGGATCGACCCGGCGGGGACGTCGTCGTCGAGCCCCCGGTCGATGTCGCCCCCGTCGGCCTTGAGCGTCCACTGGCCTCCGGCGACCGACGAGTACTGGTCGAGCGCGACCGTCCGCCAGTACTGGGGCGCATCGGCCGCGACCGTGAACAGCTCGACCCGCTCCCCGAGCTGCAGGTCGTCGGCGACGCCGACCAGCGGTGGGATCCTCGTCTGGTACACCGACGAGCCGCGGCCGTCGTCGCGGAGATCGACCAGCGGGTCGGCGCCGGCTCCCGGCAGCGACGGGGCGAGCGCGGCGGCCACGAGCGCGGCGACGACCGCGATGCCGACGCCCGCCACCACCTGGCGGGGAGCGGGAACCGCCTGGTCGCTGCCCACCGCCGGCCGCCGGCGGGTCTGGAGCACCTGGTGCTGCAGGGCGAGGAACGCGGCCGCGGTCACGGCGACGGCGGCGGCGGCGCGGGCCGGCTGCCCCGCGTCGGGAGCGAGCGCGGCGGTCCAGATGAACACCGTGACGCCGGGCGCCAACGCGCCCACGGACGCCCAGCGCCGGAAGGCCAGGACGTCGGCCGCGGCCGCCATGATCCACACGACGATGACGGCGAGGAGCACGACTCCCGGTCGGTCGGGGACGGGCGCGGACTGGTCGCGCAGGATCCGGAGGCCCGCTTCGAGCCGATCGCCGATCACGGTGTGGGTGCGGGAGAGCGGCGCGCCCGACGTCGCAACGGTGACGGCGACGTAGCCCACCAGGCCCACGAGCCACAGCGCCACCTGGAGCACCGTCGCCCGTCGGCGCGTGAGCAGACCGATCACGTGCGGGAGCACGGCGGCGCCGACGACCACCGGGAGCCAGCCGTCGCCGGCGATCAGGGGGGTGAACCCGACCGCGACGGCGGCGCTCATCGCGGCGAGCGCGACCGTCGGGGCGACCGTCCGCCGCGCGTCGCTCACGGCGCGGGCCTCATCGCACCACCG
>VGCA01000371.1 GCA_016870245.1 Actinomycetota bacterium | reverse complement strand
CGACGCCCTGATAGATGAACCCGAGCCGGCGCATCGCGGCCGGGTCGAGCAGGTTGCGCGCGTCGACCACCCGGGGCGAGGCCATCGTCGCCGCGACCTGCGTGTAGTCGAGCCAGCGGAACTGGTCCCACTCCGTGAGGAGCGCGAGCACGTCGGCCCCGGCCGCCGCGGCGTAGGCGTCGGTGGCGATGTCGAGGCCCGGCGCCATGCGACCGGCCGCCTCGCCCGCCACCGGGTCGAACGCGCCCACGACCGCACCTGCCGCCAGCAGGTCCTCGGCGATCTGCATCGACGGGGAGTCGCGGAGGTCGTCGGTGTTGGCCTTGAACGTGAGGCCTAGCACGGCGACGCGCCGGCCGACGAGGTCGCCACCCACCTGCGTGCGGATCTTCTCGACGATGCGGTGGCGCTGGCGGTCGTTGACTTCGAGCACGCCGCGCAGCACGCTGAAGTCGTACCCGTACTGCTCAGCCGTGTGCAGCAGGGCCGAGGTGTCCTTCGGGAGGCAGGCCCCGCCGAACCCCGGCCCCGGGTGCAAGAAGTCGGAGCCGATGCGGGCGTCGTACCCCATGCCCAGCGCGACGTCACGCACGTCGGCGTTGACCGCCTCGCACACGTTGGCGACCGCGTTGATGAACGAGATCTTCATCGCGAGGAAGGCGTTGGACGCCTGCTTGACCATCTCGGCCGACGCGGCGTCGGTGACCACGATCGGGGCGGGGATCGACCGGTACAGCTCGGTCACCCGCACCGCGACCGACGGGTCGTCGCAGCCGATGACGATGCGGTTGGGCTGGAGGAAGTCGCGCACCGCCGTGCCCTCGCGCAGGAACTCCGGGTTGGACGCGACCAAGACCTCGTGGGGGGCGCCGGCGTCGGCGAGCCAGCGGGCCACGAGCCGGGTGGTGCCCACCGGCACGGTCGACTTGTTGATCACGACCGCGCCGGGCTCGACGATCGGCGCGACCTCGCGGGCCACCGCCTCGATCGCCGAGAGATCGGCACTGCCGTCCTCGCCCGGCGGGGTCCCCACGCACAGGAACACGAACTGCGCGCCCCGCACCGCCGCCGCGGCCCCGATGACGAACTCGAGGCGCCGGGTCGACAGGCCCTCGGCGACCAGCGCGGGCATCCCCTCCTCCAGGATGGGGATCTCGCCCTTCGACAGGCGGGCGACCCGGTCGGCGTCGATGTCGGCACAGCGCACCGTGTGGCCCAGGCGCGCGAAGCACGCGGCGGTGGTCAGGCCGACGTACCCGGCACCGATGACGGCGACGTCACTCACCACGTGAGTCTACGACGCGCCACCGCCGCACTCTCGCGTCATGGCGGCCCGATCTCGCGCCCGCCATGCCCCGAGAAGGCCACGGGAGACGGTCAGCGGGGGTCGCGCCGCATGAACCAGAGGGGCAGACCCGGGAGCTCGGCCCGCGAGGTCACCTCGAAGCCGAGGCGCCGGTAGAAGACGACGTTGTCGGGCGTCTCGGTCTCGAGGAAGGCGATCTCCCCGGCATCGTCCATGGCATCGCAGAGCATCCGCATCACCGCCCCGCCCACGCCGAGACCCTGGAGCCCCGGCTCGACGCCCACCGGGCCGACGTGCCAGTGCCGATCGTCGCAGTGGTGCTCCGACAGGGTGGCGAGCACGCGGGCCTGCCGGTCGGGCGAGCCGGGCGCGCCCACCGGGCCGGTCGGCATCACCCGGATGGTGGGCGGCAGGACGTCGACGAAGCAGGCGCC
>VGCA01000370.1 GCA_016870245.1 Actinomycetota bacterium | reverse complement strand
GGTGAGGATGGCCAGGACGAGCAGGCCGACCGCAGCCGCATCGGCGCCGTGGCCACCGAGCTCGCGGCGGGCTGCCTCGGCGGCCCGGACGCGGATGGGCGGCTCAGCCGGCGGCCGCTTCGCGCGAGGCTTCGAGGCTGCGCGGGACCGCTTCGCGGGCGCGCGCTTCCGAGCGGTGGTCTTGGTGGCCATCGCCAACGACGGTAACACCGGCCACAGGGGCCACAGCGTGACCTTGCAGCCACACCAGTGGCGGGATCGGGGCGCCCTCGGTAGCCTGTGGCGCTCATGCGGCCACCAAGCGTGGGATCTGGCCGGTGGGGGTGGGCGGCGCTCCTGCTCGCGATGCTCAGCTTCGGCGCGGCCGCGTGCGTCCCGGTGACGCCAGCGCCGCCGACATCGTTCGCGCCGAGCCCGGTCGCCTACAACACCGACTTCCCGGATCCCGAGGTCGTGCTGCACGACCCCGACGCCACCTCGGCCGTCCCCGACTTCCGCGCCTTCTCGACCGCGTCCTCCTGGAGCGGTCGGTGGCCGCGCGTCCCCGTCGGGCACGGCAGCACGCTCGGCGCGTGGGCGAGGGGCGTGCCCGACGCGCTGGCCGAGCCCCTGCCGGCGACGTGGCAGGCGACGACGCGCCACCGGTACTGGGCGCCGGCCGTCGAGCCGTTCGGCGACTCGTGGGTCATGTACTACACCGCGCCGAACGCGTCGGCGCCCGACCAGTGCATCGGCGTCGCGGTTGCCGACAACGTCGACGGGCCGTACGAGCCGTTCGGAAGCGGGCCGATCGTGTGCGACTTCGGGTACGGCGGCTCGATCGACCCGTCGGTGATCGTCGATCCCGCTGGCGACGCGTGGTTGCTGTGGAAGAACGACGGCAACTGCTGCAACCTCGCCACCTACATCTGGTCCGCTCCGCTCGCGCCTGACGGCCTCAGCCTCACCGGCCCGGCGAGCGCGCTCATCGGTGTCGATCAGGCGTGGGAGGACGGGAGCTCGGGCGGTCGTGAGCCGTGGAAGCGACTGATCGAGGGGCCCGCGATGGTCTTCGCGGACGGCGCGTACTGGCTCTTCTACTCCGCCAACTGGTGGGATAGCAGCGAGTACGCGATCGGGTACGCGCAGTGCACGTCACCGTCGGGTGGGTGCACCAAGCCGCGAACCACCGCGCTCGTCGCGAGCGGCCCGCACGGCGCCGGGCCCGGTGGTCCCGATGTCGTCGTCGATGCCGGTGGTCAGATGTGGCTCGCGTTCCATGCGTGGACGCCGTGTTGTGTCGGGAGTCGCAACGTGGGTTGGCGCTCGTTGTTCGTCAGCCGGCTCACGTTCTCGGGCGGCAAGCCGGTGATCGGAGGCGGCCCGTGAAGCGGAGTGTGATCGCGGTAGCAGCGTTGGCCCTCATCGCCGGGAGCGCGGCTGCGCTGCTCGTCGGCGGTGACGAGCGCGGTCGCCGAGTCGTCACGCCCGAGCAGTCCGCACCGCCAGCGACCTGCCAGGCGCCGAACGGGAGCACCCCCGCCGTCTCGCTCGACCCTGCGCTCAGCCAGCCAGCGCGCGTGTCGGTGCCGGGTGCGCAGTCGATCAGCGCGGGTGGCCTCTCGACGGGTGACGTCGCACAGCCGCCGGACGCTCCCGCCTGGGTGGTCGTGCGCGACTCGCTCGCCGCGACATCACCCGTGGGGCGACTGGCGCGCCTTGACGCGGGTGCCGTCGCGCTCGGCCCGGTGGTCGACGTCGTGGTTGGCTGCAC
>VGCA01000369.1 GCA_016870245.1 Actinomycetota bacterium | reverse complement strand
CACGCAGATGAACCGGGTGCTCGAGGTCGACCCGTCGGAGCGAATCGCCTGGGTCGAGCCCGGCGTGCTCAACCTCGACCTGTCGCGCGCCGTGAGCCACCTCGGGTTGCACTACGCGCCCGACCCATCCTCGCAGCAGGCCTGCACGATCGGCGGCAACGTGGGGACCAACGCCGGCGGACCCCACTGCCTGGCCTCCGGGGTCACCTCGGCGCACGTGCTCGCGGTCGACGCCGTGCTCGGCGACGGCTCGGTGGCCCGCCTCGGCGGCACCGCGGCCGACCTGCCGGGCTACGACCTGCGGGGCTGCTTCGTCGGGAGCGAGGGGACGATGGGCATCGCGGGGCGGGTGGCCGTCCGGCTGCTGCCCGACCCGCCGGTCGTCCGCACGCTGCTGCTCGACTTCATGGCGCTCGACGACGCCGCGGCCACCGTCAGCGGGATCATCGCCGCGGGCATCGTGCCCGCCGCACTCGAGATGATGGACGCCGAGATCACGGTCGCGGTGGAGGACTACGTCGGCGCGGGCTACCCGCGCGACGCCGCCGCGGTCCTGCTGGTGGAGGTCGACGGGCTCGCCGACGGCGTGGCCGCGCAGGTCGCCGCGATCGACGCGGTGGGGCGGGCGAACGGTGCGCGCACCGTCCGGGTCGCGCAGGACGAGACGGAGCGGGCGCTGCTGTGGAAGGGGCGCAAGTCGGCGTTCGGGGCGATCGCCCGCATCGCCCCCGACTACTACCTGCACGACGCGGTGGTGCCCCGCACCAAGCTGGTCGACGTGCTGCGCGAGGTGTACCGGATCGCGGGCGAGCAACAGCTGACGATGATGAACGTCTTCCATGCCGGCGACGGCAACCTGCATCCGCTGATCGTGTTCGACGCCCGCGAGCCGGGCATCTGGACCCGGGTGCACGACGCCGGCGACGAGATCCTCCGCACGTGCGTGGCGGCGGGTGGGGTGCTCTCCGGTGAGCACGGCATCGGCATGGAGAAGCGCGATGCGATGCCGATGATCTTCACCCCCGACGACCTCGACCTCCAGGCCCGGCTCCGCGACGCGTTCGACCCGTCGGGACTGGCGAACCCCGACAAGGTCCTGCCGCGCGGGAGCCGCTGCGGCGAGGTGCGCCGGGCACCCGAGGGGACGTGGGTGTGAGCGCCGGCACCGTCGACGCCTCGATCGCCGAAGCGGTCGCGACGCTCGCCGCGACGGTCGCCACCGCCACGACCGTCGTCCCGGTCGGGGGTCGGACCCACTGGGAGGTGGGTGGCCCGCCCCCGGCCGGCACCGAGGTGTCGGCCCCGGCCGGGGTGATCGAGTACGACCCGGCGGAGCTCACGGTCACGGTCGGCGCGGGAACCACGATCGCCGAGCTCGACGCAGTGCTCGCCGCCGCGGGCCAGCAGTGCCCCCTCGACCCGCGCGACCCCGCGGCCACGGTCGGGGGGGTCCTGGCCACCGGGCTCAGCGGCCGGCGCCGCCTCCGCTACGGACCGGTGCGCAACCGGCTCCTCGAGGTGCATCTCGTGCTCGGGGACGGCCGCTGCGTGAAGGGCGGGGGGCGCACGGTGAAGAACGTGAGCGGGTACGACGTCGCCCGTCTCGTCGTCGGGTCGTTCGGCACGCTCGGCGTGCTGGTGCAGGTCACCCTGCGCTGTGAGCCCGTCGCCCCGGCGGCCGGGTGGCGCACCGTCGACGCGAGCGGCGCCGAGGCCCTCGCCCGGATGTTCCGCCCCGCGGCGGTGTGCGTCGCCCCCGGCGCCACCCACGTACTGCTCGAGGGGTTCCCAGAGGACGTCGC
>VGCA01000368.1 GCA_016870245.1 Actinomycetota bacterium | reverse complement strand
GCGGCCGCCCCACTGCCAGCCCGACGCGGCGAACGCGTCGACCAGCGGCCCGCCGGCCACGGCCATGCCGGGCCGCACCTGCGCCCGATCGGTGAAGGGCGCGCCCTCGGGCGGGAGCACGGTCCTGCCGAGCACGTAGGGGTTCTCCAGCGGGTTGACGTCGATGGCGCGGCCGTACGCGTGCGACGACCACTGCTCCACGCCGTCGGCCCGGACGGCGCTGCGGCAGTTGAACCCCGACGTGTTGTCGGCGGCCATCGACGCGTCGTCGCTGCCGCCGTAGCGGTCGACGGGTTCGATGCGCCGGATCGGGAACCGCGCGTCGTAGAGCCGCCGGAACACCGCCTGCACGGCGTCGACCGCGTCGGCGTGCACGATCAGCGCGCCGGTCTGGGGGCGGCCGTCGAAGTCGATGTACGTCACGTCGACCCGCCGGAGCTGGTCGGGGCCGACGGGGCAGCCCGCGCGCCACGATGCCCCGAGCTCGGCCGCGGTCACCGGGGTCACCGCGCTCGTGAACGCCGCCGGCGCGGTCGTGGGCGGGGTCGTGACGGGGATCGTGGTGGTGGGCGCGGGCACGGTGACGGCCGGAGTGCTCGGCACCGACGGGGGCGCGGCGTCGTCGGCGTCGCTCCCGCCGCCGCACGCGGCCGTGAGGAGCGTGAGCAGGAGGATCGCGGCGCCGACGGCCGACCCGGATCGCCGGCGGCTCACCGGTACGCGGGGCCGAGGTCGTCGGGCCTCAGCCACCGGTCGACGCCCCACTCGAGCGGGATGATCAGCAGCCACGAGTACAGCGCCCACACGGTGTCGTGCAGGGCGATCGGGATCGAGGCGAGGAACACCGCGACGGGGATGACCGAGGCGACGAGCAGGTAGCGCAGCGACCGCGACGACAGCCGCTCCCGCAGGAGGTCGTGACGGTGCGCGAGCCACATCGACACCGCCTGGAGGCCGCTCGCGATCGCGAGGGTGATGGCGTAGATCACGATCGAGACCGGCTCGGCGGTGTACTTGCCCGCCAGAGCGGTGGGGAACGGGGTGAACGCGATCGCCGCGAGGTAGAAGAGGTTCACCACGATCAGCCGGTTGTCGACCGCCTTCAGCCCGGCCCAGAACCGGTGGTGCGAACGCCAGTACGCGCCGATCACCACGAAGCTGATGAAGAAGCTGGTGATCTCGGCCCGCTTCTCGCGCAGCGCGTCGCCGAGGTCGGCGTCGGACACGGTGGGGATGCCGATGCCGACCACGAGCAGCGTCATCGCGATCGCGAAGACGGCGTCGCTGAAGAAGGCGACGCGGTCGAACTCGAGCCCGGTCGACGTGCGCTCGTAGCGCACGGGCGCGTCGGGCGCCGCCTCCTCTGCGGGGTCGGTCATCGCCGGTCTCCCCGCCGCCGACTTACCGGAGGGTGGCGTGGAGGAACTCGCAGACCTCGGGCCACACCCGGGCGCCGAGCTCCTCGTCGAGGGTTCCCAGCGGGTTGTACGGGTTCATGAACGCGTGCCCCGAGCCGGGGTGCACGGTCACGACGACGTCCTTGCCCAGGCCCTGGAGCTTGGCCTCGAGCGCAGTTGCGGCATCGGGCGGGAAGAAGTCGTCGTGCTCGGCCATGTGGCCGCGCACCGCCGCGGTGAGTCCGGTCCAGTCGGGCTCGGCATCGCCCTGGGGGAAGCCGTAGAACGGCACGGCGTGGTAGAGGTCGGGCACCAGCGCCACGAACCCGGCGGCGCCGAGTCGGTCGGCGATCTCCAGGATGCCGGGGTCGAGGCCCCACCACTCCTGCACGACGATGACCCCGGGGCCGGAGCCCCCGT
>VGCA01000367.1 GCA_016870245.1 Actinomycetota bacterium | reverse complement strand
CGGCCGGCCCCGAGGACCGGGCTGCGGGCGGCCCGGAGGGTACGATTCCGGCCACGCCGGGCGCCTGACGCTGCGCCCTCGTCCGCTTCCGCTCCCCCCGGAGCCCCCGAGCCGGGATCGCGCCATGACCGCTGCGCCTCCGCCTGAGACCCTCGACGCCATCTTCAAGGCGTACGACGTCCGCGGCATCTATCCGACCCAGATCGACGAGACGATCGCCCGGCTCGTGGGCAACGCCTTCGTGGCGTTCACGGGCGCCGCCACCGTCCTCGTCGGCCGCGACGCCCGGCCCTCCTCGGAGCCACTCGTGGAGGCGTTCGTCGAGGGCGCCCGCCTCGCGGGGGCCGACGTCGTCGACCTGGGCCTCGCCTCCACCGACCTCGTGTACTTCGCGGCCGGCAGCCTCGACGCGCCCGCGGCGATGTTCACTGCCAGTCACAACCCCGCCGAGTACAACGGCATCAAGCTGTGCCGGGCGGGCGCCGCGCCGGTGGGCGAGGAGTCGGGGCTGCGCCAGCTCAAGGCCATGGTGGCCGAAGGGCTGCTCGAGCGGGCGGAGGAGCCCGGGCGGCACGAGCGGCGCAACCTGCTCGGGCCGTTCGTCAACCACGTGCGCTCGTTCGTCGACCTCGCGGCGCTGGCCCCGCTGCGGGTGGTGGCCGACACCGCCAACGGGGTGGGTGGGCTCATCGTCCCGGCGGTGTTCTCCGGCCTGCCGATGGAGCTGTCGATGCTGTTCGCCGAGCTCGACGGCACCTTCCCGAACCACCCGGCCAACCCCATCGACGTCGCGAACCTGCGGGATCTCCAGCGGGAGGTCACCGCGGTGGGGGCCGACATCGGCCTGGCGTTCGACGGCGACGCCGACCGCGTCTTCCTCGTCGACGACCGGGCCCGGCCGGTGTCGGGCTCGACCACCACGGCCATCCTCGCCCAGGCCATGCTCGCCCGGACCCCGGGTGGGACGGTGGTGCACAACCTCATCTGCTCGCGGGCGGTGCCCGACGTGATCCGGGAGCACGGCGGGACGCCGGTGCGCACCCGGGTGGGGCACTCGTTCATCAAGGGCGTGATGGCCGAGACCGACGCCATCTTCGGCGGCGAGCACTCGGCGCACTACTACTTCCGTGACAACTGGCGGGCCGACTCCGGGATCATCGCCGCGCTGATCGTGCTCGAGCAGCTCTCGAAGGCCGGGGTGCCGCTCTCGGAGTTCCGGGTCCCGTTCGAGCGCTACGCCGACAGCGGCGAGGTCAACCGTCGGGTGGGCGACCCCCACGCGGTGATCGACGCCGTCGCCGCCGCCTTCCCCGACGCCCGTCAGGACCGGCTCGACGGCCTCACCGTCGAGTACGACGACTGGTGGTTCAACCTCCGCCCGAGCAACACCGAGCCGCTCCTCCGCCTCAACGTGGAGGCCGCCGACGCCGCCATGTGCGAGGAGCGCACCGGCCGGGTGCTCGACCTCGTCGGCGGCGAGGCAGACTGACACTCCCGACCCGCCCGACCCGCCCAGAAGACCCACGACTGGAGACCCAGTGGCGCTCGACCCCGCACTGCTCGAGATCCTGGCGTGCCCCGAGGACAAGGGCCCGCTGCTGTACCTCGCCGACGAGGACGCCCTCTACAACCCGCGGCTGCACCGTCGCTACGTGATCCGCGACGACATCCCGATCATGCTGATCGACGAAGCCGAGGCGGTCGACGACGCCGAGCACGAGCGTCTCGTCGCCAAGGCCGCGGCCGAGGGCATCACCCCCACGTTCGAGGCCTGAGGCCGAGCGACCGATGCCGGCGGACACCCTGGGGGTCGTCGACGCGCTCCGCGCCGCGCCCGAGCAGCTCGCGGCCGCCCACGAGGGCGC
>VGCA01000366.1 GCA_016870245.1 Actinomycetota bacterium | reverse complement strand
GCGGTACTGCGCCACGGTCACGTCGAGGAGCGAGTACGGGTGGCGGGTGGTGGGGATCCCCGCGTTGAGGTGGGCGAAGTGGATGGCGCCGTAGTCGTCGGACACGTCGGTGAGCAGGCGTTCCCACGCGTCGACGTCGGACACGTCGAGCACCGCGGCGGTGCCCCCGATCTCCTCGGCGATGGTGCGCACCCCGACCTCCGAGAGATCGCACGCGACGACGGTCGCCCCCCGGGCGGCGAGGTGACGCGCGCTCGCGGCACCGATGCCCGACGCCGCGCCGGTCACCAGCGCGACCTTGCCGGTGAGGTCGGTCATGTCAGTGCGCGGCAGCGGTGGGGTCGGACTCGCGGGGGTCGTCGAGGTCGACGGCCTGCACCTCCGGCGCGTGCTCCTGGATCGCCCCGAGCATCAGCTCGCCGAGCATGGGCTGGGGGATGACGCACTCCGGGCACTCGGCCCCCGCGAGCTCGAGCCGCAGGGCCAGGCGGCCCGACCCCGCGTCCCACTCCGTCGGGGTGACGTCGGCGCCGTCGGGGCCGAGGAACACGCGGACCGCGTCGAGGCCCTGGTCGAGTCCGGTGGGGGAGGACGAGAGGGTCATGGCCCGAACCCTAGACCGCCGCGTCCGGCGATCAGAACGCCGGCCGGTTGCGGGCGAGGTGGGCGCCGTTGTCGCCGAAGACGAGGCTGCCGGTCACGGCGCCGCCGAGGTCGGAGGCGACCGCGACGATGGTGCGGGCGAGATCGTCGGGCTCGGTGAGGCGTCCCAGCGGATGGGCTGCGACGAGCCGCTCCACCGTCGCGTCGTCGAACGCGGCGGCCACCACCGGGGTCAGCGTGGTCCCCGGCGCGACCGCCACCACCCGGATCCCGTGCGCGCCGAGCTCCACCGCCAGCGTGCCGGTGAGGCTGTTGATGCCGGCCTTGGCCGCGCCGTAGGGCGCCATGCGCAGCGACGGTCGGGTCGACTCGCCCGAGCTGACGTTGACGATCACGCCCGGCGTGCCCGACGCCACCATGGCCCGGGCCTCGGCCTGGCAGCAGTACATGGTCACGAGCAGGTTCAGCTCGACGATGCCGCGCAGCCACTCGTCGTCGGCGTCGAGGAAGCGGGTGGGCACCCGACCCCCCATCGAGCCGACGTTGTTGACCGCGACCGCGAGCGGTCCGAGCGCGCCTTCGGCGCCGGCGACCATGTGCCGCACGGCATCGGGGTCGCGGAGGTCGGCCACGATCGTGTGCACCTCGGCGCCCTCGACCGCGGTCGCGCTGGCCGCCTCGGCGAGCGCGGCGGCGTCGACGTCGGCCACCGTCACGTGGCACCCGGCGCGCGCGAGCCAGATCGCGGTGGCACGCCCGATCCCGATCCCCGCGCCCGTGACCAGCGCGTGCTTCCCGCCCAGCCCCAGGTCGATGCTCATGCGGGCTCCAGTAGGACCTTGATCGTGCCGTGGGCGCGGTCGGCGGCGACGCGGAAGGCCTCGGTCGCGTCGGCGAGCGGGAAGCGGTGGGTGATCATGGTGTCGGCGATCTCCGGCCGGCGGGCGAGCAGCGCCGCCGCGACCTCCACGTCGCGCCCCGCGGCGTGGTGGCCGTAGGTGAACGACCACTTGAACGTCGCCTCCTTCAGGGCCACCGCGTGCCCGGGCATGGTGAGCGGGTCCCAGAACGTCGAGAGGAACACCACGGTCCCCCCGGGCCGTAGGAGCTGCACCGCCCGGTCGACCGCGCTCTGGGAGCCGGCCGCCTCTATCACGAGGTCGTACTCGCCCTCCGCCGGGCCGGTCGCCCCGAGCCGCTCGCCCGCCGCGCGCTGGGCGTCGTGGCGGGCCTCGAGGTGCACCTCGGCCCCCGCGCCCGTCG
>VGCA01000365.1 GCA_016870245.1 Actinomycetota bacterium | reverse complement strand
CGGCCTTCTCCGCGGACTTGGTGGCGGCGGCCTTCTTCGCCGGCCGCGCCGCCGACCCGCCGGCGTCGGCGGACTCGGGCGCCCGGCCGGCGCGGGCGAGGCTCGCCTCGAGCGCGGCCATGAGGTCGAGCACCTTCCCCGACTCCTCCGCGGCCGGCCGGGCCACGATCTCCTCGCCCGCCGCCTTCCGCTCGATCAGGCCGAGCAGCTCCTCGCGGTAGCCGTCGTGGTACTTCTCGGGCTCGAAGTCCGCCGCGAGCGAGGTCACGAGCTGGCGGGCCATGTCGAGCTCGCGGGCGCTGGGCTCCTCGCCCTCCTCGAGCGGGGGCACCACGTCGGCCGCCGGCACGATCTCGTCGGCGTAGCGCATCGTCTCCAGGCACAGCAGCCCGTCGAGCGGGCGGATGGCCACCAGGCGCTCCTTCGACCGCATCACGAAGCGCCCGATCGCCACCTTGCGCAGCTCGGTCATCGCGTCGACGAGCAGGCGGTACGGCTTGATCGCGTTGGGGTCGGGGACCAGGTAGTAGGGCTGCTCGAAGTACACCGGGTCGATGTCGTCGAGGTCGACGAAGTCCTCGACGTCGATGGTGCGGCTCGCCTTCGGGGCGAGCGCCTTCATCTCCTCGTCGGTGACGGTCACGTACTGCCCCGGCGAGATCCCGTAGCCCTTCACGATCTTGTCGTTGGGTACCTCGTCACCGGTCTGCTCCGACACGCGCCGGTAGCGGATGCGGGCTCCGGTGGCGCCTTCGAGCTGGTTGAACCGCACGTCGAGCGAGCGCGTGGCCGACACGGCGCGCACGGGGACGGTCACCAACCCGAAGCTGATCGTGCCGGTCCAGATCGCGCTGGGCACCCCGTGACCTCCTGACCGCGGCCGGGGACGGGTGGAGCCGCGGCGAGCACGGAACCCGGGCCGGGATCCGCCAGTCTAGGTTCGGGGCCGTGGCAGCGTCCGCGACGCCCGGCTCCGCCCCGGTCGAGATCGAGGGCCGGTCGCTCACCCTCACCAACCTCGACAAGGTGCTGTACCCCGCCGCCGGCTTCACCAAGGCCGCGGTCATCGACTACTACCTGCGGGTCGCGCCCGTGCTGCTCCCCCACCTGCACCGGCGCGAGCTCACGATGGTGCGCTGGCCCGACGGCGTCGACGGCCCGTCCTTCTTCGAGAAGCGGGTCCCACCCCACGCGCCCGACTGGGTCCACCGGGCCCGGAGCGACCCCGACCTCGAGCAGCCCGTGGTCGACGACCTCCCCACCCTCATCTGGGTCGCCAACCTCGCGGCCCTCGAGCTGCACACCCGCCAGTCCACCGCCGACGCCCCCGACGCCCCCACCTCGCTCGTGCTCGACCTCGACCCCGGCGCCCCCGCGGGCGTGCTCGACTGCGCCGCCGTCGCGCTCGCGCTGCGCGGGCTCCTCGACGGCCTGGGCCTGACCGCGGCGGTGAAGACCTCCGGAGGCAAGGGCCTGCACATCGGCGTCCCCGTGCGCGACGCGACGAGCGAGGAGACCAAGGCCCTCGCCCGCGCCCTCGGTCAGCTCCTCCAGAAGCGCGACCCCGCCCGCGTGACGGTCACGATGCGCAAGGACCTCCGGCGGGGCAAGGTGTTCGTCGACTGGAGCCAGAACGACCGCCACAAGACGACCGTCGCCGCGTACTCCTTGCGGGCCAACGCCCGGCCGACGGTCTCGACCCCGGTGACGTGGGACGAGGTGGCCGACGCGCTCGCCGCCGGCGACGCGGATCGATTGGTGTTCGAGGCCCCCGCGGTGCTCGAGCGCGTCGCCCGCCTGGGTGACCTGTACGCCTCCAACCTCGTGGGAGGGACGCCGCTCCCGGCGCTCGGCGACCGGTAGGTTGC
>VGCA01000364.1 GCA_016870245.1 Actinomycetota bacterium | reverse complement strand
CCGGGCCGACTCGATCCGCTCCACCCGCAGGACCTCGGCGCCGAGGTCGGCGAGGAGCATCCCGCAGAACGGACCGGGGCCGAGGCCGGTGATCTCGAGGACGCGCACGCCGGTCAGGGGCCCACTCATGTTCCCTGCTCCTGTTCCCGCGCGTCGGGCGCGTCGTAGCGGCGGGTGTCGACCCGCACGAAGATGGCCGAGCCCTCGGCGAGCACCTCGCCGTCGCAGGTCGACACGCCCGCCACGTGCACCTTGCGCTCCTCGGCCTGCTCCACCCACGCCTCGTAGCGGATCTCCCGGTCGATCGGGGTGGGGCGGCGGTAGCGGACGGTGAGGGTGCCGGTGAGGCCCGACAGCTTGGCCACCGAGGTGGCGGCGCCGAGGACCATGTCGAACATCGCGGCGACGATCCCGCCGTGCACCGCGCCCGGCGGGCCTTCGTAGACGTGGCCGAAGGTGGCGTGTCCGACCGCCCGGTCGCCCACCCGCCGCACCACGAACGGCGGGGCGAGGGGGTGCGACGGGCCGATGAACGGGTGCGACTCCCACACGTGGGAGTCGGCGTGGACCCCGCCATGGAGGCCGCCCGTCTGCGAGTAGCGGCTCGGCGGCCGGTGGGGCTCGAGCACGCCGGCGAGGTGCTCGAGCGCGGCGGTGACCTCGTCGAGCGTGGTGGCGTCGACCCGGGTGGCGGCCAGCCCGGCCACCACCTGGCGGGCGGCATCCGCGGCCCGACGGCTGGCGGCGACCTGCTCGGGGAGGGCCTCGGGGTCGTAGAGGTTGTGGACGAGCTCGCCGTCGCCGCCGTCGCCTTCGACCGGCGGTACGGGGGGCTCGGGCGGTGAGGGGTCAGGAAGGGTGTCCACGGCGGGGCGGATCCTAGACTCGCCCTCTTTGGTCGACCCGGGGAACCGAGGGGGGACAGGCATGGGTACACCGGTGATCGTGGAGGCCGTGCGCACGCCGATCGGCAAGCGCAACGGCTGGCTGGCCGGGCTGAAGTCGCCGGAGGTGCTCCGCTCGGCGCTGACGGCGCTGGTCGACCGCGCGGGCATCGACCCGGCCGACGTCGACGAGGCGATCGGCGGATGCGTCACCCAGGCGGGGGAGCAGGGCTCCAACGTCACCCGCAACGCGTGGCTCGGCAGCGCCCGCCTCGGCTTCACCACCGCGTGCACCACGGTCGACTCGCAGTGCGGCTCGGCCCAGCAGGCCAACCACATGGCTGCCGGTCTCATCGCTAACGGCGGGGCCGACATCGTGATCGCGTGCGGGGTGGAGGCCATGTCGCGGGTGCAGCTCGGCGCGGCGGTGATCAACGGGCCGGGGCACTACAAGAGCGACGATTACCCCTACGACGACCCGCCCAACGGCCAGTTCGGCGCGGCCGAGCGCATCGTGGAGAAGCGGGGCCTCACGCGGGCCGATCTCGACGAGTGGGGCTTCCACTCGCAGCGCAAGGCCAAGCAGGCGTGGGACGAGGGCCGCTTCGAGCGGGAGGTCGCCCCGGTCGAGGCGCCGGTGATCGGCGACGACGGGCAACCCAGCGGTCAGACCCAGACGGTCGCCCGCGACCAGGGCCTGCGCGACACCACGATGGAGTCACTGGCCAAGCTCAAGCCGGTGGTCGAGGGCTACAGCCACACGGCGGGGACGTCGTCGCAGATCTCCGACGGGGCCGCGGCGGTCCTCTGGATGGACGAGGACAAGGCCCGCGCGCTCGGGCTGCGCCCCCGGGCCCGGCTCGTGGACCAGGTGGTGGTGGGGACCGACCCCTACTTCCTGCTCGACGGCCCGGTCGACGCGACCGCCAAAATCCTCGCCCGCACCGGCATGTCGATGTCGGACTTCGACCTCTTCGAGATCAACGAGGCGTTCGCCTCCGTGGTGCTCTCA
>VGCA01000363.1 GCA_016870245.1 Actinomycetota bacterium | reverse complement strand
GGCGCTGTGCCACCGGGTCAACGGCAAGGCGGGCGAGACGTTCTTCGTCGACGTCGACGCCCACCCGCAGACGATCGCGGTGGTCGAGACCCGGGCCGAGCCGCTCGGCGTGCGGGTGGTGGTGGGTGATCCCGACACCGACATCCCGGCCGACGGCGTGTTCGGCGTGCTGCTCCAGTACCCGGGGTCGAGCGGGGCGGTGGCCGACCCGTCGACGCTCGTGGAGACGCTGCACGCGCGCGGGGTGCTGGTGGCCGCCGCGACCGACCTGCTCGCCTGCACGTTGCTCACCCCGCCGGGGGAGTGGGGGGCCGACGTGGTGGTCGGATCGGCCCAGCGCTTCGGCGTTCCCCTCGGCTTCGGCGGCCCCCACGCCGGCTTCATGGGCACCCGCCAGGCCTACGCCCGCAACCTGCCCGGCCGGCTCGTGGGCGTGTCGGTCGACGCCGGTGGGCGGCCCGCGCTGCGGCTGGCCCTTCAGACCCGCGAGCAGCACATCCGCCGGGAGAAGGCCACCAGCAACATCTGCACCGCGCAGGTGCTCCTGTCCGTGATCAGCGCCCTCTACGCGATGTACCACGGTCCCGACGGCCTGCGGCACATCGCCACGCGGGTGGCGCGGCTCACCGAGGTGCTCGCCGAGGGCCTGCGCCGCGGGGGCGTCGACGTGGTCACCCCGCACCACTTCGACACGATCACCGTGCGGGTGCCCGGCCGGGCCGACCACGTGCTCGCCGAAGCGCTCGACCGGGGCGTCAACCTCCGCCGGGTCGACGGCGACACGCTCGCCGTCGCGCTCGACGAGACGTCGACCGCCCGCACGGTCGCCGCGGTGTGGGGCGGGTTCGGCCTGCCGGGCGACGTCGGCGCGGTCGACACCCTCGACCGTGACGCGGCCCACGGCATCCCCGCGGCGCTGCGCCGCACCAGCGGGTACCTCACGCACCCGGTGTTCTCGCGGTACCGGTCGGAGACCGAGATGCTGCGGTACCTGCGCCGCATGGCCGACCGGGACCTCGCGCTCGACCGCACGATGATCCCGCTCGGCTCGTGCACGATGAAGCTCAACGCCACCGCCGAGATGGCGCCGGTCACCTGGCCGGAGTTCGGCACGCTCCACCCGTTCGCCCCGATCGATCAGGCCGTGGGCTACCGGCGCCTGTTCGCCGACCTCGAGGCCTGGCTCGCCGAGGTCACCGGCTACGACGCGGTGTCGCTCCAGCCCAACGCGGGCTCCCAGGGCGAGTTCGCCGGGTTGCTCGCCATCCGGGCCTACCACCGGGCCCACGGCGACCTCGATCGCGACGTGTGCCTCATCCCGGCCAGTGCCCACGGCACCAATGCCGCCAGCGCGGCCATGTGCGGGATGAAGGTCGTGGTGGTGAAGTGCGACGACGACGGCAACGTCGACCTCGGCGACCTGCGGGCCCGGGCCGAGGAGCACGCCGACCGGCTCAGCGCCCTCATGGTCACCTACCCGTCGACCCACGGCGTCTACGAGGAGCACATCCGCGAGGTGTGCGACGTCGTGCACGCGCACGGCGGGCAGGTGTACCTCGACGGCGCCAACCTCAACGCGCTGGTCGGCCTGGCCCGGCCCGGCTGGCTCGGTGCCGACGTGAGCCACCTGAACCTGCACAAGACGTTCTGCATCCCGCACGGCGGTGGCGGCCCGGGGGTGGGCCCGATCGGCGTGAAGGCCCACCTGGCGCCGTACCTGCCCAACCATCCGCTGCAGGGTGACGCCGGCCCGGCCACCGGGGTGGGCCCGATCTCCGGTGCTCCGTGGGGCTCGGCCGGGATCCTGCCGATCCCGTGGGCCTACGTGCGCATGATGGGCGGGGAGGGGCTGCGGCGGGCCACCGAGGTGGCCGTCTGCAACGCCAACTACGTCGCCGCTCGCCTGCGGGACCACTTC
>VGCA01000362.1 GCA_016870245.1 Actinomycetota bacterium | reverse complement strand
TCGGGCTCGCGCTCGCGCTCCCGTCGCGCCGCCGGCTGGGAGGCCAGCCGCTCCTGGAGGATCCGGATCTGGTGCTCCAGGTGCTCGATCGTCGCGGCGGCTCGTTCGAGCAGCTCGTCGACGACGTCGCGGTGGTAGCCCCGGAACGATTCCCGGATCTCGATGTCACGAAGTTCCTGCGGAGTCACATCCATGGCGGGCCATGCTACCGACGCACCTGCGCAGCGGGCACTTCCGGTCCGGTTTCGCCGGAAATCACCCTGGAATCAGCAGATCGCGCCCCGGAGGATGAAGAGCCCGAAGACGAGGACCAGGAACGACACGTCGAACATCCCGACCGGGGGGATGATCCGCCGCAGCGGCGCGACGACCCACTCGGTGACGTCGATCGCCAGCCGGTTCACCTGGGCCAGGAACCCGTCGGGCTGGAGCGGGAACCACGAGAGCACGGCCCGCACCATCAAGACGACGATGAAGGCGGTGATGAAGGCGCAGAGCAGCGACGTCACGGGCGCGGGTCAGCCGTGGTAGAGGCCGCGGGCCTGGAGTCGCTCCTTCTCCTCCTGGGAGACCTCGACGTTGGTCGGGGTGAGCAGGAAGACCTGGTCGGCCACCCGGCTCATCGACCCGCCCACGGCGTAGGCGAGACCGCTCGAGAAGTCGATGAGGCGCCGCTGCAGATCGCGCGGCACCCCCTGCAGGTTGAGGATGACGGGCTGGCCGACCTTGAGCCGGTCGCCGATCTCCTGCGCGTCGTTGAAGCCGTGGGGCTCGACGATGTGGACCCGGGCCGACCCGGGGACCACCGAGCGCATCACGCCGGGGGACACGGTGACCGCCGAGGGCGGCTCGTCGCGAGGGATCGTGCGGACCGTCGGCTCCTTGCCGTAGGGCTCGGGCGCGGGGCGCAGCTCACGGAGGTCGCCGGAGCGGGCCCGGTCGGAGTCGGGCTCGGGGCCCCGGTCGTAGGGCGTGCGGTAGTCGCGCGCATACGCCTGCGGGTGCTCGCCGGTGTCGTCGTGCTCGTCGGGGGGGTAGTCGGCGTACCCGTACTGGTCGTACTGGTGCTCCTGGTCGTCCTGGAGCCCCAGATAGACCATCGCCCGCTTCATGAACGATGCCACGGCCGACAGGCTACCCGGGGAGTCGCTCGCCGAGGAGCACCCGACCGACCCGCACGATCGTCGCCCCCTCCTCGACCGCGACCTCGAAGTCGCCACTCATGCCCATCGACAGCTCGGGCAGTCCCAGGGCCCCGGCCCGGGCCGCGAGGTCGGCGAACCAGGGTCGGGGGTCGGCCCCCCGGGGCGGCACCGCCATCAGCCCCACGACCCGGAGGCCCGCGCGCTCGGCCAGACCCACCAGGGACTCCACCTCGTCGGGGTCGCAGCCCGACTTCTGGGGCTCCCGGGCCAGGTTGACCTCGACGAGCACCGTCGCGCCGGGCGCGTGCTCGGCGATCCCGGGGATGGGCGACGAGCGGTCGACCGTGTGCCAGACCGCCACCCACTCGGCGAGCGCCCGGATCTTGTTGCGCTGCAGGTGCCCGATGAAGTGCCAGACCGGTGGGCCTCCGGGCGCGTCGAGCAGCTGAGGGGCCTTGGCCACCAGCTCCTGGGCCCGGTTCTCCCCCAGGTCCCGACAGCCCGCCGCCAGCAGCGACCGGACGCGGTCGACCGGCACGGTCTTGGTCGCGGCCACGATCCGCACCGTCGAGGGGTCCCGCCCCACCCGGCCGGCGGCGGCCGCCACCCGGTCCCGTACCTCGGCGAAGCGCGCCGCCACACCGTCACCGGAGCTCGTCACATCAGCCCTCCTTCACCACGATGACGCCCTGGCGTCCGGTCACCCCGTCCCGGCGGTGCGAGAACCACCGGGCCGGGTCGGCGGCGGTGCACCAGCCCCGGTCGTCGAGGTCCGCCACCCCC
>VGCA01000361.1 GCA_016870245.1 Actinomycetota bacterium | reverse complement strand
CACGTAGCGGAGGTCGGGATCCCGGCGATCGACGAGCGCCCGCTCGGCCAGCGCGAGCAGCACCGCGTCGCACGTGGCCCGGGGCATCCCCACCTCGCGGGCCAGCTCCGACACCGAGAACGCCTCGTCCGGGCGGGCCGCGAGGTGCTCGAGCACGTCAGCGGCCCGGAGCACGGCGGGTGAGGGGTTGATGGGCATGTGCGTCCTCGTCGCCCCGCCCTCGGCGCCGTTGCCCGGCCGCGGGACCGTCGCTAGATTGCCATGACCCACGCTGAAATGCGAGCAGCCTGCCGCCCTCGGCAGGCGCACCGCCGATGGAGTCCTCATGACCGACCTCGTCACCAGCCGCAGCCCGTTCATCGACGGCACGTTCGTGAAGGGGGACGGCGCGCCGTTCACCATCACCGACCCGGGCACCGAGGAGACCGTGGGCACGGTGGAGGGCGCGTCGCTCGGGCAGGTGGAGGCCGCGATCGGGGCGGCCCGCCGCGCGTTCGACACCGGTCAGTGGCCACGCATGACAGTCGACGAACGGTGCGACGCGCTGCTGCGCTTCGCCGACGCGCTCGAGGCCCGCCGCGGCGTGCTCACCGACACGGTCATCGCCGAGGCCGGGTGCCCGCTCGGGTTCACCCAGATGATGCAGGTCGGCATGGGCCTCGCGTCGAGCCGCGACCTCGTGGGCCTGGCCCGCACGCTCCCCGAGTGGGAGCACAACGAGATGCCGCTGTCGGAGTACGTGGCCGGCAACAAGGTGAAGCTGTCGATCCGCCGCTACGAGCCCGTGGGCGTGGTGGCGGCGATCACGCCGTCGAACTTCCCGTTCACCACCAACATGTGGAAGATCGTCCCCGCGCTCGCGACCGGCTGCACGGTGGTGCTGCGCCCCAGCCCGGCCACCCCGCTCGAGGCCACGATCCTCGGCGAGGCCGCGGTCGACGCCGGCTTGCCGCCCGGCGTGCTCAACGTCGTGCTGGAGTCGGACCCCGAGGGCGCCGAGCTGCTCACCACCCACCCCGACGTCGACCTCGTGAGCTTCACCGGGTCGAGCGCGGTGGGCCGGAAGATCGGGGCGCAGGCCGGGGCGACGATGAAGCGCCAGATCCTCGAGCTCGGCGGCAAGAGCGTGCAGCTCTACCTGCCCGACGCGCTGGAGGGCGGACCCGCGGGCGCCGCGATGGGCGCGTTCTCGGTCTTCTTCGCCCACGCGGGCCAGGGCTGCTCGTTGCAGACCCGGATGCTCGTGCCGCAGGCGCACAAGGCCACGGTCCTCGACGCGGTGGCCGCGGCCGCGACCTCGCTGGCGATCGGCGACACGCGCGACCCGGCGACGATGCTCGGCCCGGTGGTGTCGGCGGCGTCACGCGACCGCATCGAGGGGCTCGTCGCCCGGGGGGTCGACGCGGGGGGACGGGTCGTCGTCGGCGGGGCCCGGCCCACGTCGCGCGACCGGGGCTACTACTACGAGGCGACGGTGGTCGACATCGACGACAACGCAAACCCGCTCGCCCAGACCGAGGTGTTCGGCCCGGTGATCACGGTGCAGGGCTACGCCGACCTCGACGAGGCCGTGGCGATCACCAACGACACGCAGTACGACCTGTCGGCCGGCGTCTACACGAGCGACCTCACCGCAGGCCTCGACCTGGCGGGTCGCATCCGCACCGGCACCGTGCAGGTCAACACCGGCGCGGCCAACGCGTTCACGCCGATGGGCGGCTACAAGCACAGCGGCATCGGCCGCGAGCGCGGCGTGCCGGGCATCCGGGCCTTCCAGCAGGTGAAGCACGTGGTGGTCGGCACGCTCTGAGGCCGAGAGGATGGGCGGCTGGCTAGCCTCCGCGGCCATGTCGGAGACCGTGCACACGCAGCGCCACGACCGCGTCCTGGTCGTGCAGATCGACCGCGAAGCCAAGCGCAACGCCATCGACCCGTCGGTGACCGCCGGGATCGGCGCCGCACTCGACGAGCTG
>VGCA01000360.1 GCA_016870245.1 Actinomycetota bacterium | reverse complement strand
CCCCCGACGCGTGCCGCGAGGTCGCCGTCCACGACCTGACCGCCCTCCTCCCGGGGCACCGGCTGGGCGGACCCGCACTCGTCGACGGGCCCGACACCACCGTGTGGGTCCCGGCCGAGGCCGTGGCGCAACTCGACGGCGTCGGCACCCTCACGATCGACCTGGAGCCGGGCCGATGAGCGTCCCCGACGCCGCCCACCTCGCCCGGGCTCCGGCCGACGACCCGGTCGCCCTCGAGGTGCTGCGGTCGCGGCTCGAGGCGATCGCGGAGCAGGCGTCGCTCGCGATCGAGCACACCGCGGTGTCGCCCGCGGTCACCGAGTCGAAGGACTACTCCGTCACGCTCATGGACGCCGACGGCGACCTCGTCGTCGGCGCCGGCACGGTCCTCTACCACTACGCCGCGGCGTCGCACTCGGTCCGGGCGACGATCGCCCGTCACGGCGACACGATCCGTGACGGCGACGTCTTCATCGCCAACGATCCGCACCACGGCGGTGGCCTGCACCCCCAGGACGTGATGATCCAGCGGCCCATCTTCTCGGGCGGTGACCGCATCGGGTGGGTCGGGGTGTCGGCCCACATGATGGACATGGGCGGGATGGTCGTCGGATCGTTCGCGCCCGCGGCGACGGAGTGCTACCAGGAGGCGCTGCGGGTCCCGGCGGTCCGCCTGTTCCGGGAGGGGGTCGAGGTCTCCGAGGTGTGGGACATCTTCCGCACGAACCTCCGCATGGCCCAGCTGGTGGAGATGGACCTGCGTGGTCTCGTGGCCGGCGCGCACTTCGCGACCGAGCACCTGGGCGCGCTCGTCGACGCGGCCGGTGCCGCGACCTTCGCGGCGAGCCTGCGCGCGATCCGCGACCTCACCGAGACCGAGATGCGTCGGCGGGTCGCCGGGATCGCCGACGGCACCTACCGATGGACCTCGTGGACCGAGTTCGACGACGAGTTCTTCGCGGTCCCGTGCACGCTCACCGTCGACGGCGACCGGCTGGTGTTCGACTTCGCGGGTGCGGCGCCCCAGACCCCGCACTTCTTCAACTCGAAGCCGTACATCATCGCCAGCGAGCTCGGCGTCATGCTCTGGCTGCTGATGGCGAGTGACCTGCCCTACAACGACGGTCTGCTCGCGGTGTTCGAGGTTCGCTGCCCGGAAGGGTCGATCGTCGACGCGGCGCCACCGGCGCCGATCGGCGCCGCGCACATGCACGTCGGTCTCAACGCGGCGACGGTCGCCCTGACCGCGCTCGGCCTCGCGCTCGCCGCGTCACCCGACGCGCCGGCCCGGGCCTACGTCAGCGGCACCGGCGGCGACTCGGGTCTGGGCAACCAGGTCTGGTCGTGGTCGCTGCCCGACGGCAGCACCGACGCGTTCATCCCGTTCGACGGCAACTGGGTGGGGGCGCCCGCGAGCGAGGGGCGTGACGGCCTCGACCTCGGGATCTTCGCGCGCGGGGTGCGCAGCCACGGCAGCTTCATCGACATCGAGGTGCTGGAGTCGTGGTACCCGATCCTCGTGCTGGAACGTCGAACCCGACGGGGGGCCGACGGCGCCGGGCGCCACCGCGCCGGCGCGGGGAACCACTTCTCCTTCCGGCCCCACGGGATCGACGCGATGACCGGCACGTTGTTCGGCATGCGGCGCTGGTTGCCGCTGCAGGGCCTCGCCGGTGGGCGCCCCGGATCCACCGCGGAGATGGTCGTGGACCGCGCCGACGGCGCCACCGAGGTCTTCCCGGTCCACACCACCGGGGTCCGGATCGCGGCCGACGATCGCTACGAGATCCGGCTGCCGTGCGCCGGCGGCTTCGGCGATCCGCTCGACCGCGACCCGGGAGCCGTCGTCGCCGACGTCGCGGCGGGTCGGATCGACCCCGCCGAGGCCGGGGCGGTCTACGGAGTGGTGCGCGATCCGACGGGCGCCGTCGACACCGACGCGACGGAGACGCGCCGCGCGGCCCAGCGCGCGCAGCGACTC
>VGCA01000359.1 GCA_016870245.1 Actinomycetota bacterium | reverse complement strand
CGTGGCGAGGCCCGCGAGGCCGAGGACGACGAGCGCGGCCGCGCGCTGGGTGTTGCGGAGGCTGAGGACCAGGCCCGACTGCCGGCTGGTCGACTCGAAGATCGTCCCGACGAACGAGCGGTCGGTGGTGCCGTACGCGACGGTCGAGATCAGCAGACCGCTCACGAGGAGGCCGACGAAGAACGCCCGCTCCCGGAACCGGGCCCACCAGCCGAGGGCGAGCGCGACGACCGGGACGACGAACGACACCGCGAGCAGCGTGAGGGACTGCGTGAACGCCGGCGCGATGCCCTCGAGCCACGGGCCCTGGTTGTCGCCGCCGTAGAAGAACCAGTACCCGAGGCCGCGGAGCACCTCGGCCGCCGACGTGGTGGCCGAGGTCTCGCGCACGGTCTCGGTCACCTGGAGGATCGGGAGCCCGTAGGCGCCGCCGACCGAGTAGGCCACGAGCCACCACAGCTGGGTCACGACCGTGAGCAGGCCCAGGCGCAGCAGCACGAGCACGCCGGTGCGCAGCGAGGTGCTCCGCTCCCACCACACCGCGTAGGGGATCCAGAGACACGCGCCGAACAGGACGAAGAAGATCGAGCTGCCGTTGAGCGATCCGGCGGTCGTGGTCACCAGCGCGAAGACCGCGGCCCAGCGCCACGGGTCGGCCCGCAGCGCGTTGCGCACCGCGACGACGAGCCACGGCAGTGCGGCGAACGGGAGCAGCAGTGCCGACTGGCCGGTGATGTGACCGAGCGCGAACGGGGTCACCCCGTACGCGAGGGCCCCGACCAAGGCGGCGCGCCGGTCCTGCCACAGCGAGCGGAACAGCCAGTAGGCGCCGGCCGCCGCCGCGAACATGACCGACCCCATCCAGAGCCGCTGGGCGAGCCAGTCGGGCACCCCGAGGAGGTCGGTGAGCCGGTAGTACGGCCCCATCGGCCACAGGTAGCCGATGTTCTGGTGCGTGACCGTGCCGCCCGACACCCGCCGGTTCCAGAGGTCGGGGGCGCTCTCGAGCAGCCCGGCGGGGTCCAGGTAGAGGTACTGCTTGGTGTCGGCGTCGAGGCGCCCGTGATGGGTGAGGAGCAGCGGGACGTACGTGACCGCGGCCAGGATCCCGAGGGCGGCGCCGTCGCCGCGACGCCAACCGGCGACTCGCCGGCCGCGGGCGATCCCGGCGCCGGACGGGGGAGCAGCCACGGCCCGTCAATCTATTGCCCGCCCCCTCCCGAGCGCGGGCAGACCTCCCTGACATGATGGGCGCCTGCTGCCGAGGAGCCCGGTGTCCGCGCGTCCGTCACTCTCCGTCGTCATCCCGGCCTTCAACGAGGCCGCGCGTCTCCCGGGGACCCTGCGCGTCCTCGCGGAACGGTTTGCGGGCTCGGCCACCGAGATCGTGGTGGTCGACGACGGCAGCGCCGACGACACCGCCGAGGTCGCCCGGGCGGCATCGACCGAGGCGCTCCCCGTCACCGTCCTGCGCCTGCCCCGGAACCGGGGCAAGGGGGCCGCGGTGCGCGCCGGCGTGGCCGCGACGACGGGAGACGCCGTCCTCTACATGGACGCCGACCTGGCCACCGACCTCGGAACCCTCGACGACTTCCTGGGCCGGCTGGCCGACGCCGACGTGGTGGTGGGATCCCGGGCCGTCCCCGGGGCGCGGGTCCACAACACCACAGCCCTGCGCACGGTCATGGGCCGCACGTTCAACCGCATGGTCCGGGTCGTGGCCCGCCTCGACGTCCACGACTCCCAGTGCGGCTTCAAGGCCTTCCGGGGCGACGTGGCGCGGCTCCTGTTCTCGCTGGGCGAGGTGGACGGGTTCGCGTTCGACCCCGAGATCCTGGTGCTGGCCCGCATCCTCGGCTACCGCGTGACCGAGGTGCCGGTCGACTGGACGGCGGTCGACGGATCGAGCGTGCGACCACTCCGGGACTCGCTCGTCACCGGGGGCGCGCTGGTGCGGGTGGTCGTGCGGCGCCGGCCGGCGCGCGTCCGGGAGGACGCCCGGGCCCG
>VGCA01000358.1 GCA_016870245.1 Actinomycetota bacterium | reverse complement strand
CGCGTGGCCGGTCACCGCCCGCGCCGGGCGGCTCGTGACCCGGGAGTACGAGCACGACGCCGCGCCCCGGCTGCGGCTGGCGATCGACCTGGGCGAGGTTCCCGGCGCCGCCGGGGAGCAGACGGTCGCGGTGGCGGCCGGGATCGGCCGGGAGGCGCTGCGGTCCGGATACCGGCTCGAGGTCCTCGCCTGCTGGCCGGCGGGTCTCGTCGACGCCGGGTTCGGCGGGCCGGGCGTGGCGGTCGACGCCGCGGGGCTGCACCGGTGCACGGCCGTCGCCGACTACGGACCGGTCCCGCTGCCGGACCACGGTCGGGTGCTGGTGGTGTCGCCGGGCGGGGTCGAGTGGCGATGACGCCGTCTACGGGCCGGCGCGCGCTCCTCGACGGCGCTCAGACGATCGCGCTCGTCGTGGCGATCACCGCGGGGCTCGCCGCCACCTTCGACCCGCAGCCCACCCGCATCCTGGTCGCCGGCTTCGTGGCGGTGGGCTGCCTCGGCTGGCGCCATCCCCCGATCCGGGTCGGGCTCGCGGTCGTGGCCGTCCTCCTCGTGGTCGCCGATGCCCTGGGAAATCGTCCGGTGGACGGGCGCTGGATCCGGGTCGCGCTCGTCGCCCTGATCGTCGCGGCGGTGTGCGCCGCGCGTGCCGACCTGCTCGGCCTGCGTCCCCTCGGCGATGACGACCGCACCGCCCGGGTCGTCGCGCGGCCGGGCGCGGTCGTGCTCCCCGCCATCCTCCTCGCCCTCCTCGCGTTGACCGGGTTCGCGCTCGGGCCCGACGTGAAGCTCGGCGACGAGACGACCTCGGGGGGATCCCAGATCGACCCGGGCTCGTCGCGCGTGGAGCCACCCCAGGGCTCCGAGGGCAACGGGGAGCTGGCGCCCTACCTCGGCTTCCAGCAGACGCTCGACACCGCGTCGCGCGGCGAGCTGGGTGACGCGGTGGTCCTGCGGGTGGAGGCCGACGCGCCCGACTTCTGGCGGGGCCAGTCGTTCGACGTGTGGGACGGCCGCGAGTGGTCGCGCTCGGAGTCGGCTCCGGTGGTCACGGTCGGCGCCGTGCGGTACCGGCCCACGGGTGTCGAGACCGGCAGCGACGTGCCGCTCGAGCCGTTCGAGCAGCGGTTCCGGGTGGAGGCCCCGGCGATCGGTGAGGTGTTCGCCGCGTACCGGCCGCTCGTGGTCGGACTGCCGCCGCGCACCTACACCTACGGGCCCGACGGGTCGGTGGAGCTGCTGCGCCCCCTCGGTCGGGGCTCGGAGTACACGGTCACGAGCCTGCGGGCCCAGGTGACGCCCGACATCCTGCGCGACCACGACCCGCGCACGAGCGGGGGCCCCGAGCCCCGGACCCGGATGCAGGGCCCGGTCTCCGAGCGGGTCGCCCGCCTCGCCCGTCGCGTCACCGCCGACGCGCCGACCACCTACGACGCGGTGCGGGCCATCGAGCGGTGGATGGCGGCGCGCACCGAATACACCACCGACATCCCGCCGCTTCCGCGCGACGCCGACGCGGTCGAGCAGCACCTCTTCGTCGACCGCAAGGGGTTCTGCGTGCAGATCGCGACCAGCACGGCGGCGATGCTCGACTCGCTCGGCGTGCCCGTCCGCCTCGGCGTCGGCTTCGTGCCGGGGGAGCCGTCGCTCCTCGGGCGCACGTTCACCGTGCGCGAACGGGACGCGCACGCGTGGGTGGAGGTCTGGTTCCCGGGGGTGGGCTGGCAGGCGTTCGATCCCACGGCCGACGTGCCGCTCGCCGGCGAGTACGACGGGTCGTGGACGGCACGCCTCCTCCGTGCGCTGCGGCGCCTGCTCGTCCCGATCGTCGTCGTCGGGGTGCTGGTGCTGGGCGCGATCGGGTGGTGGCTCGTCCGTCGGCGGCGTCGACGGGTCGCGCCCGCCTGGTCGACCGACATGCTCCGCCGCATCGAGCGCGAGGGCCGCGACCGGGGGCGACCCCGGGCGCGGGCGGAGACGCCGACGTCCTACCTCCTGGCCCTCGCCGCCGGACCGGTCCCCA
>VGCA01000357.1 GCA_016870245.1 Actinomycetota bacterium | reverse complement strand
GGTCGAGGGAACGCGGCTGCGGGTCGCCGGGCTCGACGCGATCGACGGGACCCCGGTCGTCGACATCAAGCCCCACATGGACGAGTTCGGGCCCCGTGGGTCCACGCACCAGCCCGCCTGGGCCCACGAGCTCATGCGCGACTACTGGTGACGGCCGGTCGATCCGGCACCATCGTGCAGCACAGTGCATCCACCGTCGTGTGCCTCGTCGGGTCCGTACCCGAGCGCGTACGCCGGGTGCTCGGCGCACACACCACCTACGTCGTCCACGACGACGACCCCCTCGCGCCCGTCGCGGACGCGTGGGTCCGACTGTTCGAGGACCACGGCGCGATCGGCGAGCTCGAGGTGCGCGTGGCCGAGACCGTCGCCCGCTGGCGGGCGCGCACCCTGGAGCTGCCCGACTACTACCTGGTCACCGGCGTGGCGGAGCTCTCCGACACCCGCCGGCACTGGTACTTCGGCGCACTCCACGCTGCCGCACCCCACCGCGTCGTCCCCGTCGATCCCGAGGCGGCGCGGGTGCTCGGCACGCTCGAGGCGCTCGCACCCGGCCGGTGGTGGCCGCCCCTCGACCAGCTCCTCGAGGGCATCGAGCATGTCGCGCCCGACGTGGTCGGCACGCCGACCGACCACCAGGTCACCGTCGCGGCGGCCGGGGGTGCCGCAGGGATCCTCGGGTCCGCCCCCTGACCCGCCGTCGGGAGGCCCGGCTCAGGCTGGTGCGGCGTCGGAGCCCGCGGCGACGTCCGCGGCGTGGTACTCGGCGAGGAGCTCCTGCTCGCGCTCGCGCTTCGGGAAGACGAAGAAGACCAGGACGGCGCCGAGGACCACCGCGGCGATGCCGGCCGCGTAGGCCCAGTCCTGCCCGTCGATGAACGACTGCTGGGCAGCGGCGATGATCTGCTTCGAGTACTGCGGGTACTGCTGCGCCGTGGCCTCCGCGGACGAGAACGACTTGGTGAGCTGGCCCTCCACCTGGGTGCTGACCTCGCTCGCGTTCGGGCTCCCGGCGATCAGCGTCGCGAACGCCGACGCATAGCCGGCGGTGAGCAGCGCGCCGAAGATCGACTGCATGATCGCCCCGCCGAGGTCTCGTTGGAGGTCGGCGGTCCCCGACGCCATCCCCACCCGCTTCACCGGCACCGAGCCGGTCAACGAGCGTGACGCAGGCGTGCCCGCGAGGCCCACCCCGGCACCGGTGAACGCGTACGCGAGCCCGACCTTCCAGTAGGGGATCCCTTCCTTCCAGAGCAGCAGCATCGTGAGGAAGCCGAGCAGCACGGGGACATAGCCGAGGAGGAGCGTGAAGCGGGCGCCCCGGGCCTCGACGATCTTCGCCGAGCGCGGCGCGAGCAGCACCATGAACACCGCGGCCGGGAGGATCGCGAGGCCGGCGTCGATCGTGGAGTAGCCGAGCACGTTCTGCAGGAACTGCTGCCCGATGAACATCGCGCCCATCAGCGACCCGAACACGATGATGCCGGCGAGCGCCGCCACCCAGAAGGTCGGCCGGGCCGCGATGCCGAGGTCGTAGAGCGGATTCGCCGCCCGCCGCTGCCGGAGCACGAACAGCACGACGGCGATCGCGGCGATCACGAACAGGCCGAGGGCGAGCTCGGTCTTGCCCGGGACGACGATGAAGTTGATGCCCAGGATCAACGCACCCACGAGCACGACCGACAGCGCGCCACCGGCGTTGTCGACCGGGTCGGAGTCCTCGTTGACGTGCGCCGGCAGGAGCCGCATGGCGAGGGGGAAGCCGACGACGATGAGCGGGAGGGTCACCAAGAAGACCGATCCCCACCAGTAGTGCTCGAGGAGGACACCCGAGATCAGCGGCCCGAGCGCCGAGATGGCACCGCCGGTGGCGGACCAGAGCGCGATCGACTTGGTGCGCGACGCCCCCGGGAGCCACAGCGCCGTGATCAGCGACAGGGTCGTCGGATAGGCCATGCCGGCGGCGAGGCCACCGACGATCCGGGCGAGGATGAGCACCTCGATCGACGGCGCCCATGCCGCAGCGAGGCACGC
>VGCA01000356.1 GCA_016870245.1 Actinomycetota bacterium | reverse complement strand
GGCGAGGAGCTGCTGCTGGCGGGCCTCCACCATGGGGCGGGTCTCGGGGTGGGTGAGGATGTAGCCGCGGTTCGCGCGGATGGCCCGCACCACGATCGGCCCGACCGCCTCGTTGGGCATCGCCCCCGGTGGCATCCCGCGACCTGCCATCGGGTCGGCGTAGGCGCCGCCGTACTGCGCGGGACGGTTGCGGGCCGAGGTGGTCGCGAGGTTGCTCTCCACCATCCCGGGGCAGAGCACCGACACCCCGATGCCCTCGGGCGCCAGCTCGTAGCGGAGCATCTCGCCGTAGCCCACGAGCGCGTGCTTCATCACCGTGTAGAGCCCGGTGTTCACCCCGCCGGTGGCCTGGGGGCTCAGCGCGAGCAGGCCGGCCATCGACGACGTGAGCACGATGTGCGCCCCCTCGCCGTGGGCGCGGATGCCGGGCAGGAACGCGTTGACCGTGCGCACCGCCGACATGAGGTGGAACTCGGTGAACCAGCCCCACTCCTGCTCGGTCGCGTCGCCGAGCGGGGTGTTGGCCACGACGCCGACGGTCTGGACGAGCACGTGCACGTTGCCGATGAGGTCGGCGGCCGTGCGGGCCAGCTCGGAGAGCGAGTCGGGGCTGGTGGCGTCGACCTGGGCGGACTGCGCCTCGCCGCCGGCGGCCACGATCTCGTCGCGCACCCGTTCGGCGGTGTCGGGGTCGATGTCGGCCACGAGCACCCGCACGCCCTCGGCGCCCAGGCCGAGCGCGATGCCCCGGCCGATGCCGCTTCCCCCACCCACGCAGACGGCGCCCTTGCCGGCGAGGTCCTCCATGGCCTTCCTCCGTGATCGTCGCAATGTCCGGCCGCGCCGGGGTCCGGTGGGCGAAACTAGGGCATGGCACGCGGCCGCACACCTTCCCGACCCCAGGGCGCGCAGACGACCGAGGAGGAGTGGGCCCCCTTCGCCTGCGTCGTGCACGTCGGGACCTGAGCGCTCACCTTCCGGGCCCGTTCGCCACCTCCCCCCACCCTGTCGTCGGCGGCCCTCCGGGGCCGCCGACGACGGGGTTGGGGGGAGGGCGTCACGGCCGATCGGCCGGTGCGGTGCCAGGATGCGGGCCATGGACCCGAGCGGCAGCGCACTCGTCACCGGCGCCAACCGCGGGATCGGCCGCGCCGTCGCGCTCGAGCTCGGCCGCCGCGGGCTCGCGGTCGTGGCCACGGTGCGCGACCCCGACACGGCCGGACCACTCGTGGCCGAGGCCGGCGCGGCGGGGATCGCGCTGACCGTGCAGCACCTCGACCTCGGTGCCGTCACGCCCCTGGATCTCCCCGCCGACCTGCGGGTCGTCGTCCTCAACGCCGGCACCCAGAGCGGCTACCTCCCCATCGAGGCCGTGCCGCTCCCCGTGGTGCGCGACCTGCTGGAGACCAACTTCGTCGGCCAGATCGCCGTGCTCCACCAGGTGGTCCCCCACCTGCGGGCCCGCGGCGCGGGCGTCATCGGCGTGATCACGTCGTCGAGCGTGCTGGTCGCGTCGCCGTTCTACGGCGCGTACCGCGCGTCGAAGGCGGCGATGAGCGCGGCGTGCGAGTCGCTCGCCGTCGAGCTGGCCCCGTTCGGCGTGACGGTGCGCGAGATCCTCCCGGGCCCGGTCGCCACCGACGGCCTCGCCGGGTCGGAGCACCTCGATGCCGTCGCCCTCCCGCCCTACCGGGCCGCTGCCGAGCGCATGATGGCCTCCCGCGACGCAGTGCGGGCCGCGGCCGTCACGCCCGAGGCCGCGGCCGTGCGCATCGTCGACACCCTCCTCGCCGACGCCGGGCCGCTCCGCAGCGCGTGCGACCCGATGGGCGACGACCTGCTCGCGCACTGGCGGGCCACCACCGACCAGGAGCGACTCGACCGCGACCTGGCCCGCTACGCCCCCGCGGGCGACCCTTCTCCGTGAACGCCGAGGCGCACCCATGACCACCCCGCCCCCCGACCTCCCCGTCCGCTGGGTCGACGACGACCGCGGCCTGGCCGAGGTCGTGAAGGTCCTGCTCGACGAGCCCGCCTACG
>VGCA01000355.1 GCA_016870245.1 Actinomycetota bacterium | reverse complement strand
TCGACCGCGCGACGCTCACGGCGGAGCACGGCGGGGGCGACCCGACGCAACCGGGCGTCGGCCGTCACGATCTGCTGGGCGGCGACCCCGCACCCGGCGCGCGCCCGCGCCGACACCCGGTGCGCGATGCGCCGCAGGTCCTCGTCGAAGCCGGCCACCAGGCCGACCAGCAGGCCCGCCGCGGCCGTCGGCGTCTTGGCGTAGGTGTGCGCGACCTCGTCGGCCACGGTGCGATCGACCTCGTGGCCGATCCCCGTGACCACCGGGACCGGCATCCCGGCGATGGCACGGGCCACCGTCTCGGTGTCGAACGCGCTCAGGTCGGAGCGGGCGCCCCCGCCGCGCACCAGGACCACGACGTCGAGGTCGAGCCCGGCGAGGCGACGCAGCGCGTAGGCGATCCGGCGATCAGCTGCCGCCCCCTGCACGCGCGCGTGGCAGTGCGCGACCCGGAAGGCGAAGCCACTCACCTCGAGCTCGTGCACGAAGTCGTGGTAGGCGGCGCTGCCGCCCGACGTCACGAGCCCCACCCGCAGCGGCACCAGCGGCATCGGGTGGTCGCCGTTGCGTCGGAGCACGCCCTCCTCGGCGAGCACCCGCAGCACACGGGCCCGGTCGGCCGCCATCTGACCCACCGTGAACACCGGGTCGATCCCGTTCATGATCAGCTGCAGGCGGCCCTGCGGCGGGTAGAAGTCGACCCGGCCACGGATGCGCACCTCCACCCCGTCGGCGAGGCGCACGCCCGCCTCCTTGCAGGCCCGGTTCACGCCGACCCGGTCGTTGCGGAACAGTGCGACGCTGAGCACGGCCTTCACCGCGTCGCGGCGGTCGTCCCTCTCCACCAGCGAGAAGTAGGTGTGGCCGTTCGACGACGTGCGCAGCTGCGACACCTCGCCCCGCACCCACACCGTCGACGGGACCGCGTGCTGGAGCGCCTCGCCGATGCGCGCGCCGAGCTGACCGACGCTGAACGTGGGCTCGTCGTCGAACGGCAGCGCCAACTCGTCCATGCCGACCTCTCCGGTTCGGACCCCGGCGCCGTCGGGGCTCGTCGCGCGCCGCCTGCGGTCCCCGCCGGCGAGAGGCTACCGGGGGCCCGGGGCTACCGTGGGGCCCGATGTCGCTGCGCTCCCCCTTCGCGCCCGCCCGCGCCGAGACGGTGGTCATGCCGCCCGAGACGATCGAGGCCCCGTCCCGTCCCGAGCTCGACGACGGCGACCACGATCGCTTCGCCCACTACTGCAAGAAGGCCGACATCGTGCGGGCCCACGTGACGGGCGAGGCGATCACCGCGCTGTGCGGGAAGAAGTGGGTGCCCACCCGCGATCCGTCGCGCTACCCGGTGTGCCCCACCTGCAAGGAGCTCAAGGACGCCGGCTACTCGCTGCGCTGAGGAGCCGGGTCCGCCCGGTCACCGGGCGCCGGCGCTCCGACCGAACCACCACCGGCGCCGCCGCCGCGGCACGACCTGGTGCATCGGCGGGCGGCGGTGGCGCTCGGCCGCGGACTCCTCGGGCGGCGGCAGCCCGGCGAAGTAGGCCGCCTCGAGATCGGGATCGAGCGTGCGCCCCGCGCGCCCCGACGGGTCACGCCGGACCGGCTCGATCGAGGCGCCGGTCACGGTGCGAGCCACCCACGGCGAATCGACCACGGGAGGAGGCGCCCACGGGAGGTCGGCCGCACTCGGAGCCGCATCCGGGACGGGGACCACGCTCGGAGCCGCGTCCGGAGCGGGGTTCGAGGTCGGCCTCGGATGGGAGACGGCGAGAAGGCGCTCGAGCCGGACCCGGGCCGCGGTCGCCGCCGCGGTCGATGCGATCAGCCGTTCGTGCGCGGCCGGTGGGGGGTACGCCATGGGTGCTTCCGGCGCCCCGCCCGCCGACCCCACCCCCGGCGTCGGGGTCGCGGGCTCGGGGAGACGCGCCGGGACCGCCGGGACCGCCGGATCCGCCGGGCCCGCCGCCTGCGGGGGCGGCCTTGGGGCCGGGGAGGAGGCCACGCCGAAGAGCTCCTGCTCGAGCTCCCGTACGTCGTCGACCGGCACGCCGGGGC
>VGCA01000354.1 GCA_016870245.1 Actinomycetota bacterium | reverse complement strand
CCTGCTTAGGCGGGGCGGTAGCGAGTCGCCCGAGGACCTCGGCCGCATCGTGGGGGTCGACCTCGGTGACCCCGGGTTCTGGACCGGCGGACTGCTGATCGTCGAGGAGCAGCTCGAGGCCGCCGAGCGCGCCGCGGTCGAAGCCGGGAGGCTCTGACCCGTCGCCGGTCCCGCCGGTCCCGCCGGTCCCGCGGGTCCTAGCCCGCGGTGCCGGACGGGGCGGCCAGCTCGCGCCGGAGCTGCTCGAGGCCCATCGGGCCGAGGTCGAGCGCGTGCGCGTGGAACGCCTTCAGGTCGAAGTCGGCGCCCGCAGCGCGGCGCGCGTCGTCGCGAGCGGCGAGCCATTCGCGCTCGCCCACCTTGTAGCTGATGGCCTGGCCGGGGAGGCCGAGGTACCGGTCGACCTCCGAGGCCATGAAGTCGGCCGGGAAGTAGCTGTGGGTGATGACGAACGGGAGGGCCGACGCGGGCGTCCACACCTCGCCGGGGAGGTACGCCTCGCCGTCGGGGATCCGCAGCGACAGGTGCAGCCCGATGTCGACGATCACCCGCACCGCACGCATGGCCTGGGCCCGGAGCATCCCGAGCTCGTAGGCGGGGTCCTCCAGGTACCCGAGCTCACCCATCAGTCGCTCGGCGTACAGCGCCCACCCCTCGGCGTGCCCGGAGCTGCCGGCGAGCGTCCGCTGGTACCGGGTGAGGACGTCGGCGAGGTAGCGGACCTGCGCGATCTGGAGGTGATGGCCGGGGACGCCCTCGTGGTAGCAGATCGACACCTCGCCCCAGAGGGGGAACACCGTGCGGCCGAGCGTCGGGTACCAGGTGCGGCCGGGGCGGGAGAAGTCCTCCGCCGGGCCGGTGTAGTACATGGCCGCGGCGCCGCCGGGCGGGGCGATCATGGCCTCGACCCGCTTGACCGGGTCGGGGATGTCGAAGTGCACGCCGTCGAGCGCGGCCACCGTGGTGTCGAGCAGCTCCTGGTTCCACGCCCGGAACGCGTCGACGCCCTCGATCGACCGCGTGGGATCGTGCTCGAGGTGATCGATCACCTCGGGCACGGTGCGGCCGGGCAGGATGCGCTCCGCGACCGACTGCATCGCCCGCTCGATGCGGTGCAGCTCGTCCCAGCCCCAGGCGTAGGTGTCGTGCAGGTCGAGGTCGAGCCCGTTCCAGGCCCGGGCCCAGAGGGCGTAGCGGTCCTCACCGACCCCGTCGTGCTCGGCCGCGTGGGGGAGGTACTCGTCGACCAGAAAGCGTCCGAAGGCCGCATAGGCGCGGGTGGCGCGGTCGGCGCCGTCGACCAGGTGGGCGCGCAGGGCGGAGTCGGTCAGGCCTGCTGCGTCGAATCGCTCGACGAGCGTGTGGAAGAACGGGGTGGACGCGGTGTCGGTCACTCCGCCCCAGGTGTCGGCCTGGCGGGCGCACGCCTCGGCTTGGCGGCGGGCGGCGACGATCCCCTGGTGGATCCCCTCCTGGAGGGTGCTGCGGTAGCCGTCGATGCCGGCGGGCACCTGCGCGAGCCGGGCCGCGATCGCGGTGAAGTCGTCGATGGTGGCCGTCGGCACGAGGTCGAAGCACGCCCGGATGTGCTGCATCGGGCTGGCGAGCACGTTGAGGGAGCGGAGGTGCTCACCCGCGTCGGCCAGCGCGGCATTGCGCTCGAGCTGCTCGGTCATCACGCCGAGGGCGACACGCTCACGGGCCGAGCCCGGCTCCACGGTGTGGAGATCGGCGAGCGTGGCGCCGTCGACCTGGGTGCGCTCGTCGATCCCGTCCGGCGAGTAGTCGGTCATCCGGTCGTCGTGGCCGGTGATCCCGCGCATCGTGGCGCCGACCGGATGGAGGGCGGCGAACCGCTCGACGTAGCGGTCGGAGATCTCGTCCGTGCGGGACCGTGCGCGCATGCCCCGACGCTACCCCGGCGCGCGTGGCACGATCCGGGGGTGACACGGCTCGCCGGCGCCCACGTGCTGATCACCGGAGGATCGAGCGGCATCGGCCTCGCGCTCGCCGAGCACTGCGCGCGGGTGGGTGCCGCGGTGTCGCTCGTGGCCCGCGACCCCGAGCGACTCGACGCCGCGCGCGCGCGGAT
>VGCA01000353.1 GCA_016870245.1 Actinomycetota bacterium | reverse complement strand
CGGTGCCCGCCCGCGGGCGGGTCCGGGTCGACCTGGAGATCGCGTACCGCCGGGCGAGCTGGCGGCCCCACACGGTGGACGACGACGTGCTGCTCGACCTCGGGCCCCACGTGGTCGACCTTGCCGCGTGGATCACCGGCAGCCCCGTGCGCGCGGTGCGCCGCGCGGCGCTCGCGCCGACGCAGGCGGCGGGCGGGCTCGAGCTCGACCGCGGCGACGTCGGCTTCGTGGTCCGCTGCGACGCTCCCTACCGCGAGGAGATCGTCGTGCGCGACGAGGGTGGCGTGGTGCTCGCCCGGGAGTCGCTCGGTGGTCCGCTCGCGGGGCTCCGGGGCCGTCTGCGGCCGGGGCCGCACCCGTTGGTGGCGTCGCTGACCCGGGAAGTCGCCGCGGTGGTGGCTGCGACGCGCGGCCAGGGTCGCGGTGCTCTCGCCGACGCCCACGACGCCGTGGCCGTGATGGCGGTCATCGACGCGGTGCGCGCGGTCGCGGCCGACGGTCGGCCGGTCACCGTCGGGGAGGAGTCGCCGTGCTCGTGATCCTGCAGTTCGATGCCGCGAGCGTCGCCGTGCTCGAGCGGATGCTCGCCGCCGGCCGGCTCCCGACCGTCGCCCGTCTGCGGGACCGGGGGATCTGGCACGACCTCCACGCGCCCGCCACGCAGTTCGCGGCCGGCGCCCAGTACACGCTCTACAGCGGCGTCCCGGTCGAGGACCACGGGCTCTTCTACCCCTTCCAGTGGTCGCCCGACGAGCAGCGCGTCCGCTACATGGACGCCTTCCCCGCCCCCACCACGGTGTGGGAGCGGCTCGGCCGCACCGGCACGCGCACGCTGGCCGTCGACCCCTACGAGAGCCGCCAGCCCGAGGAGGCCGCGCCGGGCGTCCAGGTGTGCGGTTGGCAGCTGCACGACCGGGTCGTGCTCCAGCAGTGGTCGTCGCCGCCGCGGGCCTACGACCGGCTGGAACGGCTCTTCGGCCCCCCCGAGCCGGTCGACGAGGTCTTCGGGCGTCACCAGGTCGGCGAGATGCTCGGCCTCCGCCGGCGGCTCCTGCGCGCGCCGGGGCGGGTCGCCGACGCCGCGTGCCGCTTCCTCGACGAGGAGCCCTTCGACCTCGTCTGGCTGACCTTCTGCGCCGCGCACGTCGCCGGCCACCAGTTCTGGGACCTCAGCCAGCTCGAGGCGGCCGACCTCGACCCCGACGCCGTCGCCGTGCTCGGCCGCGCGCTCGACGACGTGTACGCCGCGATCGACCGGGCCCTCGCCCGGGTCCTCGACGCCGTCCCGCCCGGCGCCGACGTGATGCTCGTGTCGCCGGTCGGGATGGACACGAACTCGAGCCGGGCCGATCTGCTCCCCGACATGCTGCGGGCGATCCTCGACCCCCAGACGGCGGCGGCACCGATGACCCGGTCGATCTGGCGGCTGCGCGCGTCGCTCCCCGTCGGGTTGCGCGCGCAGGTCGCCCGCGCCCTCCCCGAGCGCGCGGCGCTCGACCTCGCGGCGCGCCTCGAGCTCCGGGGCGTCGACTGGAGCACCACGCGCGCGTTCGCCCACCCGGCCGAGAACCAGGGCTACGTTCGGTGCAACCTCCGCGGGCGTGAGCGAGACGGCATCGTCGATCCCGCCGACGCCGACGCGCTGCTCGACGAGATCGCCGACGGGCTGCGGACCTTCGTCGACCTGGACGGCCACCCGGCGGTGGAGTCGGTCGATCGGGTCGCACCCGACTTCGGCCACGGCGCGCGGGCCCACCTGCTCCCCGATCTCGTCGTGCGCTGGACGCACCGGACCGCCACCACGCTGCGGGGTGTGCGCTCGGAGCGCTTCGGCACGGTCATGCGCCAGGGCGTGGGGAGCGGCCGCTCCGGCAACCACACCGAGGGCGACGCGTGGGCGCTCGTGGTGCCGGGGGCGTCGCGCCCGTCGACCCTCACGCGGCCGCCCCGGTTGGAGGACATCGCGGCGACCGCGCTGGCGTTGTCGGGTCAGCCCTACGCCGATCTCCCGGGGGCGCCGCTCCTCGAGCGCGCCTGATCGCGCGCCTCGGCGGCGTAGCCGACGGCGGTGGCCACCTGCGCGACGAGCACGAGCGCGCCCACCCGCGGCCCCTGGGCCAGGCCCGCGCGCAGCAGGCGGAGGT
>VGCA01000352.1 GCA_016870245.1 Actinomycetota bacterium | reverse complement strand
GGCGGCACCGTGGTCGCGGTCGACGCGCACGCGGGGCGGCTCGGCCTGGTGGCGCGGGCGGCGGCACGACTCGGGCTCGACGAGGTCGTGTGCGTGGCCGCCGACGGTCGGCACCTCCCCGTCCCCGCGGCGAGCTTCGACCGGGTGCTCGTCGACGCGCCGTGCTCGGGCCTCGGGGTGCTGCGACGCCGGGCGGAGGCGCGGTGGCGCATCGGCCCGGAGGCGGTGCCGGGGCTCGTCTCGCTGCAGAAGGGGCTGCTCACCGAAGCCGCAGCCGCGGTCGCGCCCGGGGGGCGACTGGTGTACTCGGTGTGCACGCTCACCCGGGCCGAGACCAGTGGCATCGCCGCCTGGGCCTTCGCCAACCTCGACGGGTTCGCGCCGGTTCCGCCGCCGGGCGATCCCTGGCGCCCGCTCGGCCCGGGCGCGGTGCTGTGGCCGCACGTCGCGGGGACCGACGGGATGTTCGTCCTCGTGCTCCGGCGCCACGCCTGAGGGCGCGTTCCGGCCGCGGGCGACGGGTAGCGTCGGACGGGTGAAGATCGCGCCCTCGATCCTGTCCGCTGACTTCGCCCGACTGGGGGAGGAGGTGGGCCGCGTGCACGGTGAGGCCGACCTGCTCCACGTCGACGTGATGGACGGTCACTTCGTCCCCAACCTCACGATCGGCCCGCCGGTGGTGGCGTCCCTCCGGCCCCAGACCGACCTGTTCCTCGACTGCCACCTGATGGTCGACAACCCCGCGGTGCTGCTCGACGACTTCGCGAAGGCCGGCGCCGACCGCTGCATCGTGCACGTCGAGCTGGGCGACCCGCGGCCGCTGTTCGACCGGATGCGGGCGCTCGGGATGGGGGTGGGGCTCGTGCTGAACCCGCCGACGCCGGTCGACGACGTCCTCCCGTTCCTCGACGACATCGACCTGCTGCTCGTGATGAGCGTGAACCCCGGGTGGGGCGGCCAGTCGTTCATCCCCGAGGTGCTCGACAAGGTGCGCGTCGTCCGCAAGGAGATCGACGCCCGCGGCCTGCCCGTGGAGATCGAGATCGACGGCGGCATCAAGGCCGCCACCGCGCCCCTCGCGGCCGAGGCGGGCTGCGACATCCTCGTCGCCGGCAGCGCGGTGTTCCACGCCGACGACCCGGCCGCCGCCGCGCGGGAGATCCGCGACGCGGCCTGGCCCGACCGGTAGCTCCGTGTCCGACGCCGTCCCGGTCGCCAAGGTCCTGACCGTCTCCGACGGCGTCGCCGAGGGCGTGCGCGACGACAAGTCCGGCCGCGCCCTCGTCGACCGGCTGGTCGCCGCAGGGTTCGCGGTGGTCGACCACCGGGTGAGCCCCGACGGCGTCGAGGCCGTGGCCGGGGCCCTCACCGACATGGCCACCGGCTTCCGCGGCCTGGTGGTGACCACCGGCGGCACCGGCTTCGGACCCCGGGACCTGACCCCCGAGGGCACCCGGGCGGTGATCCAGCGCGAGGCGCCGGGCCTGGCCGAGGCGATGCGCACCGCCTCCAACGCCGGGGGCCGCACCTTCGGGATGCTGTCCCGCGGCGTGTGCGGCACCCTGGGCGAGGCCCTCATCTGCAACCTCCCGGGGTCCTCGGGCGGGGCGGTGGAGTGCCTGGAGGCCGTCCTCCCGGCCGTCCCCCACGTCCTGGACCTGCTCGCGGGAGGCCGCCCCCACTGACCCCACCGTTTTGGCGTCCCCACGGCATGCGATGGCTGCCGTGGGGACGCAAGAAGGGGAGGGGAACGGGTTCTTGGTAGCCTCGCGGATACCGAGCCAGCCCTCGGGGAAGGGTGCAAATCCCGACCGGCGGTGAACCCGGAGGCCACCCGGCCCCCGGGGAGCCCGCGAGCCCACGGCCGCCAGCCGTGCGGTTGATCCGGTGCGATTCCGGAGCCGACGGTGACAGTCCGGATGGGAGAGGGCCTGGAGCGGCGGTCGCGTCCACGCGCGCCGCGCCGTCTCTTGCTGCTCCCGCGTCCCCAGGGCCGTCACGGTCACGTGAGGAGACCCGGTGAGGACCCAGCAACTGCGCGTCGAGCCCAGCGACGAGGAGTGGATGGCACGCGCCGTCAAGCTCGCCGCCGGGGCCCGCCGGCGAACCGCCCCCAACCCGTGGGTCGGGTGCGTGCTCGTCCGCGACGGCGCCGTCG
>VGCA01000351.1 GCA_016870245.1 Actinomycetota bacterium | reverse complement strand
GCCGCCCGTGGTGCGTGCGGTGGCGACCACGGGGGAGGGCGTCGACGAGGTGTGGGCCACGGTGCGGGCCCACCGGGAGTTCCTCGAGGCAACCGGGCGGCTGGCGGCGCAGCGTCGCGACCGCCTGCGGGCCGAGGTCCGGGCCATCGCCGTCGCCCGGCTCGCCGCCCGGGTCGACGCGTGGGCCCGCTCCCCGGAGTTCGAGGCCGTCCTGGCCCGGGTCGACGCCCGCGAGGTCGACCCCTACGGCGCGGCGGCGCAGGTGACGGGGGATCCGCCGCTCGACGGTGACGACCGGCAACCCCGGTCGTAGGCTGCGCGCATGTCCGATGCGCTGGTGCTCTGCGAACGTCGCGACGACGGCGTCGCCGTCCTCCGCCTCAACCGACCCCCGCTGAACCCGCTGTCGCGGGCGCTGCTCGGCCAGCTCACGACCCTGGCCACCGAGCTGGCGGGGGATCCTGCGGTGAAGGCCGTGGTCCTGATCGGCAGCGAGAAGGCCCTCGCGGCCGGAGCCGACATCGACGAGTTCGGCGGTCCGGCCGAGGCCCGCACGGTCGCCGCGGGCTTCCGGGCGGCCGGCGACGCGCTCGGCGCGATCCCCCGGCCGGTGATCGCGGCGATCTCCGGGTACGCCCTGGGCGGAGGGTTCGAGATCGCGCTGGCGTGCGACCTCCGCGTCGCCGGCGACACCGCTCGCATGGGGCAGCCGGAGATCCTCCTCGGGATCATCCCGGGCGGTGGGGGCACCCAGCGCCTCAGCCGGCTCGTCGGCCCGGCGCGGGCGAAGGAGCTGTGCTGGAGCGGCCGTCAGGTGCGCGCCGACGAGGCACTCGCCCTCGGCCTGGTCGATCGGGTGGTTCCCGCCGACGAGGTCGAGGCCGCGGCGCTCGAGTGGGCCGCGACGCTCGCGTCGGGGGCCGTGGTCGCCATGGGTCAGATCAAGCGGGCCGTCGACGACGGCCTCGACCTTCCGCTCGCGGCCGCGCTCGACCTCGAGGCCGAGTGCTTCGTCGACTCGTTCGTCACCGAGGACGCCGCGACCGGCGTCGCGTCGTTCAAGGAGCACGGCCCCGGCAAGGCGACGTTCACCGGCCGGTAGGTGGCGCGCCGCTCCTGCGCGTCTGACCGATCTCCCCGGGCGACCGGTCCGGCCACCGGTTCGAGCTCAGGGAGCCTGCACCGTCCGCATGACGTGGGTGCGCAGCCGGTCGAGGTTGCGCCGCCACACCCACGTGAGGACCGGCTTGCCGGCGAGCTCGCCGACCGGACCGCCCAGCCACCAGGGGAACGAGAGCTCCTCGCTCCAACGGAAGGTCGTGCCGCGCGGCGACGGCTCGAGGGTGAAGCGGCCGCGGCCCGTGACCGCGCCGCGGTGCTCGATGCCCATCACCGCGCCCGGCTCCCACTCGGTCACCTGCATGCGGTCGGTGGTGCGCAGCGGCCCGACCACGGTGAGGCAGTCGAACTCGGTCCCCACGCCGGCCCGCTGCTCGGTGACGAACGTGATCGCCTCGGCGTCGGCCATCCACTCGGTGTGGGTCGACAGGTCCTCCACCGCCGACCACACCTGGTCGGGGGTGGCGGGGATCTCGGTCTCGATGGTGATCCGGGCGCTCATGCGGTGACCGCCCGGAGCTGCTCGGCGGCGTCGGCGGGGGTCACGGTGTTGACCAGCAGGCCGGTGCCGAGCTCGAACCCGGCGACCGTGGAGATGCGGGGGACGACGGTGAGGTACCAGTGGAGGAGCGCGTCGTCATGGCGGGCAGGTTGGGCGGGGCTGTTGTGCGGGGAGTGGGCGGGGCCGTTGTGGAGGATCACGTTGTAGGCAACCTCGCCCAGGAGCCGGCCGATTCCGGCCACGACGTCGCGGGTGACCCGCGCCACGGCGATGAGGGCGGCGTCGGGGGTGTCCTCGAACCGGGGTCCGGCGTCGGGGGCGGTGATGCGCGTCTCGTACGGGCTCGCCGCGGCCCAGGGGCACCACGCCCAGGCCCCCGGTGCGTCGACCACCCGGCCGCCCTGGGGGCCGCTGGCCTGCCAGTCGACCGCCACCACGTCGGCGCGCGCGGCCGCGGCGCGCGCCGACGCCTCGCGGACGAGGGGGGGCACCAGCTCGAGGGCGATGACCTGCGCGTGGGGGTGGGCGATCGACGCGCCGGCGGCCCGGCCG
>VGCA01000350.1 GCA_016870245.1 Actinomycetota bacterium | reverse complement strand
GCCGGCGGCAGGCCCGGATCGGGCCGATCGACGTGCCCGACACGCTGGCCGAGCCCCCGTCGGGCGAGGACCCGGCTGTCGTCGCCACGGTCATCGGCAAGGGCAGGGTGCCGCCGGTCGCGGCCACGTCGACCGTGCTCGCCATCGCGCAGGCCGGCTGGATCGACCTCCACGAGGTGGGTGAGCAGGTGGTGGTGTCGTTCGACGACACGCCATCGGCGGGCTGGACCGCGTCGAACACCGACCGGTACGCGCTCCAGGCGATGGCGGCCCGGCGTGACGCCGCCACCGGCGACGTGACCGGGCCACCGCTCTACCAGTCGGGTCGCGACTGGTGGCGGGCCTACGTGGCCGACGCGCGCGGCCGGGCCCTCGCGGCCGGGCTGGTGGCGCCGCGCGTACCGTTGGTGGGTCTGCTCATCCTGTGCGTGGTCACGGCCATGATCATCAGCCTCGTGATCTTCTGGTACACGTTCGCGTTCGTGGGCCTCCTGCTGCTGGCCAACGGGCTGCCGCACCTGATCGTGCGGGCGAGCGGCTACCGCGTCACCGATGCGGGCAGCGTGGAGCGGGCGAGGTGGCTCGCCTTCGGGCGGGGCCTCCGAGAGCGCGGCGGCCTCGCCGACGTCGGTCCCGGCGGGGTGTCGGTCTGGGGCCCGTACCTCGTCTACGGGGTGCTGCTCGGCGCGGCCCCACGCGCCGCCGACGTGCTCACGCCGCGCGACGTGGGCCGACCCGACGACCTGCCGTCCGACGTGATCGTCGTCACGCTCTGAGCCGTACCGACCGGTGGCGGGCGACCCGCGGCCGCAGACGGGACGGCGGATCAGGACTGCGGGGTGAAGCGCTCGACGGCGCGCTCGATCACCCGGACGAACGTGTCGACGTCCTGCGCACCGGGGATCATCACCCGCTCGGCGAGCACGAACGCGGGGACGCCGGACACCTCCAGCTCGCGGGCGAGCGCCTCGTCGTCGCGTACCGCCGCGGCGTAGGCGTCGCCCGCGAGGACCACGCCGGCCGCGACGCGGTCACCGCCCACCCGGTCGACGAGGTCGAGGAGGGTGTCGGGGTCGCCGACGTTCGCCCCCTCGGTGAAGTAGGCGGAGAAGAGCGCCTCGACCAGCGGCTCCTGGCCGTGGGCCTGCGACGCAGCCCAGGCGACCAGCCGGTGGGCGTCGAAGGTGTTGACTCGCTGGGTGAGGTCGAAGCGGTAGTCGATGCCCTCGGCCGCGCCGAGCGCCGTCAGCCGCGACGTCATCGACGCGTAGGCGCCGGGTCCGTACTTGCGCTCGAGCACCTCGACGAGGTCCTGGGGCTCGCGCGGCGCGCGCGGGTCGAGCTCGTACGCGCGCCAGTGCACGTCGACCTCGAGGTCGGGGAGCTGCGCGAGCGCGGCGCGGAACCGGCGCTCCCCGAGGTAGCACCACGGACACACGACGTCGGACCAGATGTCGATGCGCACGCGGCGATGCTACGGCCGCGCCGCGACTCGTCGTGCCAGACTCCGCCGGTGACCGACGCTCCCAACGTCCTGATGCTCGTCACCGACAACCAGTCGGCCGACTCGCTCGGGTGCTACGGCAACACCGAGCACGAGACCCCGCACCTCGACCGCCTGGCCCGCGAGGGCACCCAGTTCCTGCGGGCCTTCTGCACCAACGGACTGTGCTCACCCACCCGGGCGTCGATCCTGACCGGCCTCATGCCCTCCCAGCACGGCGTGCACATCGCGATGCCCGACGACGACGTGATGCCCAAGCCGGACGACTACGACGTGACGCGCGAGTTCCGCACCCTGCCGTACGAGCTGCGCCGCCACGGCTACGCCACGGGGATGGTCGGGAAGTGGCACCTCGGCAACTACCGCCAGCCCGGTCACGGCTTCGATCACTGGGTCGCCTTCACCAAGGGGCACACCACCGACTTCTACGACAACGAGGTGTACGCCGACGGTGCGGTGCAGCGGGTCGCGGGCCAGCACATCGTCGAGCACTTCGCCGACCGCGCCATCGACTACGTGCGTGCGCGCGACCGCACCCGGCCCTTCTTCCTCCAGGTCAACTTCGACGGTCCTTACGTGCTCCCGCCGACGGTCGTCGGTGCCGATCGACAGAACCCGTTCTTCGAGCGCTTCGAGCGGCGGTCGTTCGCGCCGTTCCCGCCGCTCGACGACCGGATGATCCGGTC
>VGCA01000349.1 GCA_016870245.1 Actinomycetota bacterium | reverse complement strand
TCCTCACGGAGTGGGACCAGTTCCGCTGGCTCGACTACACGCAGGTCGCGGCGACGATGGCCTCGCCCCGGGTGGTCGACGCGCGCAACCTGCTCGACCCGGCCGCGATGCGCCGGCTCGGGTTCACCTATCAGGGCGTCGGCCGCTGATGGCCCGGTCGGTCCTCACCGGGGGCAGCGGCTTCCTCGGCAACCACCTCGCCCGGGCGCTCCTCGCCTCGGGCGACGAGGTCGTGGTGGTCGACGACTACTCCACGGGCAGTCCGGTCAACCTCGCCGACCTCGCCGACGAGCCCCGGCTGACGGTCGTCGAGCACGACGTGAGCACCGGCCTCCCCGTCGACGGTCCGGTCGACGCGGTGCTGCACTTCGCGAGCGCGGCGAGCCCACCGGCGTACCTGGCCCGCCCGCTCGAGACCCTTGCGGTCGGCTCGGAGGGCACCCGTCACGCCCTCGAGCTGGCCCGCGCGCACGGGGCCCGCTTCCTGCTCGCCAGCACCAGCGAGATCTACGGCGACCCGACGGTCCACCCACAGCCCGAGGGGTACTGGGGCAACGTCAACTCGGTCGGTCCCCGCTCGGTGTACGACGAGGCCAAGCGGTTCGCCGAGGCGATCACGATGGCGTACCACCGCACGTTCGGGCTCGACACCAAGATCGCGCGCATCTTCAACACGTACGGGCCGCGCATGGCGCCGGGTGACGGGCGGGTGGTCACCAACTTCATCGAGCAGGCGCTCGCGGGGTCGCCGCTCACCGTCTACGGGGACGGGTCGCAGACCCGGTCGTTCTGCTGGGTCGACGACGAGGTCCGCGGCTTCCTCGCACTGCTGCACTCCGACTGGATCGGGCCGATGAACATCGGCAACCCGGGGGAGTGCACGGTGCTCGAGCTCGCCGAGATCGTCCGCGAGGTGTCGGGCGTCGACGTGCCCATCGAGCTCGCGCCCCTCCCGGCCGACGATCCCACTCGCCGCCGGCCCGACATCACGCTCGCGCGCGAGGTCCTCGGCTGGGCGCCGGAGGTCGATCTGCGCTCCGGGGTGACCCGTCTCGTCGAGTGGTACCGCGCCGAGCGCGTCCCGACGGCCTGAGCCGAGGCCCCTCAGCCGTGGACGCGTCCTGGGCGGCGGTGGTCGTCAACTACCAGGCGGGCGACGCTCTCACCGCCTGCGTGGCGTCGCTGCTCGCCGACGCGTCGGCCGGGACCGTCGACGTGGTGGTGGTCGACAACGGCTCGGCCGACGGCTCGGTTCGGGCGCTCCGTGCTGCGTTCCCCGAGGTGCGCGTCGTCGACGCGGGCGGCAACGTCGGCTACGCCACGGCCGCGAACCGGGGCATCGCGGCCACGAGCGCGCCGGTGGTGGCGGTGTGCAACCCCGACCTCGAGGTCATCCCCGGCACCGCCGCGGCGATGATCGCCGCGTTCGACGACCCGACGGTGGGGGCCGTCGGACCGCGGGTCCGCAACCCCGACGGGTCGACCTACCCGTCGGCGCGGTGCGACCCCGCGCCGATCGACGCCGCGGGCCACGCGGCCCTCGGCCTCGTCTGGCCGGCCAACCCGTTCACCCGTCGGTACCGCGCGCTCGACGCCGACCCCGACACCGCCCGTGACGTCGACTGGGCCTCCGGTGCCGCCGTGTGGCTGCGGCGCGCAGCGGTGGAGGCGATCGGCGGTTGGGACGAGGGGTTCTTCATGTACCTGGAGGACGTCGACCTCGGGCGCCGGCTGCGAGAGGCCGGGTGGCGGGTGCGCTACGAGCCGGCCGGAGAGGTGGTCCACGTGCAGGGGCTGTCGACCGACCGGCGGGCCGCGCGGATGATCGTCGAGCACCACCGCTCCAGCTACCGCTACGCCGCCAAGCACTGGCACGGCGCCCGCCGTCTCCTCCTGCTCCCGGCCGCGGCGCTCCTGGCCGTGCGCGCCGCCTGGGCCGTGGTGGCCCGGACGCTCGCCGACCGGTCGGGTGCTCGACGGAGTGGCTCAGGGGCGAGCCGGTAACCTCGGGCGGCCATGGAGCGGTCTCGCAACAAGCACTCCCGCGCCGCGCGGCGCGCCAAGGCCCGGCGGCGCCCCAAGCAGGGGTCCAGCCGCTGGTTCCTCGTCACGGTGACCGTGGTGGTGATCGTCGGCGTGGTGGGCGTGGTCCTCGCGGCGGGACTCCTCGACCGCGACGGCTCCACCGCG
>VGCA01000348.1 GCA_016870245.1 Actinomycetota bacterium | reverse complement strand
GCGGGGTCGCGCAGCATCCGCGCGGCCCGGCGGCACACGTCGGCGGTGAGCTCGGGAACGGCGCTCGGCGCACGGGCCGGCCACAGCACGAGTGCCGCGACGGTGATGGCGAGCGTCCCGCACAGCCATCCCACCGTCCGCGCCGCGACCAGGTCGGCCGACGACTCGGTCGTGACCGACAGCAGGAGCGCGACCACGATGGGGAAGCGCGCCGCGTAGAACGGGCCGCCGAGTGCCGCGAGGAACATCGTGGTGAACACCACCGCGCCGGTGAGGGCGACCACGGCCACCGGCCAGTCCTCCAGGCCGGCGCCGAGCGGGATCATCAGCACGGAGACCGTGCCGACGAGCAGGTAGCGCTGCGCGCGTCGGCGCGGGGTGCCGACGAAGTCGGCTTGCGCGCCGAGGCAGAACACCGAGAAGAGGCCGGCCGGGGCGGCGTCGGGGCGATCGAGGACCCATCCGAGGACCACGAAGACGGCGAGCCCCACGACGAGCGTGCGGGTCGCGTGCCGCAGCGTGACGTGGTCGGGGTCGGCTGCCGCGACTCTGGGTGTCCGCATCACCGACCCGGTCCGTCGGGCTATGCGCCGAACGGGACTCCCCGGCCCTGACGCGCCTCGAGCTCGCGGACCCGCCGCCCGACCACGGCGAGCAGCTTGGGCGCGAGGGTGGGCATCGCGAAGGCCAGCATCTCGTTGAACTCGTCGCGATGGAGCACCAGGAGCTCGAGCTCGGTGATCGCGGTGACGGTGGCGACGCGTTCGCCGCCGTCGAGCAGCGCCATCTCCCCGAAGAACGATCCCGCTCCGAGGTCGGCGACCGCGGTGCCGTCGCCCACCGACACACGGGCCGCGCCGTCGGCGACCACGAAGAACTCGCTGCCCTCGTCGCCCTCACGCACCACGACGTGCCCCGCCGGCACCCGCAGGCCGTGGGCGAGCGCGGCGATGCGCTCGAGCTCGTCGTCGGTGCACTCGGAGAAGAGCCAGCCGCCGCGCAGCAGCGCGACACGGTCCGAGAGTCGGGGTTCGTCCATGGGGTCGCTCCGGTGAGGGTCGTGGGGGAGGTGAGGGACTGCGGGGCTGCGTACGGGGCGCCGGCTCAGCCGCGCTGGAGCACCCAGCGGCTGGTCGGCTCGGTGCCCGCCTTGTACTCGAGGCACTGCACGTCGAAGTAGATCGGGAGGAGGTGCTTCACGTAGAAGGCGTGCACCGTGACCCGCTCCATGACGAGATCCTCGTACTCCTTGATGCGGATGCGGTCGTCGGTGGCGGCTCGGGACTTGATCTCGTCGAGCGCGGCGTCGACCTCGGCCCGGGTGTCCATCAGCAGACCGAGGTGGTCGTAGCTCGGCGACTGGATGGGGTTGTCGACCTCGGCGCAGAGGATGAACTGCCCCTCGTCGACGTGGAGGTACAGGCAGTCCTGCCCGACGACCTGCACCGTGCTCGCAGCCCAGCCGAACACCCCGCCGTAGAAGTCGGCGACCTGGGAGCGGAACTCGTCGGTCAGGGTGCCCCGGGGGAGGGTGAGCTCCATGTGGTTGAACCGCGTGGTGGCCATCGGTGCACGCTAGCCAACCGTCGCGGTCGCGGTGGGCAGCGCGGCCCGGGCCCGGGCGACCGCAGCCGGGAGGTCGGCGATCTCCCGCTCGACGGGCTCCCCGCCGCGGGCGAAGACGAACACGCAGCCGACGACCGGCCGACCGAGCGCGGTCTCGAGCGCCAGCGCGTAGGCGCCGCCCTGGACCTCGTAATGGGCGAGGGCGGCGTCGACGTCGGCCTCACCGGCGACCTGGTCGGTCTTGTAGTCGACCACCACGAGACCCTCGGGCGTGTCGACGAGGAGGTCGATGAACCCTTCCACCAGCACGCCGTCGACCGTCGCGGCGACCGGCACCTCACGCCAGCACGGGAGGCCCTCGCCCACCGTGCGGCGCACGATCGGGCTGCGCAGCACCCCGGCGGCGAGCTCGCGGACCTCGGCCTCCCGCTCGGGCACCTGCTCGGCGAGGGCCTGGGCCCGGGCCGCTCCTTCGAGGCCGGCGCCGGTGGCGAGGTCGACGGTCTGGAGCACGGCGTGGACGGCCCGGCCCACCGCGGTGCCGGCCCGCCCCCGGCGGTACGCGGGCCGGCCGATCTCCGCGTCGTCGGCGCCGCGGGCATGGACGGCGGAGGGGAGGTCGGTGGCACCGG
>VGCA01000347.1 GCA_016870245.1 Actinomycetota bacterium | reverse complement strand
CCGGTCGAGGTCGTCGCGGCGCTCTTCGTCGACCCCGAGGTCGTGGCGGCCCGCTACCAGGCCGCGGGCGACCGCGACCTCGAGATCCTCGACTGCGGGCCCGACGGCGACGATCTCGTCATCCACACCCGCCGCACCGTCGACGTGGAGGGGCTGCCCGGCTTCGCCACCAAGGTGATCAAGCCCACCAACACGATGGAGCAGGTCGACGCCTGGGACGCCCCCGACGCCGACGGTGCCCGCAACGGCACGTTCACGATCGACCTGAAGGGCGCGCCGGTGAAGGCGAGCGGCACGATGCGGCTCGAGCCCACCGCCGACGGCGGTACCCGCCACACCGTCACCGGCAAGTTCGACGTGAAGGTCCCGCTCGTGGGCGGCAAGATCGCGAGCTGGGCCGAGGGCCCGGCCCAGAAGCGCCTCGAGAGCGAGTTCGCCTTCCACCAGGAGCGCCTCACCTCCTGACCCCTCCCCGTTTTGGCGTCCCCACGGCATCGCATGGATGCGCCGGGGACGCCAAAACGGTGATCAGAGGAGGGTGCTGAGGAACGCGTAGGTGCGGTCGCGCTCCTCCTTGGATCCGAAGATGCTCGTGACGAGATCGGTGACCCCGAGATCGCCGAGCGCTGCGACCTGCGCCGCGACGGTGTCCTCGTCGCCGACGATCGCGACGTCGCCCGGACCCTCGGCGCCCTCACGGTCGAGCATCGCCCGGTACGACGGCAGCGTGCCGTAGATCGCGAACGTCCGGGCCGCGTTGTCCCGCGCCGCGTCGACGTCGTTCGTCACGCACACGGGGAAGCCCGCGCCGATCATCGGCGCCGCCCGGCCCGCCGCTCGCGCCGCGGCCGTGATCGTGGGGATCACGTGGTCGGCGAGCGTCGCCGGCCCCGTCATCCAGGTGACGGTGCCGTCGGCCCGACCGCCGGCGAGCTCGAGCATCCTCGGGCCGAGGGCCGCGAGCACCACCCGCACCGGCGCCGCGCCCCGCACGTCGAGCCCGATTCGAGCGGTCACCGTCTCCCCGGCGAACGACACCGAGCCGTTGCGCACGAGCGGCAGCAGCGCGTCGAGGTACTCGCGCATGTGCCGGACCGGCTTGTCGAACGGGTATCCGTAGCTGCCCTCGATGATCGGCTGGTGCGACAGCCCGATGCCGAGCGTGAGTCGCCCGCCGGTGATCGCCTGGGTGGTGAGCGCCTGCTGAGCCATCACGATCGGGTGGCGCGGGAACGTCGGCACGACGGCGATCCCCAGCTCGATCTCCGGGATCTCCCGGCCCACCACCGCGAGCGCGGTCAACGCGTCCATCCCCATCGTCTGGGGCAGCCAGAACGACGCGTAGCCGGCGTCGGCCGCGTCGCGTGCCGCGCCGACGAGCTTCTCGATCGGACCGCTCGACGCGTCCCCTCGGTAGATCCCGATGCGCACGGTCGCCTCCGTCTGCTCAGGCCGGGAGCGTCGGACGGACGTCCTGCTCCAGGAACTCCACCACCGCGGTCGCGAACTGGTCGTTCTGGTCGCCCGCGACCATGTGCGACGCGCCGCTCACGTCGACGTGCTTCGCACCGGGGATCTTCTCGAGGAACGCCTGCGTGCCTTCGGGCGTGACCACGTCGCTGAGCTTGCCCACCACCAGCAGGGTGGGCACCCGGATGTTGGACAGCGCGGCCTCGAACAGCAGCTGATAGTCCTCGCCCGGCACCTCCGACCGACCGCTCGACATGAACGCCGGGTCCCAGTGCCAGTACCAGCGGCCGTCGGGCTTCTGGCGCAGGACCTTCATCAGCCCGGCGGGGTTGACCCGCTTGGGCCGGTTGGGCGTGTACGACGCGATCGCGTCGGCGGCGTCCTCCAGGGTGGCGAAGCCGCCCATCCCCGACTGCATGAACGTCCTGATCCGGTCGATGCCCTCGGGGTTCGACTTGTGCGTGATGTCGACGATCACGAGGCCGCTCGACACCACCCGGTCCGACGCCCCCTCGGCGATGATCGCGGCCACGCCCCCGAGCGACGCGCCCACGAGGACGGGCGGCTTCCCGAGCGTGTCGGCCACGACCATGGCGTCGTTGGCGAACGCCCGGAACGAGTAGTCGCCGTTGAGTGCCCACTCGCTGTCGCCGTGGCCCCGCAGGTCGAGTGAGATCGCCCGCCAACCGCCGGCCGCCAGCGTCTGCGCCGCGCCACCCCAGGCGTGGCGCGTCTGCCCTCCGCCGTG
>VGCA01000346.1 GCA_016870245.1 Actinomycetota bacterium | reverse complement strand
GGGCGTCGCGGTGGGCGACCCATCGCTGCGCGTGCTGCCCGGCCGCGTCGCCGACCGGGTCGAGGCCCTCCCGTGGGTGGCGGAGGCGCGCGTGACGCGAGAGGTCCCGGGCGCGGTGCGCATCGAGGTCGTGCCGCGGATCCCCGTGGGCTGGGTGACGGCGGGGGAGCGCACCCTGCTGGTCGACGCCGACGGGATCGTGATCGAGAGGGTCGACGCCCCGCCCGCGGGCGTCCCCGCGCTCGTGGGCGTGGCCGATCTCGGCCCGGTGGGCGGTCGCATCGCCCCCGGGTCGCTGCCGGCGTCCGCCGGTGCGCTCGGTGCCGAGCTGCGCCTGCGCGTGGCGGCGGTGGCGCTCGAGGACGGCGCGGTGACGGTCCAGGTGGCCAACGGGCCCCAGCTGCGCTTCGGCACGCCCGAGCGGATGGCGCTCAAGGCCCGGGTCGCCGCGGCGGTGCTCGCGTCGCTCGGCGACGCGCCGGTCACCTACGTCGACGTCAGCGTCCCCGCGGCGCCGGTGTCGGGATGAGGCGCTCGGGCCGGCGGGGCGAAATTCGCCCGCAGATCCACCATCCCGGCCCGAATGCGGGGAAGAATGGGAGCACATCGAGGACTTCCGGGGCCGGGACGCCGGTGGCACACGAGCCGTCGGCGTCGGGGTCGCGGACCCTCCGAGGGGACGAAGGGAACAGCTGATGCTGGCTGAGCCGCAGAACTACCTGGCCGTCATCAAGGTCGTGGGCGTGGGTGGCGGGGGTGGCAACGCCGTCAACCGCATGATCGAGGCCGGCCTCAAGGGCTGTGAGTTCGTGACGGTCAACACCGACGCGCAGGCACTGCTCATGAGTGACGCCGACGTGAAGCTCGACATCGGTCGGCAGCTCACCCGCGGCCTCGGTGCCGGATCCGACCCCGAGGTCGGGCGTCAGGCCGCCGAGGACCACCGCGACGAGATCGAGGAGGTGCTGCGCGGCGCCGACATGGTGTTCATCACCGCCGGCGAGGGCGGGGGCACCGGCACCGGCGGCGCACCCATCGTGGCCGAGATCGCACGCGGGCTCGGCGCGCTCACCATCGCCATCGTCACCCGTCCGTTCGGGTTCGAGGGCCGCCGCCGTGCGGTCCAGGGCGACAGTGGGATCCAGACGCTGCGGGAGAAGGTCGACACCCTCATCGTCATCCCCAACGACCGGCTGCTCGACGTCGCCGACGACCGCACCACGATGCTGTCGGCGTTCCGGATGGCCGACGACGTCCTGCTCCACGGCGTGCAAGGCATCACCGACCTCATCACCACACCCGGCCTCATCAACACCGACTTCGCCGACGTCCGCATGATCATGCAGAACGCGGGATCGGCCCTCATGGGGGTCGGCCACGCCACCGGAGACAACCGTGCGGTCAACGCGGCCCGGGGGGCGATCTCGAGCCCGCTGCTCGAGGCGAGCCTCGAAGGCGCCCGGGGCCTGCTCCTCAACATCTCCGGCCCGTCGGACATGGGGCTGTTCGAGGTGAACGAGGCGGCGGAGATCGTCCGCGAGACCGCCCACCCCGATGCCAACATCATCTTCGGTGCGGTCATCGACGACGCCGTCGGCGACGAGGTGCGGATCACCGTCATCGCCGCCGGCTTCGACCGGTTCGAGGGCGAGCGGGCCGGCGCGGGGCAAGCCCCCGAGCGCCGGGAGCCGGCGACCTTCCTGCGCGACCGCGACACCCCTCGGATCGGTCGGCGGTCCGAGTCGGCGCCCGCCCGCTCCGGCGGCCTGGGGCTGGGAGATCCCGACCTCGAGCCCGAGGACGAGGCCGGCGGGGGCGACGACGACTTCGACGTGCCCGAGTTCCTGCGCTGATCGAGGAGGTCCGCGTCGGGCCCGCCCGGGTCGTCTGGACCGACCGCACCGGGGGCGTCTCCGTGGCGCCGTACGACTCGTGTGACCTCGGCACCCACGTGGGTGACGACCCGGCCGCGGTCGCCGAGAACCGGGCCCGGGTCGCCGCGGCCGCCGAGCTGCCCGACCCGTCGACCTGGTGGTTCCTCGACCAGGTCCATGGCGCCGACGTGCTGACCGTGGACGCGCCGGCCCGAACGCACGCGGCGGCGCCGGCGGCCGACGCCGCGGTGACCGCGGTGCCGGGGGTGCCGCTCGTGGTCCTCACGGCCGACTGCGCGCCGATCGCGTTGGCCGACGACGTCTCGGTGGGGGTGGTGCACGCGGGCTGGCGGGGC
>VGCA01000345.1 GCA_016870245.1 Actinomycetota bacterium | reverse complement strand
ATGTAGAGGTAGCCGGGCACCCACACGTCGTCGAAGAACAGCGCTCGGGTGTCCATCCCCTTCCAGCCGATGCCCCGCAGCTTCTCCCCCATGGTGAACCCGGGGGTGTCCCTCTCCACCACGAAGCTCGCGTACGACGGCTTCTCACCCTCGGCCGACGTGCGCGCCAGCAGCGTGACACCGAACGACATGTCGGTGCCGGCGTTGGAGATGAACATCTTGCGCCCGTTGATCAGCCAGCCGCCGTCCTGGCGCACCGCGCGCGTCCGGATGCCGCGCGCGTCGGAGCCGGCATCGGGCTCGGTGAGGCCGAACGCGCCGAGCGCGGTGCCCTCGGCCAGGGGCCGCAGCCACCGCTCACGCTGCGCGTCGTTGCCGAACAGCAGGAGGGGCAGCGATCCGATCGTCGCGTGGGCCTGCCACGCGGCGGCCACCGACTGGTCGGCGACCCCGATCTGCTCGAGCGCCGCCACGAAGCCGACGGTCGACATGCCGATGCCGCCCCACTCCTCGGGCACGAGGATCCCGAGCAGGCCGAGCGCGCCCATCTCCCGCAGCAGATCGGTCGGGCACACCGCCGCCTCCCAGGCCGCGGGCGCCCGCGCGGCGATCTCCTTCTGGGCGAAGTCGCGGCACAGGGCGACGAGGTCGCGCTCCGACTCGGTCAGCGAGAAGTCCACGGGGCGATCCTACGGGTGCGGTTGGACTGACCGGTACAAGGACGGCGCCGCGTTACGCTCCGCAGCCGCAACCCCGCACGACGCATCCGAGAGCAGGTGGACCATGACCGCGATCTCCGACATCGAGTTCTCCGCGATGGACGGCACCACGAGGACGCTCGGCGACCACGCCGGCGAGGTCGTCCTCGTCGTCAACGTCGCGTCGGCCTGCGGGCTGACCCCGCAGTACACCGCCCTCCAGGCGCTCTACACCGAGAAGGCCGGCGAAGGGTTCACGATCGTGGCGTTCCCGGCCAACGACTTCGGCGGCCAGGAGCCCGGCACCGACGCCGAGATCGCCGAGTTCTGCTCCTCGCAGTACTCCGTCACGTTCCCGGTGATGTCGAAGATCGTCGCAACGGGCGACGACCGCCACCCGCTCTACAGCGCGCTCATCGCCGAGATCCCCGAGACCGACGGCAAGGCCGAGATGCGCGAGCGGCTGAAGGGCTTCGACATGAATCCGACCGACGACCCCGAGGTCCTCTGGAACTTCGAGAAGTTCGTCATCGGGCGAGACGGGCGGGTCGTCGCCCGCTTCGCGCCGCCGGTGACGCCCGACGACCCCGCGGTGGTCGAGGTGATCGAGGCCGAGCTGGCCAAGTAGCCGGCCGCGTGCTCCACGTCCTCACCGACGCCGACCTGCGCACCGCGGGCAACCGCTTCGCCCGCGCGCTCGACGCCGCCGGCGTGGACGAGCGCGGCGCCGTCGCCCTGATCGCCGGCAACGTCCCGGAGTTCCTCGCGGTGTACCGGGGGACGCAGTGGTCGGGGCGGCGGTTGACGCCGATGTCCACGCGGTGGTCGGCCGCCGAAGTCGACTACGTGGTGGAGAGCTGCGAGGCCGACGTGCTCGTGGCCGAGGCCCGCTACGCCGACGTGGTCGCCGACGCCGCGACCCACATCGCCCCGGACCGTCGGTTCGCCTTCGGTGGCGCCATCGCCGGCTTCCGCGACTGGTCGGAGGTGGAGGCGTTCCCCGGCGACCCGCTGCCCCATCCGGTGGCCGGCAACCACATGATGTACACCTCGGGCACCACCGGCCGTCCGAAGGGCGTGCTGCGCCCCGGCGTGGAGGGGCCACCACCGGGGCGGCTCGGTCAGGCCGGCACGGAGATGCTCCAGTGGTGCCTGGGCGCCGACGCGAACGGCCCGCACCTCGTGTGCACGCCGCTCTACCACGCCGCGCCCATCACCTACGCCGACGGCGCCGCGCTGCTCGGCGCACCGCTGGTGCTGCTCGAGCGGTTCGAGCCCGAAGCGGTGCTCGCCGCGATCGAGGAGCACGGGATCGCGTCGACGTTCATGGTGCCCACCCAGTTCGTGCGCTTGCTGCGCCTCCCCGAGTCGGTGCGCGCCCGCTACGACGTGTCGTCGCTGCGGCTCGTCGTGCACGGCGCGGCGCCGGTGGCCCCCGACATCAAGCGGGCGATGATCGACTGGTTCGGCCCGGTGCTGTTCGAGTTCTACGGCGGCACCGAGGGCGGCGGCTTGATGATCACGTCGGAGGAGTGGCTCGCCC
>VGCA01000344.1 GCA_016870245.1 Actinomycetota bacterium | reverse complement strand
GGCCATCACCTTCATCGACGGCGACGAAGGCATCCTCCGCTACCGGGGCATCCCCATCGAGCAGCTCGTCGAAGGCCACGCGCCATCGTTCATCGAGACCTCGTACCTGCTCATCTACGGCGAGCTCCCCACCGAGGAACAGCTCGACGAGTTCCGCTTCGGAGTGCGCAAGCACACCCTCCTCCACGAGGACGCCAAGCGCTTCTTCGACGCGTTCCCGAAGGACGCCCACCCGATGGGCGTGCTCTCGTCGGTGGTGAGCGCCCTGTCGACGTTCTACCCCGACAGCCTCGACCCCCACGACCCCGAGCAGGTCCAGCTCTCGATCCTGCGGCTCATGGCCAAGGCCCCGACGATCGCGGCCTACTCCTACAAGCGGTCGATCGGACAGCCCTTCCTGTACCCGAACAACTCGCTCGACCTCATCGAGAACTTCCTCACGATGATGTTCGCGGTCCCGTCGGAGCCCTACGAGGTGAGCCCGACGATCCTGCACGCGATGAAGGTCCTGCTCATCCTCCACGCCGACCACGAGCAGAACTGCTCCACCTCCACCGTCCGCCTCGCGGGCTCGTCGGAGGCCAACCTGTACGCGTCGGTCGCGGCCGGCATCAACGCCCTGTGGGGTCCGCTGCACGGCGGCGCCAACCAGGCCGTGATCGAGATGCTCGAGGGCATCAAGGCCGACGGCGGAGACATCGACAAGTTCGTCAACAAGGCCAAGGACCCCGACGACCCGTTCCGCCTGTCGGGCTTCGGGCACCGCGTCTACAAGAACTACGACCCGCGGGCGAAGATCATCAAGGGCCTCGCCGACCAGGTGCTCGCCGAGCTCGACCACGACGACCAGCTCATGGACATCGCGCTGCGGCTCGAGGACGTCGCCCTCAACGACGACTACTTCGTCGAGCGCCGCCTGTACCCCAACGTCGACTTCTACTCGGGCCTCATCTACCGGGCGATGGGCTTCCCCACCAACATGTTCACCGTCCTCTTCGCCATGGGGCGCCTCCCCGGGTGGATCGCCCATTGGAAGGAGATGATGGAGGACCCGAGGACCAAGATCGGGCGGCCGCGCCAGATCTACACGGGCCCGACCAAGCGCGACTACGTCGACGTCGAGCAGCGCGGCTGAGCCGACCGTTGATCTGCGCGCGGCGCCGGCCGCGCGCCAGACTCGCCCCATGGACCTGACCCCGACCCCCGAGGAAGCCGCGTTCCGCGCCGAGGTGCGCGACTGGCTCAAGGCCAACCTGCCGTGGGAGTACGGGAAGGGCCTGCCGCCCCGCTTCGACGACCTCGCCGACGAAGTCGCGTTCGGCCGCGAGTGGCAGGGCAAGCTCGCCGAGGGACGCTGGGTGGGCGTGGCCTGGCCCGAGGAGTACGGCGGCCGCGGCGTCGGCGCGGTCGAGCACTTCATCGTCATCGAGGAGCTGGCCCGGGCCCGGGCGCCCGAGCTCGTCGGTCGGATCGGCATCAACCTCGTCGGCCCCACCCTGCTCGCCCACGGCACGCCGGAGCAGAAGCGCCAGTGGCTCACCGAGATCCTCCCGGCCCGCCAGATCTGGTGCCAGCTGTTCAGCGAGCCCGGCGCCGGCAGCGACCTCGCCGCGGTGTCCACCAAGGCCGTGCGCACCGACGGCGGGTGGATCCTCGACGGCCAGAAGGTCTGGACCAGCTACGCCCAGTTCGCCGACTGGGGCCTGTGCCTCGCGCGCACCGACCCCGACGTCCCCAAGCAACAGGGCATCTCCGCGTTCGCCATCGACATGCACTCGCCCGGCGTCGAGGTCCGGCCGCTGCGCCAGATCACCGACGAGAACGAGTTCAACGAGGTCTTCTTCGGCGAGGTGTTCGTCCCCGACGACCGCCTCATCGGCCCGGTCGACCAGGGCTGGAAGGTGGCCAACTCCACGCTCACCCACGAGCGCGGCGTCAACCCCCGCCAGCTGGTGATCCACATCCAGCTGCTCGAGGAGCTGCTGCGGCTCGCCGAGGAGGTCGGCGCGTTCGACGACCCGCGGCTCGCCCCCCGGTTGGGCGCGGCCGCGGCCGAGGTCCGGCTGTTCCAGCTCCACAACTGGCGGACGCTGTCCCGCGTGGCCAAGGGCCAGCCGCCCGGCCCCGAGGGCAGCGCACTCAAGCTCTACTGGAGCGAGATGAGCAAGCGGCTCCACGACACCGTCATGGCCGTGCTCGCCGAGGCCGCCCCGCTGTGGTTCGGCGCCGACAACAACCCCGGCGG
>VGCA01000343.1 GCA_016870245.1 Actinomycetota bacterium | reverse complement strand
GCCCTGGACCAGCTGCCCGCCCCGGTCGTCGAGGCCTGGCGGGCCGGCGACGCCGCCGCCGTGGCCCGCGCGATCACCGCGGCGACCGCGGCCGACCCGACCCTCGCGTTCACCGTCGCGAAGATCACCGAGCAGTGGCCCGACCGGTCGCTGTACGAGGTGCTCGACGGACTGGCGGCCTGGGACGTCACCGAGTGGGTCACCGCGCTGCGCGGCCCGGTGCTGGTGTGCGACCCCGACGCCGCGACCGCCTTCCCCGGCCAGTCGGCGGCGCTCGCCCTCGCATTGGGCGACCGGGCGACCCTGCTGGCGTTCACGAGCGACGACGGGGCCGGGCTCGACTGCGAGATCGGCGCACCGTGGGTGCGCGCGGAGCAGATCGCCGACTGGCTCGACGAAGCGGTCGGCCACGAGAGGAGCGAGGGATGAGCGAACCGGTGGGCTGGCTGCGAGCGGTGGTGGTCGACGCGATCGATCCGACCCGCCTGGCCGAGTTCTGGCAGGCCGTGCTCGGCGTCGGCGTGGTGGAGGTGCAGGCCGACTGGATCCAGCTCGCGCCCGACCGGGGCCGGGCCTACCTGGCGTTCCAGCCGGTCTCGGATCCGGCCGAGGCGGGTCGCACCCGCACCCGGATCGACCTCGAGGTCGAGGACATGGACGCCGCCCGGGCCCGCATCGAGGCGCTCGGTGGCGCGTTCGTCGCACCCATCCCCGAGATGACGGGCGGCGTGCACTACCGGATGGCCGACCCCGAGGGAAACGAGTTCACCGTGGTGCTGCCCCTGCCCCCCGAGCTCGCCACCCAGGCCTACCGGAACGGGTAGCCGCCGTCAGTCGACCTCGATGTGGGCCTGGATCGCGTGGCCGGTGTCGTCGATCCAGCCCTTGGTGCGGGCGTAGGCGAGCATGCCGTCGAAGCGGGCGTCCCAGTCGTCGCCCACCCGACCGGCGGCCATGCGCCGGACCGCGTCGACGGTGATCAGCGCGTGGTCGCCCTCGAGCCGGCCCGCCGCGGCGTCGACCAGCGCGCCGAAGACCCGCCCGAAGTCGGCGCCACCCACCACCTCGAGGTGGAAGCGGGTGCAGTCGTCGGGCTCCTCGAGGGTGACGACGGGCCGTTGGGGGGTGACGTCGACCCGGACGAACACGGCCTACAGCCCGTCCATCGGGTACGGGAACTTCGCCCCGACCCCGCCGTCGACCGAGAGCACCTGGCCGCTCACGTATCCGGCCAGGTCGGAGGCGAAGAACAACAGTGCCGAGGCGATGTCGGCGGGCAGCGCGACCCGCCCGAGCGGCGCGTTGTCGGAGTTGCGCTTCTCCCCCGCCTCGCCGAGGTAGCCCGACACCCGGGGGGTCCACACGACGCCGGGAGCGACCGCGTTCACGCGGATGCCGAGCGGGCCCAGCTCCACCGCACCCGACCGCACGAGCGACATGAGTCCGGCCTTGGCCGCGCCGTACGCCGCGTGCCGCGGGGCGCCGGTCATGCCCGAGACCGAAGCCACGAAGACCATCACCCCGCCGTGTTCCGCCATCGCCTTGGCGCCGTACTGCATCGCGAGGAAGGCGTGGCGCAGGCTCATGTCGAAGTGCCAGTCCCACTCCTCGTCGGTGTAGTCGACGAGGTCGACGAACCGGGAGATGCCCACGATGTCGACGAAGCCGTCGATCCCGCCCAGCTCCCGGGCCGCGTCGGCGAACAGCCGCTCGACGTCGTCGCGGTTGGTGGCGTCGCCCGACCAGGGCACGGCGCCGACCTCCGCCGCGATGTCGGTGGCGAGGTCGGGGTCGACGTCGACCGTGACGAGGCGGGCCCCGTTGGCGGCCAGCGCGTGCGAGGCCTGGCGGCCGATCCCCTGGCCGGCGCCGATGACGATGAAGCGGCGGCCGTCGAGACGGAGGCGGTTCGCGTAGTCGGGCACCGGCGTGTCGTCGAGCCGTGTCATGGGGTCACCTCGGGTGATGTCGCGGATCGGAGCGGGCGACGGCGGAGTTGCGGGTCGGGCGAGAAAGTAGGGTCCGACCGGCCGCACCGTCCAGCCGCACCGCGGACGCACGGTGCACCGAAGGGGGGATCCATGATCACGCCGGCCGACGTGTCGCTCGAAGGCCAGGTCGCCATCGTGACCGGCGGTGCGCGGGGGATCGGCCGGGCGATCGCCCTCGGCCTCGCCGCGTTCGGGGCGGAGGTCGCGGTGTGCGACCGTGACGCGGCGAACCAGGCGGAGACGGTCGAGCAGCTCGAAGCCCTGGG
>VGCA01000342.1 GCA_016870245.1 Actinomycetota bacterium | reverse complement strand
CCCGGTCCCCGAGCCGCCGCCCGGCGGTGCGGTGCTCGCGGTGGAGGCGGTGGGCCTGTGCGCGAGCGACGTCGCGCAGCTCCACGGGCACAAGCACGTGCCGGGCGAGGTGAGCCCGCTGGTGCCCGGGCACGAGATCGTCGGGCGGGTGCACGCGCTCGCGCCCGACGCCCAGCTCGGCGTCGAGGTCGGCCAGCGGGTGGCCGTCGACCTGGTGTGGCGCTGCGGGGAGTGCGGCGTGTGCCGGTCGGGCTCGCCGTACTGCGAGCGCATGCACGTGTTCGGCTACACGCGCGGCCTCGACGACGGGTCGGGCCTGCACGGCGGCTACGGCGAGTACATGGAGGTGCACGCCCAGTCGCAGCTCCTGGCCCTCACCGACGACGTCGCCGCCGCCGAGCTCACGCTGTTCGAGCCGCTGGCCAGCGTGGCCAACTGGTTCGGGCGGGTCGACCTCCAGCCCGGCGAGACCGTGTTCGTGCAGGGCCCGGGCCACATGGGGCTCATCTGCGCGGCGTACGCGAAGGCCCGCGGCGCGGGGACGGTCATCGTCTCCGGCACCGCGGCCGACGGGCTGCGGCTGCAGGCCGCGCTCGAGGTGGGCGCCGACCACGTGATCGACGTCGACGCCGAGAACCCGGTCGAGGCCGTCGCCCGCATCACCGGCGGTGCGATGGCCGACGTGACGGTCGACCTCACCGACGCGGCCGTCCCCGTGGGCTGCGCGCTCGAGGCGGTGCGCATGGGCGGCCGGGTGCTGTGGGCGGGCCTCAAGAACATGGCGCCGGTGCCGGTGATCTCCGACCTCGTCCCGCTCAAGGGGCTCACCGTCGTGGGCGGCTCCGGGTCGACCGCGGAGTCGATGCGCGAGGCGGTGGCGATCCTCAACGCCGGCGGCTTCCCGACCGGCCCGCTCCTCGGCGAGGTGTTCACCCTCGACGAGATCGACGAGGCCATGGGCCTGCTCACCCGGACCCTCCCGGGGCGCGACGCCGTCCGGGTCGTCCTCGCCCACCGGTGAGGCCCACCGACGACGGCGCCCGCGGCGACGCCGCGGCGGACGCGGCCGCGCTCCCCGTCATCGACCTCACCGCCCCCGACTGGTGGGCGGAGCCGGCGGTGGTCACGGCGCCGATGCTCGCCGCCGGGGCGGTGGCGGCCGAGGTGCCGAGCTTCGGGACGGTGATGTTCCTGCGGTTCGACGACTGCCTCGCGTCGCTCAACTCGCCCGACCTCCTCGCGATGGAGGCCCGCTACTTCGAGCTGCAGGGCTGGACCGACGGCGCGTTCGTCGACTGGATCCGCCGCAACGTCGTGATGATGAACCCGCCCGGGCACACCCGACTGCGCGCGCTGGTGAGCCGGGCGTTCACCCCGCGGGCGGTCGCGGGGATGGAGGCGGTCGCGCAGTCCGTGGCCGACGAGCTGTGCGACGCGGTCGACGACGCGGGCGGCGCCGTCGAGTTCGTGGGCGACTGGGCGCGGCTGCTCCCGCTGCGAGTGATCTGCGAGATGATCGGGATCCCCCGCGTCGACACCGACCAGATGGGCGAGTGGGCGCACGGGCTGTCGGTGGCGTCGGGCATGGCCGACCCCGACGCACGGCGCGTGGGCGACGAGGCGATGGCGTCGTTCAACGGCTATGTGGGCGAGATGATCGCCGAGCGCCGGACGCACCGCACCGATGATCTGCTGTCTGCGCTCATCGACGCCGAGGAGGCCGGCGACCGCCTCTCGCCCGCGGAGCTCGTCGCCCTCGTGGTGCAGCTGATCTTCGCCGGCCACGAGACCACGCAGAACCTGCTGGGCAACGGCCTCTATCGGCTGCTCGAGCACCCGGAGCAGCTGGCGTGGCTGCGCGCCGAGCCCGACCGCGTGCCCGACGCGGTGGAGGAGATGCTCCGCTACGACCCGCCGATCCTGTTCACCTCGCGGGTCGCGCGGCGCGACCTCACGATCGCGGGCGTCGACGTCGCCGCCGACCAGCTGGTGATGCTCAACCTGACCGCGGCCAACCACGATCCCGCGCACGTCGACGAGCCGGCCCGCTTCGACATCACCCGGACCGACGTGCGCCACCTCTCGTTCGGTCACGGCGTGCACTTCTGCCTCGGGGCCAGCCTCGCCCGCCTCGAGGCCCGGATCGCGTTCACGACGCTGCTCGCGCGCTACGGCACGATCACCGAGACCGGCGGGTCGGACTGGACCACGTTCACCCCGTTGCGCGGCCGGCAGCGCCTCGACCTGCTGCTGCGACCCTGAGCGCGG
>VGCA01000341.1 GCA_016870245.1 Actinomycetota bacterium | reverse complement strand
CGTTGACCAGGGCGGTGAGGCCGTCGGCCCACCCGCAGGTGCAGGTGGCCAGCGGCCAGGTGCCGTAGTCGTTCTCGACCGCCACGACCCGCTTGCACTCGGGGCAGTGCCCGACGTACAGGCGGGGCGGCTGACGCACGGCGTCGTCGGCGTCCATCAGGTTGCCAACTCGACCAGCGTCAGCGCGCTGGCCGGCACCCTCAGCGGTGCGATCTCGCCGTCGAGGAGCACGCTCACCTTGTTCGAGCGGGCCGACGTCGGCATCATCCGCACGACACCCTCGCAGCCCGCGAACTTCGCGGGCCGGATGTCGTCGACGATGCGCACGCGGTCGCCGACCTTCATCGTCATGAGCACCAGGCGGGCCTGCTGCTTCCGCACGGTCTTGAGCTGGTCGCTCACGGCCGTACCGAGTCGCAGCAGGGCTGCCTCGTCGTCGATCTCGCAGATCGCGGTGAACGCCTGCGTGAACAACTCACTCGGGGTCATCTTCTCGGTCATCTTGCTCTCCTTCGTGCTGCTGTCCGACGGTCGTCCCGCCGTCGGTCGGGTTGTGAGCCGGATGGCTCGCCGATGCTCGCCCCAGCTGACCGTGACCAGGTAGGCCCCGTCGTGCTGAAGGCTCATCGTGCGCGTTCCTTTCGTTTGTGGTCCCGTAGGTATGCCCTACGGTGTCGGGTCTGACAGTCGGGGTGTCGAAGCGGCGGTCGCCCCCGCCCCTTGTGGCGGGGTAGGAACCGGCCGCACACATCGCAACGGCGGGTCATTGGCGTTCCAGCCATGCGAGGGCGAGGTCGTGCAGGTGGTCGGCTTCGTCGGTCGTGAGAGCGATCCCGAGGTCGCTGGCCGTGTCGGTCATCTCGTACCAGATGCTCGCGGGGTCTTCGCGGGCTTCTTCGAGGAAGTCGGGCCAGTCGTCGGCGCGGTTCCCGCGGGCGACCTGCTCGTAGTGGGCGATGATCCGCCCGTAGTCGGGGGCGGGCGAACCGGTGAGTCCGGTCGGGCAGTCACGCCACCGGATGATCGCGGCGACAGTCTCGGGGATCGTCGCCGCCTCGGTCAGCGTCGCGCCCTCGCCGCCGTCCTCGTCGTCCGGGTAGACGCACGCCAAGAACGTGTCCGGTGCGGGCTGCCAGTCGTCGTCGTCCCCGTAGCGGGCGTCGTTGTAGTCGCCCTGATCCACGGTCACCCAGACGGACGCCGCGGCGGTCGGGTGCTCCACCCGGACACACATGCAGAATCCGCCGGTCTGGTTCACGGTCACGGGGATACCAGCCGCGGCGATCGCGGCGACGATCGGGTCAAGGCCCTGTCTCGTCGTGGCGAAGGCGCACGCCTCCTCGTAGGTCGGTCGGTTGGTCATGGTCGGTCCTTCCTGGGCGGGCTTGGTGCGGCAATGTCTACATTATAAACCACACTCCGACCGTGCTGTCCACACTTATTTTCCCGGTCCGGATATCGCCCGGTTCGGGGACCACCCGCGATACGCTAGGGGGTATGGATGCAGCTCCCACGGCCGCGCCCCCCCGGGTTGATGTGCTCCTCCGTTGCCCGTCCGGGCATCGGTGGCGGCTCCCCGTCGGCCCCGCCGTCGAGCTCGCCTGCCCGACCTGTTCCGAACCCGCCGAGATACTCGCGGCGGCACCCCGACCGGCGTGTCCCCGCCGCGTCCGGGGCATCCTCCCCCGGGGATGCTAGACAAGCGGGCGCGCGTAGCGTAGAGTGCTGCGTTACAACTAGTAGGGGGCTCTGCGTTGGTCCGTCTGTTCGCGTTGCGAGTGGTCGTAATCGTTGCGAGTGTCGCTGTCCTCGCCACGTTCGAGGGGCTGCTCGGCGGCGGTCCCCGGTGATCGCGACGATCAGCGCGCCGGGCGCTCTCGCGTTCGGGGTCGTCCTCGGCGGCGCTGCCGCATGGTTCAGCCATCGGGGGGGCCGATGACCGTGAGCGACCTCTACCCGTCTGCCGAGGTGATCCCGGTCGACCCGGACGACACGCCCGCATGGTTGGAAGCTCGCCGGGCGGGGATCGGGTCGTCGGACGCCCCGGCGATCGTCGGGTTGGATCGGTTCCAGTCGCCGTTTGCCGTATGGGCGAACAAGGTGTACGGCAGCGAACAGGACGACAACCCGGCGATGCGGTGGGGTCGCCGCTTGGAGTCGGCGGTCGCGGACGAGTACGCCGACGCATACGACGTGCTGCTGTTGAAGCCGACCGTGATGTGGCGGTCCCGCGAATGTCCGGTCGCGCAAGCGAACCCGGACCGGGTGATTCTCA
>VGCA01000340.1 GCA_016870245.1 Actinomycetota bacterium | reverse complement strand
ACCGCGAGAGCGGTTGCCGCGACGGCCTTCGACCGGAGTGCAAGGCCTGCACGGCAGCAGCTCGCAAGCGCTGGTACGAGGGAAACAAGGAACGCGAGATCGCCCGGGTGAAGACCTGGCAGCAGGAGAACGCGGAGCACCTGCGGGCCTACCGGAAGGTCTACGCCAGGAGAAGAAGCCTCAGGAGCGCGACGCGTACCTGCGCCGGAAGTTCGGCATCGGGCTCGACGACTACGACGCCATGCTCGAGGCGCAGGGGGGTGGGTGCGCCATCTGCGGGCGACCCGAGCCCGAGGGCGGGTCGCTGCACGTCGACCACGACCACGAGACCGGTGCGGTCCGGGGGCTCCTGTGCTTCCGGTGCAACGGCGCCCTCGGCAACCTCGACGAGAACGTCGAGCGCCTCGCAGACGCCATCGCCTACCTCGACGCCGCGGCGCCCGACGCCACCGACGTCGGCCTCGCGCGCACCCGGGCGGCGGCACTGATCCCGGCGCGCTGACCCGCCCGGTGCCGCCGGTCGGGGAGCGGGGGAGGGGCCACTAGGCTCCCGACTTCGTGAACGAGAGCCCGCTTCCCTTCTTCGCCACGGGTGACGACCCCGGCGCGTCGTTCGTCGACCTGCTGCGCCGCGTCGCCCCCGACAAGGTGCCCGGGGCCGCCGGCGCCGGCGCCGACGCTCCCTTCGAGGTCACCCACGGCACCACCATCGTGGCCATCCGCTACGAGGGCGGCGTCGTCCTCGCCGGCGACCGCCGGGCCACCGCCGGCACGCTCATCGCCTCCCGCCGCATCGAGAAGGTGTTCCCGGCCGACGACTTCTCCGGCGTCGCGATCGCCGGCGCCGCCGGTCCGGCCGTCGAGCTGGTGAAGCTGTTCCAGGTGCAGCTCGAGCACTACGAGAAGATCGAGGGCGAGCCGCTCAGCCTCGAGGGCAAGGCCAACCAGCTCGCCGGGCTCGTGCGGGCCAACCTCCCGGCCGCCATGCAGGGCTTCGTGGTGGTGCCGCTGTTCGCCGGCTACGACGACCGCCGGGCCCGGGGCCGGGTGTTCTCCTACGACGCCACCGGCGGCAAGTACGAGGAGGCCGACTTCCAGGCCACCGGCTCGGGCGGCATCCACGCCCGGAACTGGATCAAGTCGCAGTGGGAGGAGGGGATGACCCGGGAGGCGGCGGTCGACCTCGCCCTCCGGGCCCTGTTCGCCGCGGCCGACGAGGACTCCGCCACCGGCGGCCCCGACCTCGTCCGCCGGATCTTCCCGGTGGTCGCCACCATCGACACCGAGGGCTACGCGGCCCTGGGCGACGACGAGGTCGGCACCCGCGCCGAGGCGCTGCTCGGCGGTCGCGAGGAGGGAGCGGGCCTGTGAGCATGCCCTTCTACGTCTCGCCCGAGCAGGTGATGAAGGACCGGGCCGACTACGCCCGGAAGGGCATCGCCCGGGGCCGCAGCCTCGTCGCCCTCAGCACCAGCGACGGCATCGTCATCGTGGCGGAGAACCCGTCGCGCACGCTCTACAAGATCAGTGAGATCTACGACCGCATCGCGTTCGCCGGCGTCGGCAAGTACAACGAGTTCGAGATGCTACGCATCGCCGGCGTGCGCCAGGCCGACGTGAAGGGGTACTCGTTCGCCCGCGAGGACGTCAACGCACGGTCGCTCGCCAACGGCTACGCCCAGACGCTGGGCCAGGTCTTCACCCACGAGATGAAGCCCTACGAGGTGGAGATCCTCGTGGCCCAGGTCGGCGAGACCCAGGACACCGACGAGCTGTTCCACATCCTCTACGACGGCACGGTCATGGACGAGCAGGGGTGCACCGTGCTCGGCGGTCAGGCCGAGGCCATCCTCGAGACCGCCCGCGAGCGCTACCGCGCCGACCTCGACCGCGCCGGCGCGATCCGCCTCGGCGCCGAGCTGCTCGCCAACGACGGCGATCCGCTCGCCGCCGGCCAGCTCGAGGTCGCGTTCCTCGACCGCAGCCGCACCCGCCGCGCCTTCCAGCGCGTCCGCGGCGACGACCTCGCCACCATCCTCTCCGACGCGACCGACTGATCCTCGCGCGGCACGAAGTCGAGCAGCGCCGGGCACGCTTCGGCTGATCGCCCGGCCGGCCGTCAGTCGACGACGAAGCGCAGGAGCGGCGCGGCCACTGCGGCGGCGACCAGCACCACGGCCGCGACCCAGGTCCATGACGGCCCCGCGGCGCCCGCGCCGACGGGCTCGGGCAGCGCCATGGCGTCGTCGACCTCCGACGCGATGAGGACCAGCTGGGCGTCGTCGAGCTGGTCCTCG
>VGCA01000339.1 GCA_016870245.1 Actinomycetota bacterium | reverse complement strand
GTGGGCCTCGTCGTGCTACTGCGAGGTGTCGGCGTTCCGGTACCTGTACCTCATCGACGACGGCTGGCGCGAGGCCACGCGGGCGTTCAACACCACGCTGGGCGAGTTCGCCGCCGCCGACCCGCAACGCCTCATCGTGTCGTACCAGATCCCGATCCACGACGTCGACGCCGCGATCGCCGAGGTGCAGTGGGTGGCCGCGAACGGCGGGAAGTCGATCCAGCTCCCGGTGTACCCGGCCGAGCTGGGCCTGCCCGACTACTGGGACGGACGCTACGACCGCCTGTTCGCCGCCATCACCGAGACCGACCTGCCGATCTCGTGCCACATCGGCATGAACACCTCGCTCAACGACCTCGCGCTGCGCGACCCCACGCCGCAGAAGGGGATCTTCGTGCCGATGGTCGCCATGTCGGCCGCCGAGGCGCTCGGGATGTGGGTGCTGGCCGGGGTGTTCGAGCGCTTCCCCGACCTGCGGGTGGTGTTCGTGGAGCCCGGCCTCGGGTGGGTCGCGTGGTGGCTCGACATCGTCGACGACCTCCAGGCCCGTCAGGGCTACGACTTCCCCGCGCTGCGCCGGCGACCGAGCGAGTACTTCCACCGCAACGTGTTCCTCACCTTCGTCGACGAGCCCAACGCGCTGCGGCTCGCCGAGGAGACGCTGGGGATCGACAACGTCATGTGGTCGTCCGACTACCCGCACCCCGTGTCGTCGTGGCCGCGCTCGCGGGAGATCGTGCAGGAGATGTTCGGCGACGCCGACTCGACGGCGCGCGACAAGATCCTGTTCGCCAACGCGGAGCGGGTGTGGAGGCTCTAGGCGCCGGCGCCCCGGGCGCCGTGCTCGGCGCCGAGCAGGTCGACCGGGCCGAGCCGGCCGAGGGGGCGGCGCGCGTCGACGGGCTGCACCGTCCGCAGCACCCCGTGCGGGTCGTGACCGCGGCGAGCCTGTTCGACGGGCACGACGCCGCGATCAACGTCATGCGGCGGATCCTCCAGGCCCAGGGCGCGGAGGTCGTGCACCTCGGGCACAACCGATCGGTCGCGGAGGTGGTGAAGGCCGCGGTGGAGGAGGACGCCGACGCGGTCGCCGTGAGCTCGTACCAGGGCGGGCACCTGGAGTACTTCGAGTACCTCGTCGCCCGGCTCCGCGCGGAGGGCATGGCCGACACCCGCGTCTACGGCGGCGGTGGGGGCGTGATCGTCGCCGAGGAGATCGAGCGCCTGGCCCGCTCCGGCGTCCGCATCTTCTCGCCGGGGGACGGGCTGCGGCTCGGCCTCGCCGGCATGGTCAACACCATCGTGCGCGAGTGCGACGTCGCCCGGGCGCGCCCCGTCGACGTCGACGCGTTGCGGGCCGGATCCCGCCCGGCGCTCGCGGCCGTGCTCACCGCGCTCGAGCTCGGCCAGGTGGAGCCCGATGCGATGCAGGCGATCCGCGCCGGGGCCGCGGCGCGCACGGTGCCGGTCCTCGGCATCACCGGCGTGGGCGGATCGGGCAAGTCGTCGCTCACCGACGAGCTGGTGCTCCGGCTCCGCCTCGACCAGGACGACCGGCTCCGGATCGCGATCCTCGCCGTCGACCCCACCCGACGGCGCGCGGGCGGCGCCCTGCTCGGCGACCGCATCCGGATGAACGCCATCGACACCGACCGCGTCTTCTTCCGGTCCATCGCGACCCGCAGCGCCGCCGCCGAGCTCCCCGCGGTGGTGCCCGCGATGGTCGACGCGTGCCGGGCCGCGGGCTACGACCTCGTCATCGTCGAGACGCCCGGCATCGGCCAGGGCGACTCCGCGATCGTCGACGTGTCCGACGTCTCGCTCTACGTGATGACCCCCGAGTTCGGTGCTCCCACCCAGCTCGAGAAGATCGACATGCTCGACTTCGCCGACGTCGTCGCGATCAACAAGTTCGACCGGCGCGGCGCCGAGGACGCGCTCCGCGACGTGCGCCGCCAGCTCGCGCGCAACCGCGAGGTCTTCGACGCGCCGGCGGAGTCGATGCCGGTGTTCGGCACGGTCGCGGCCAACTTCAACGACGCCGGGGTGACCGCGTGCTCCCAGGCCCTGCGCGACCTCCTCGTGCTGCGGGGCCTCCACGTCGGGCCGGGGCGCCTCCCGTCGGTTCCGGCGTCCGCCACCACGGTGCCGGCGCCGTTCGTGCCGTCCGACCGGGCCCGCTACCTCGCCGAGATCGCCGCGACGGTGCGGGCCTACCACCGCGAGACCGACGCGCAGGTGGAGGCGCTGCGCACCGTCGACGCCACCCATCGGGTCCGTGCCGACCTCGCCGCGAGCGGTGCGGCG
>VGCA01000338.1 GCA_016870245.1 Actinomycetota bacterium | reverse complement strand
CCCGCCGGCGCGGGCAGCGCCGGCACCGACGCGGGTGCGCTGCCGATCTCGGGGTACGACGGCCTCTCCGCCTCGCAGATCATCGAGCGCCTCGACGGGATGTCGCGCGGGGCGCTGGAGCGCGTGCGGGTGTACGAGCTCGCCCACCGGGCCCGGCGCACGATCCTCGCCTCGATCGACAACCTCACGTCCTGAGGCCCGCAGGCCGCGGCCCGGCCGCGGCGGACGCCGAACCCGACAGGGGAGCACCGTGGAAGCCACCCGACCCGCGACCGCCGACGACGTCGACCGGATCCTCGAGCTGACCCGCGCGCTGCGGGCCGAGCTCCAGGGCCAGCGCGGCGGCGACCTCTGGTGGCGCACCCACGAGCCGGTCGAGCACCACGAGCCCGGACTGCGCGCGCTGCTCGACTACGACGACGACTGCGTACTGGTCGGCACCGTCGACGACACGGTCGTCGGCTACGCCATCACCCGCCGGCACCGGCTGCCCGATGGGGCCCACCTCGCAGTGGTCGGGGAGCTGTACGTGGAGCCCGACGCCCGGGAGGTGGGTGTCGGCGAGTCGCTCGTGAGCGCCCTGCTCGAGTGGGCCGCGCACCGGGGCTGCGTGGGGGTCGACGCCACCGCGCTGCCCGGCAACCGGGCGGCCAAGAACTTCTTCGAGACCCACGGCTTCGTCGCACGCAGCCTCACGATGCACAAGCCGCTCGGCGTGGCGGCCGGCAACTCCGAGTGAACGACGCCCACGACGAGACGTCCGCCTGCGCGAGTGACGGCTCGTGACGTTGCGGGCCGAGGTGGCGGTCGGCGCGGTCGCGGTCGACCACGACCGGCTGCTGATGATCCGACGGGGCCACGGGCCGGGCGCCGGGCTCTGGTCGGTGCCGGGCGGCCGGGTGGAGCCGGGGGAGATGCTGCACGAGGCGGTGGTGCGCGAGGTGATGGAGGAGACCGGCCTCGAGGTGGTGGTCGACCGCTTCCTCGGGTACGTGGAGCGCTTCGGCGACCAGCCGGCGCCGTACCACTTCGTGATCATGGACTTCGCGGTGACCGTCCTCGACCCCGAGCAACCGCCCGTGGCCGGCGACGACGCCGCCGAGGCCGTGTGGGTGCCGTTCGAGGACCTCGGCGACCTGCGCCTGGTGAGCGGGCTCTACGAGTTCCTCACCGACCACTGCATCGTGGACCGCTGACGAGCGGTCGGATCGCGCGCGTCAGTCGAGGACGACGGCGAGGATCACGAGCACGATGATCAGCAGGACCAGCGAGCCGATCGCAACGGCCCAGTTCAGGGGCGTGTTGTTGTCGGGGCGGTTCTCACCGGGCGGCACGGGGCCACGCTAGCCCCGGCCATCCCTCACGACGCGAGCCCCAGGCCGGGTGGGTCGCCGCGGGCCCCCGGCGGGCCGACCCGGAACTCCATCAGCTCGCGGGCGTGATCCCGCAGGTGGTGGTACCGGCACCGCAGCCGCAGGTTGCGCGCGTCGGTGGGACCGCCCGCCCACCACGGCACCTCGTGGTGGGCGTCGCACCACCAGCCGGGCACGTCGCAGCCCTCCTCCGTGCAGGTCTGGTCACGGATCTCGAGCATGCGCCGCAGCGGCGGCGTGACGAGGCGGGTGCGGCGGCCGAGGTCGAGCACCTCGGACTTGCCCCTCATCAGCACCCTCCCCACGGCACCGTCGCACGCGAGCGCCTGAGCCAGGTCGGTCGGGATCGGCCCGAAGCCCTTCAGCTCGCAGCACTGCGCGGTGGGATCGGGGGAGAGCCGCCCGAGCAGCGTGTCGACGTCGAGGATCACCTCCACCGCCGCCCGGGCGCGCCGCCCCTCGCCGTGCACGAGACGCATGAGCGCGTCGGCCCGGCGCCGGGCCAGGGTGCGGGGCGGCCGGGGCCCATCGGTGGGGTCGGGCGGCTCCAGGGCGTCGAGGCGCTGCAGGAGGGCCTGGAACGACACCGGGTCGAGCCGGCCCTCCAGGTGGCCCACCCCACCGAAGGTGGCCTGGGCGTCGAGGTAGCTGTCGAGGAGGTCGTCGGCCGGACCACGCTTCTCCCTGCCGGCCACGGCGTCGACGCAGCGGGCCCAGTGCTGCGCCGCAACCCGGAACCCCGACGGCGGGAGGTCCCGGGCGACCTCGAGGAGGGTCACCTCGTGCTCGGCGTAGAACTCCTCCCGCCGACGGGCGGCCCGGGCCGCGAGCTCGGCGTGCGTGGCCGTGATCTCGCCGGTCGCCAGCGCCTGCGCCGTGGCCCGGTGGTCGTGCACGTGGCGGGCGGTGCGCACCAGCGTGGCGGCGTCCTGGCGGGTGAGGGGCGCCCGGTGG
>VGCA01000337.1 GCA_016870245.1 Actinomycetota bacterium | reverse complement strand
GCGCGGCGCGGGCCACCGACGCCCAGCCGCTGCCGATCCCGGGGACCATCGACGGCACCGTCCGCACGATCACCGACGCCGGTGGCGTGGCGATCGCGGTGCCCACCAACCTCGCCGACGACGCGAGCGTCGTCGCGATGGTCGAGCGCACCGTCGCGGAATGGGGACGGGTCGACGTGCTCGTCAACAACGCCGCGATCACCTTCCCCGGCGACCTGGCGTTGCCGATGAAGCGCCACGACCTGATCTTCGCCGTCAACCTGCGCGCCCCGTTGATCGCGATCCAGACCGTCGTGCCCGGGATGCGCGCCCGGGGCGAGGGCGCGATCCTCAACGTCTCCTCGCTGGCCGCCCTCAACTACTTCGAGACCCAGATGGCGTACGGCATGTCGAAGGCCGCCCTGGAGCACCTCACCGTGAGCGTCGCGGCGCAGCTGCGGGCCGACCGCATCCCGGTCAACACGTTCCGCATCGACGTCCCCGTCGCCTCCGAGGGCTTCGTGCACAACTCGCCCGACTGGGTGGGTGACGACTGGGAGCCGTGCGAGGTGCCGGCCGAGGGCATCCTGTGGATGCTGGGCCAGCCGCCCGAGTACACCGGTCGCAACGAGGGCATGGCGGCGCTGCGCGCCGAGCACGGGATCATGGCGAGCCGGGCGGCCCGACCGCACGAGAGCGCGCGGGCCCTCAACCGGGTGAACCCGATGGCCCTCCCACCCGCGTGACGACCACGGCCGAGCCTCGTCGCGCCCGCGACGCCCAGCGCACCCGCGTCTACCGCGCGGAGTCCACCGTCACGTCCAGCCCGCTCCCCGGCCTCCCCGCGTGCGCCTCGTTCGCCGAGAAGGTGGTGGGCTCGCTCTGGTGGACCGTGCGGTTCCCCGACCACGGCCTCGGCGACCTCCCCCGGTTCCGGCCGGGCAACGGCGCCCGCCAGGCGTTCTACCGGGAGGAGCCGACCGGGCCCACCATCACCTTGCCCCGGCGCTACCGCACCAAGGGGACCGTGCTGCACGAGCTCGTCCACTGGGCCCTGTCACCCCACGCCGAGCTCGCGCACCACGGCTCGACCTTCGCCCGGGTCCTGGTCGACGCGACCGAGGAGTTCTGCGGGGCCGAGCGGGCCGCCGCGCTGGTCGCCGCCTACGGCGCCGAGGGGGTCCGGGTCGGAGCCCCCGCGTCCACCGGGACCGACGGGTACCCGACCTACGGCGACGACGAGCGCCGCCGTCTCGCCCGCTCCCGAGCCCGTCGCGCCTGATCCGCCGCGGCGGCGCGATCGCCGGCTCAGTCGATGCGGCGCAGCTGGGTCCGGTAGCGGTCGGCGTTGACCACGTAGTTGGCCGCGAGCGGGAGGATCTGGTCCGGGGTGACGGTGTCGGGGCGGATCTTCGCCGGCACACCGAGGGCCATGGCCCCGGAGGGCACCTCGAGCCCGGCCGCCACGACGGCCCCCGCGCCGACCAGCGCGCGGGTCCGCACGACCGCTCGGTGCAAGACGATGGACCCGGTGCCCACCAGGGCGGCGTCCTCGACGGTGCAGCCCTCCAGGTGGGCCAGGTGCCCGATCACGCAGTCGTCGCCGATCCGGGTGGGGTGCTCGGCCGTGCAGTGGATCACCGCACCGTCCTGGATCGAGGTCCGGGCCCCGACCGAGATCGTGCCGTAGTCCCCCCGCAGTACCGCCTGGGGCCAGACCGTGGAGGCCGGGCCGATGCGCACCGCCCCGATGACCGTCGCCTGGGGGTGGACGTAGGCCGCGGGATCGATGTCGGGGACGGAGTCGCCGAGGGCGTAGACGGCCATCCGGCGAACCTACCCCCTCTCGACCCCCGGCCCGCTGCCCGCACGGTCCCTCCCCGCGCCCCGTGCCGCACGTCCCGACACCCCGCCGGGCCGGCCGGAAACGCCCTTCAGCCCCCCTCCCGACGCGCCGATACGCCTCCCATGGCCACGACCGAGCCCGGGATCTCCGCCCCCGCCTCTCCGAGCGACGTCGGCCGCCACCTGCGCGCCGTGCGAAAGGCCAAGGGCCTCTCGCGCGCCGAGGTGGCCCGGTCGGCCGGACTGACCCGTCGGGAGCTGGCGGCCTACGAGCGTGGCCGCTCGGCGGTGCCCGACAGCGACCTCTGGTGCCTCGCGGGATCGTGCGGCGTCGACGTCGGCGAGCTGGTGCCCCCGATCGACCGCATCTCCGTCGGCTCCGACCTCGGGGCCCTGACCGTCGGCGAGAGCGTGGCCCGCCTCCGACCGGGTCCGGGCAACGACGGCGTGCTGCGCGAGTACCTCGCCATGGTCTACGAGCTGCGCAACCTGCCGCCCGGCGCCAAG
>VGCA01000336.1 GCA_016870245.1 Actinomycetota bacterium | reverse complement strand
GGATCACGCCCATGATGGAGGCGCTCCTGGGCGGCATCCTGCCCGGCGCCGCGCTCGTCGACGGCGAGGCGTTCCTCCGCGCGGTGCGCCGCCCGAAGTCTGCCGCCGATCTGCACGGGATCCGCACCGCGGTCGACGTCGCCGAAGCCTGCCTCGCCGCCGCGGCCGACGCCGTCGCTCCCGGAGTGACCGAACGCACGCTGCTCGGCCGGTTCGAGTCCCGCATGGGACAGCTGGGCGTGACGACCCCTGCGTTCGACGCCGTGGCCTGCGTGGCGGGAACGACCACCCGGGCCATGGTCTCCGATCGCGTCCTGCGCACCGGCGACCTCGTGCACCTCCGTGGCGGCGTGCTGGTCGGCGGCTGGCAGGGCGTCCTCGCCCGGACCCGCATCGTCGAGGGCGCGACCGGACCGCAGGTCGCCGCGTCCGAGCGGGCCGCCGCCGCGTTGGGCGAGGCGGTCGCCGCGTGCCGGCCCGGCGAGGTGATCGGCGAGCTGCGGGCCCGGCCCGAGGTCACGGCGCTCGAGGGCGTGGGCCTCGGCCACGAGGAGCTCGCCGACGCCGACGTTCTGGCCCCCGACGACGTCGTGTACGTGGAGGTGCTCGTCGACCAGGTGCTCCTCGGCGACATGGTGCACGTGACCGACGGCGGCCCCCAGATCCTCACCACCGCGCCGCTCCCCATCAGCTGAGGCGCCGCTCCTCGCGCCCCCGAGGTGCCACCCCGTAGCGGCGGCGGATCTCGTCGAGCGGCACGTCCTTGTACGCGAACAGGTCGAGCGAGCCCATGACGTCGACCGCACAGGCGCGACCGCGGGCCAGCGCCTCGACGAAGCGGGCGACCGCACCGGGCTCCGACAACGTGTCGGCCCGGGCCGAGGCGATGGGCTTCCCAGCGACCCGATCCACACTGCCGTTCTGGAACAGGCTGAGGGTGAACGCGAGGAGCACGAGGCCGTGCTCGTCGACCATCGACGCCGCGATGAACCCGAACACGTCGATCTCGCCTTCGGGGTCCGTGTCGTAGTCGGCGAGCACGTGCACCCAGTCGTGGCGGGCCCCCAGCTCGTAGATCCCGTGGCGCTGGCCGGGGAAGGGGAAGCGGTGAGCCTCATAGAAGTCGGCGACCGCCCGGCCCCAGGTGCCGCGTGCACACCCGCGCAGCCCGGTCCAGCGCTTGGCGATCGGGCGCGAGGGAACCACACCCTCGTACGCGAGCTTCGAGCGCAGCAGCTCGACGGCCCGCCCTCGCAGCGACTGCCGCACCGTCTCCTTCGTGTACCAGCTCATGCGCTCGAGGTCCATGTACACCAGGTGGAAGTGCCGCCGGGCCAGCTCCGGAGCGGCGTCGACGAGCCCCACCCGGGTGTCGAGCCGCCGCGCCGCGGCCCGCACGGCGTCGGAGACCTCCGCGCGCAGCGGGTGCGCGGTGTACTCGAGCAGCGCCATGAGCATGACGGCTTGCTTGGCCAGGTCGGGGCGCAGCCGATCGGGCGGGTCGCCGAGCCCGTCGGGGTCCACCCCGTAGATCACCCGCGCGATCTCGGCGAACACCGCGCCCGGGACGGGATCGAAGCCGCCCACCGGGTCGTACACCGACCGGATGGTCGCGAGGACGGGTCGCGCCGCGTCGTTGGCCGGGAGCAGCATCGGCGCGGAGGCTATCCAGCGGAGGTGACCGGGCGACGCACCGCCACGAGGGCCCCGGCCGCGGTCACCGCCGCGGCGAGGAGGACCGCGCCGTCGATCCCCTCGACCTGGCCGAACGCGCGATCCGTCAGGCCGTCGACCACCAGGCTCGAGATCGCCACGCCGACCGTGAGCCCGAGCAGGCGCCACATGGTGAGCACGCCCGACGCCTCCCCCGCGTCGGCGGTCGCCACGTCGGCGAGGGCGAGCGACGTCGCCGCGCTGTACACCACCCCGTTGCCGAAGCCGGCGACGGCCAGCGCCGCCACGACCACGCCCGCCGGCGCGTCGATGCCGGCCAGGCCGAGCCCGGCGAGTCCGGCCGCCTGGACCAGCGACGCCCCCGCGCAGGTACGGACCCCGCCGAAGCGCCGCACCGCGGGCCCCGACACCGCCCCCCCGAGTGCGAACGGCGCAGAGAAGGCCACCAGCACCATCCCGGTCTCCAGCACCGACAGCCCCCGTACCGCGGCGAGCGCCGGGGGCACGAGTGCGAAGACCACGCCGGAGCCCCAGTTCGAGGTGGTGGCCGCCGCCGTCCCGGCCCGGAACGACCACGGAGCGGTCACCCGGCCCGAGACGAGGGGGCCCCGCCCGAAGGGCACCACGCTGAGCGCGACGAGGACCGCGCCGAGGGCGA
>VGCA01000335.1 GCA_016870245.1 Actinomycetota bacterium | reverse complement strand
CGGCTGCCCCGGCGACAACCTCGAGGCGGCGCTCCCGCAGCTCGGCGAACCGTGGGCGCCGCCTCCCGCCGCCCCGCTCCCCAAGGAAGGTCCCGACATGGAGATGATCGTCGAGTGCACCGCCGACCAGACCGGGCAGCACCCCGACGAGGTCGGCCGCTTCTGGTACTTCCCTCCGCTCTGTGCTCCGCCCGAGTGGATCGAGCCCGAGTGGAAGGCCCGGTACGCCGCGGCGGGGATCCCCGCCGACGGGAAGGCCGACTACGTCACCCTCGCCGGGATGCGGGACCGGCGTGCGCAGTTCCGGGCGGCGTTCGTCGACGAGCTCGCAGCGAGATAGGCCGATGGGCGTGTGGCCCCAGATGAGCCGGCTCGAGCGCGACCTCACCGTGATCGGCGCCGCTGCGATCGGCGTCGCCGCCCTCGTGGGCGGCGCGCTCGGCTGGGCGGCCTACGAGCTCGCTGGGCGCCTCCGCCGGCTGGGGGACCGCTGATGCCCGCCGCACCGTCGGACGGGATGTGGGCGGCGCTCGGCGCCATCGCCGCCACCGCCATCACGCAGCTCTCGCGCCTCGTGCGGCCCCGCCGGCCGAAGCCCGACCGGATGGCCGCCGAACGGGAGCTGCTCGACGAGGCGTGGGCGCGCCTCGACCAGGAGAAGCGCGAGCTGCTCGCCGAGGTCCGCGACGAGCTGAAGGAGTGCCGGGACCGGTCGGACGACCTCGAGGCGCTCGTGCGCGCCGAGCGCCTCCGGGTGGCGCTGCTCATCCGGGCCTTGCAGGAGGCCGGGATCCCCGTGCCGCCGGCGGCGATGCTGGAGATCGACTTCGACCCGGCCACAGGCCGGTACCAGCTCCGCGAAATGGCCTAGCCCCAGGTCGGGCGTCCGGCCTCGCACGAGCGCACACAGCGTCCCTTCCGGGGCCGCAACGAGCAGCCACCGGGGGAGCGCCCCCGCGTCGGCCCCGGCGGGGCGTCCCCCCTCCCCGTCGGGCCGGCGCGGGGGCGCTCTGTCGCGTCAGTCCCGGAGGAGGCCGATGGAGCGGACAACCCGGGCGAACGACTCCAGCATGGCGTTCCCCAGGTCCTCGAACGCGAGCGTCACCCGAGCGAACGCGAAGGCGCTCGACTGCTCGACCTCGGGCGCCTCGACCGGGATCCCGAGGCGAGCGGCGGCGCGCTCCCGCGCCCGGGCGTCGAGGTCGCTCATCGGGCGATGATCTTCGCGACGCCGGCGTGGGTCAGCCGAGGTCGGCCGTCCGGCCCGGTGCCCGCCGCGCTCGCGATCGCGCGCAGGGACCGGCCCTCGCCGGCGAGCTCTCGGAGTGTAACCCGAGTTTCCACCGGCGTGCCGCTCACCGGGAGCGCACCAGGGTGAGCTGGTACTCCCGGTCGCCGACCTCGACCACCCAGGCCGCGATCCCGGGTGGAGGACGCCGGCCTCATCGAAGGTGATGACCCGGCCGAGCCCGTCGGCGGGCAGGTGGACGTCCAGGTAGCGGGCGGCGTCCTCGTCCTCGGCGAGCAGCGTGAGGAGCTCGCGCAGGGAGGCGCTCGAGGGGGGCGTCCCCGCCCGCCTCGGGCTGCTCGGCCGAGCAGCGGTCGCACCAGGCGCAGCCCGTGTCCGGGAGTGCGTCGAGGTCGGCGTCGCTCAGGGTGGCCGTGTGGCCGCACTCGAGGTCGATCGTGTGCGTCATGGCAGGGTCCTCTCAGGCGTTCCGGGTGGCGAGGGCTCGCTGGCCCTCGAGGGCGGCGGCGGCGATGACCGCCGGCGGCGTGTTCGCGTCGAATCGGACGCTCCAGAGCAGCGTCCCCGTGGGCGTGAGCCCGTAGAGCTCGACGCCGTCGTCGGGGCCGTCCGGGTGGGCGAGGCGCAGGGTGCCGATCGAGGTGGGGCAGGAGCCGGGCGCCTCCGGCCCCCAGATGTCGAGGTCGGCGCCGTCCCACCGGTTCGAGATCCAGGGGCCGTCGATGCCGGCGGCGGCGGCCTCCACCGTCGCGCTTGGCACGCAGTTCGGGCTGATGCGGGCGATCGGGTCCATCTCACCTCTCCTTGCTGCTGCTGTTCGAGCCGGGCGGCTCGCCAGCGCCTCGACCCTCGCGGGCCGAGGCGCTGACGTGTCTACCGGATCGCGACGGGGTCCCCGTCGTAGTCGGTCGCCCGACGGAACAGGCCCTCCTGTAGTTCGGGGAGCCTGTCCCACTCGAAGCGGACGGCGTTGACCAGGGCGGTGAGGCCGTCGGCCCACCCGCAGGTGCAGGTGGCCAGCGGCCAGGTGCCGTAGTCGTTCTCGACCGCCACGACCCGCTTGCACTCGGGGCAGTGCCCGACGTACAGGCGGGACGGCTGGCGGGCGG
>VGCA01000334.1 GCA_016870245.1 Actinomycetota bacterium | reverse complement strand
CCGCCCCACCTCGGCTACGGCGAGCGCGGCGCCGGCGGCGTGATCCGAGGTGGCGAGACCCTCGTCTTCGTCGTCGACCTGCTCGGCGTCGGCTGAGCCGGCGGGGCGCCCGGCGTCGGGCTCCGACCGCCGACGCCCTCCGCCCGATCGGCCGCCGACCCCCGGCTGACGGGCTCCGCCACCCGGGCTTCTACGCTGGTGGCACGCAGGCGGCCGACCCCGGGCGGACGTCGACCTGATCCCCCTCAGGTCCGTGGCGCCAGGAGGCCAGCATGGCAACCGCCAACGATCCGTACGTGAACACCTTCGTCTGGAGCGTGGCCGCGGCGGAAGCGCCCGAGCGCGTGACCTCGGCGTGGATCGACGACCAGCTCACCGACGCGTACGCCGCCACCGGCGTGCGCGCCGGCCTGCTCGAGGAGGTCGCCGGCATCGTCGAGCGTCGCTGGTGGCCGGCCGACGTCACCTTCGAGGCGGCCGCCGCCCTCGCCGGTGCCGAGGCGATCACGCGCGCCGGGATCGATCCCGACGATGTCGACATGTTGATCTCCACCTCGGTCTCGAAGCACCACCTCGAGCCGTCGGTCGCGTGTGCGGTCCACCACCGCCTCGGCCTCGCACCCTCGTGCATCAACTTCGACCTCGGCAACGCCTGCCTCGGGTTCATCAACGCGATGCACGTCGCGGCGCAGGCCATCGACGCCGGCCGCGCCCGCAACGTCCTGATCGTCGACGGGGAGGGGTCCCGTCAGATCCAGGAGGTCACCATCGCTCGGCTGCAGCAGCCGACGGTCACCGCGGGTGACGTGTTCGACGAGTTCGCGACGCTGACCCTCGGCTCCGGCGCGGCGGCGATGGTCATGGGCGGCCCGCGCGACGGCGCGCACCGATTCCTCGGTGGCACGTCGATGGCCGCGACGGAGCACCACGGGCTGTGCGTCGGCGACCTCACCTACATGCGCACCGACACCGCCGCGCTGCTCGCCAGCGGGCTGTCGCTCGCGCAGGACGCGTACAAGGCCGCCCTCGCCGAGGGCTGGGCCTGGGACTCCTGCGATCGCTACGTGATGCACCAGGTGTCGTCGGTCCACACCGCGAAGCTGTGCGAGCTGCTCGACATCGACACCGCACTCGTGCCGTTGACGTTCCCGATGTTCGGCAACCTCGGTCCGGCTGCGGTGCCGTTCACACTCGCGACGATCGCCGACGAGATCGCACCGGGTGAACGGGTCGTGCTCATGGGCATCGGCTCGGGGCTCAACACCGCGGCCACCGAGATCATCTGGTAGCCGGTGCCGCCCGACCTGCCCGTCCCGGCCGCGGTCGAGCTGGCCGCCTGGGGGCTCGAACCGGGCTGGTCGACCACGGTGACCTTCCCCGGCGCCGACGGCGCCCCCGTCACCTGGCATGTGCTCGACACCGGCCCCGCACCCGCGGGCACGGTGGTGTGCGTGCACGGCAATCCGACGTGGGGCTACACGTGGCGCCACCTGCTCACCGCGCTCGCGGGCACCTGGCGCGTCATCGCCGTCGACCAGACCGGCATGGGCTACTCCGAGCGGGGCCGGCCGCGCCGCCTCGCGGAGCGGATCGACGAGCTCGTGACCTTCTGCACGACCTTCGCGCCCGGCCCGATCGTGCTCGCGGCGCACGACTGGGGCGGACCGGTGGCGGTCGGCGCGGCCGGGCGGCTCGACGTCGACGCCCTCGTCCTCTGCAACACCGCGGTCGCCAAGCCCGAGACCGTGCGCGTCCCGCCGCTGATCGCGGCGGCGCGGTCCGCGCTCGACCTGACCTGTCGCCGCACACCGACGTTCGTCGCAGGCACGGCACGCATGACCGCGCCGGAGCACCGCGCCGCGCTGCGCGCGCCGTACGCCACCGCCGACCGACGCGAGGCCGTGCGCGACTTCGTCGCCGACATCCCACTCGGACCGGACGACCCGTCGTTCAAGGCGCTCGCCGGGGTTGCCGACACGCTCGCCACGCTCGACTGCCCGACCCTGCTCGTGTGGGGCGGCCGCGACCCCGTGTTCCACGACGGCTTCCTCGCCGACCTCCGGGCCCGGATCCCGCGGGCCGCCGTGGAGCGGTACCCCGACTGCGGCCACCTCTCACCCCTCGATCCCCGGTCGGGTGATGTCGTCGCCCGGTGGCTGACGAAGACCCTCCCGACCACGACGCCACCGGCCGGCGTGCCCGCAACCGACGACCTCGACGCCGCCGCACCCGACGGGCCGAACGCGCCGTCGCCGGTGCTCGCGGCGCTCGCCGCGGCGCGCGGCCGCGTGTACTCGGGACCCGACGGATCGCTGCGGGGCGAGGAGCTGGCCGCCCGCTCCGACACCGCGGCCGCCGCGCTCGCGGCCGCCGGACTGGGCTCGGGCGACCGGGTCGCGG
>VGCA01000333.1 GCA_016870245.1 Actinomycetota bacterium | reverse complement strand
CGAGGAGATCGCCGTCGGGGTCGACGAGGTGCGGTTCGATCCGGGCCGAGGCCCGGAGCTTCTCGACCATCGTGTCGGGCAGGGGGATCCCTGCGACGGTCGCCGGCCCGGACACGGGGACCTGGACGACGAGGTGCGCGCCGGGGACGGTGGTGGTCTCGTCGGCCCGGCGTTCCCGGTAGGCGTGGACGAGGTCCATCAACGCGTCGGCAGCCCGGTGCTCGAAGGTGTCCCAGGGTTGGCCGTTCGCGGGCTTCATGCCCTCGACGATCTGCTTCAGGACGAGCTCGAAGGTCGCGCCGTCGACGTCGGGCAGCGCACCCCGCAGGCGCAGCATCCCCTGATCGGAGTCCCACCAGGTCCGCAGCTCCCGGGCCGCGCGTCGCGCGGCCGCGTCTTCGATCGTCGGCGTCCTGAGCTCACGGGCCTTCTGCGCCAGATCCGCAGGTGACCACCGCGGTGCCCGCTCGGCCCACTCGGCTTCGTCGGACGGATCGGCGACCTTCACCACCTGCGCGAGCTGCGCGTCCGACAGCCGGCCCTCGGCCGCTACCGCCGCGATGCTCGGCAGGTCCTCGAGCGCCCGCGCCGTCGCCACCGTCGCCCGCACATCCCGGATCGACACCCCATCGGCCCCGGCGAGCGTGTCGTCGACCTGCCCCCGCTCGTCGAGCACCCGCACCAACGCGAGCTCCCGCACCCGCAACGCCCGCTGCGCGCGCACGACCCGGTCGCGCTCGGCCCGCACCCACCCGGAGGAGTGGCACCGGAACTCGTCGCACAACGCCCCGAAGTCGAACGCCTCGGCGGCGCCGTCCGCGTGGTCGGGGGACCGGGGTGCTTCCATGTCGCCATGATCACACAGGGGTGTGACAGTTATCGCCAGAATCCATTCAACCAGCGAAGAACTGTGAAAAGATCCGACCTGTGCCGCGTCGGGGCCGCCGGCGAACCGACCCGATGTCGGGGCGGACCCCGGGGGACCCGACGGACCCGCCGGACCCGCCGGACCCGCCGGCGACCCAGCCGCCCGACCCAGCCGAGCCCCGGGAGGGCTGAGGCCCGGGCTACTCGGCGCCGGTGATGTCGTCGAGGCGCTCGACGGTCTCGATGTACTCCTCGACCATGTCGAACACGACGTCGCGCACGGGGCGCACCTGGTTCATCGTGCCGACGATCTGGCCGACCGGCACGAAGAACTCGTCGACCCGCCCGGCGCGGTAGTAGGCCTGGTTGGCCGGGGCGATGAGGATGTTCTGCAGCGGCATCGGCAGGGTGCCCGGCGAGTCGGAGGCCTCCCACGCGTCGGTCCACGGGGTGCGCAGCATCCGGGCCGGCTTGCCGGTGTACGACTTCGACCGCACGGTGTCGCTCGACGTGGCCCGCAGGTAGGCCTCGAGCTGCTCGGGGCGGGAGTCGCTCTCGGCGGTGGCGAGCCACACGGAGCCCATCCACACGCCGTCGGCCCCGAGGGCCAGCGCGGCGGCGATCTGCCGTCCCCGGCCGATGCCGCCCGCAGCGAGCACGGGCACCTTGTCGCCGACCGCGTCGACGACCTCGGGGATGAGCACCATCGTCGACACGTCGCCGGTGTGCCCACCGGCCTCGGTGCCCTGGGCGATGACGATGTCGATGCCGTTCATCACGTGGCGCTCCGCGTGCTGCGCCTTGCCCGCGAGCGCGGCGACCTTCACCCCGTGGGAGTGGGCCAGCTCGATCACGTCGGGAGGCGGGGTGCCGAGCGCATTGACCACGAGCGAGATCGGATGGGCGAAGGCCACCTCGACGAGCCGGTGGGCGACCTCGGGGATCCACCCGACCACACCGCCCATGCCGCCGTCGCCCGGCTGCACCTCGCCGCGGGGGAGCTCGAAGCGGTCGATGAGCTCGTCGACGAACTCCTTGTGCTCCTGCGGGATCATCTCCTGCACCTGGGCCCGCAGCTGGGAGGGGTCGCCTCCGCCGGCGACGTCCATCGCCTTGTTGGGCATCACGAAGTCGACCCCGTAGGGCTTGCCGTCGACGTGCTCGTCGATCCAGGTCAGCTCCATCTCGAGCTGCTCCGGGCTGTAGCCCACGGCCCCGAGCACCCCCAGGCCGCCCGCCTTGCTCACGGCGGCCACCACGTCACGGCAGTGGGTGAAGGCGAGGATCGGGTACTCGATGCCGAACATGTCGCAGATGCGGGTGTGCACGACGGGACTCCCCCGGGCTGGGCGCCACCGCGCCGGCGGGGCGGCTGGGATCGGACGGCCCGAGTTCCACCGGGCCCCCCCAAACGGCGCTACCGTACCTGACGCAGCGTCAGATCCCGGAGGCCCCGTCCCCGGGAATCTCACCCCGCAACCCAACCCCCCGGCAATCCACACCCCGGCAATCCACACCCCGGCAATCCACACCCCGGC
>VGCA01000332.1 GCA_016870245.1 Actinomycetota bacterium | reverse complement strand
ACGGGTCGGGCGCGTAGTGCAACCCGAGGTGGCTCACGGCGCGCGACAGGTCGAGGTTGAGCACGCCGGGCTCGACCCAGGCGATTCGCTCCGACGGGTCGACCTCGAGCACCCGGTTCATCTGCGTGGTCACGATCACGACGGCATCGTCGAGCGGCGTGGCCCCACCCGCGAGGCCGGTGCCGCTGCCCCGCGCGACGAACGGCACGCCGTGGCGTCGGGCGACGTGCACCGCCGCCGCGATCTCGTCGGTGCTGCGCGGGAAGCACACGGCGCTCGTGCTCCCGCGCTCGACGCCCGCGTCGCGCGCGTACAGCGCGAGCTCGAGGCTCGGCGCGCGCGCGGTCGGGACCGAGCGCGGAACGGAGATCGTCGACGAGCGCGTGGGCGGCGATGACCCGAGCCTACCGAGCACGATTCGTCGTTCCGCTCGCTCGTCGCGGGGGCGTCGGCGCGTGATGGACGCTCGCTACTCTCCTGGACGTGGCGAAGGGGAAGGCGGGGAAGGCGAAGGCGGGGAAGGCGAAGGCCGGGAAGCGCGCGCCGGGTCCGGTGCGCGAGTGGGTGATGTTCGAGGATCCGCGCGAGGACGGGCGCACCTGGCAGATCGACGTCACGTTCCTGTGCTCGTCGTGGGACTGCATCTTCGGCGCCGGCTGCCAGGGCGTGTACACCGAGCCCGCCCCCGAGCTCGTGCAGGGGTGCTGCTCGTACGGCGCGCACTTCTCCGACCGGGCCGACCGCAAGGCGATCGAGCGTCTCGTGCCCGACGTGCCCGACGACCTGTGGCAGTTCGCGGCCATCGGCCGCAAGAAGGGGATCGCCGAGAAGACCGGCACCCACGACGGCGCGGCCGACTGGCGCACCCGGCTCGTCGACGGCGCGTGCATCTTCCTCAACCGCCCGGGTTGGAAGAGCGGCCCCGGGTGCGCGCTCCACCAGTGGGGCATGCGCACCGGCACCCACCACAGCGCCCTGAAGCCCGAGATCTGCTGGCAGCTCCCGCTGCGCCGGGTCGACGAGCCCCAACCCGACGGCACGGTCATCTCCCGGCTCACCGAGTTCGGGCGCGACGGCTGGGGCGAGGGCGGCGAGGACTTCGCCTGGTGGTGCACCGAGGCACCCGAGGCGTTCCTCAACGCCCGACCCGTCTACCGATCACTCGAACCCGAGCTGCGCGTCATGCTGGGCGACGCGCTCTACGAGCGCCTGGCCGGCCACCTCGACGCCCGGCGGGCCGGCACCCCGGCGCCGGTCGTGCACCCGACCGAGGTGCAGGTGCTCCCCCGCCGCTCGTCGGGCAACGGCAGCCGCGCGTCGGGCAAGGGCGCGCGCTAGAGGTACAGCCCGGAGTGGCCGTCCTCGCGGGCCGACGCCACCGCGTGGACGTCGCGCTCGCGGAGGATCAGGTACTCGTCGCCCCGGATCTCCACCTCGAAGCCGGCGTCGGGCGCGAAGAGGACCCGATCGGCCTCCTCCACGTTGCGGACCGTCGGCCCGACCGACACGACCTCGGCCCACACCAGCCGTCGGTTCACGTTGGCGGTCGCCGGGATGAGGATGCCGGCGCGCGACTTGCGCTCACCGACCTCGTCCGACGGCTTCACGAGGATGCGATCCGCCGTCATGCGGATCGAGTGCTTGGCGTCGGCGTCCACTCCCACGGCGGGGAGGTTACCGTGACGACCTCCTCCGGGCTCCGGTCGACCGGTCGCACCCGGCGTCCGCGGCGCGGCCTGTGACGTCCGACCACCCCGGGCGGCCGCTTCCCCTGCCCCTCCGGGCGGCGAGTAGATTCGCCCGGTCCTGTCGCGTCCGGGCCCGCCCGTCGAGCCCGGGCCCTTCCGAGTGCTGGAGCGCCGTGTCCGAGGTCCTTCCCCGCTCGTACGCCGCGCCCGAGCCCCGGCGCCGCGTCCGAGACGTCGTGAAGACCTACGTGGCGCTGACCAAGCCGCGGGTGATCGAGCTCCTGCTGATCACGACGGTCCCGGCCATGATCCTCGCCGACGAGGGGATGCCCGACCCGTGGCTGATCGTCGCCGTGCTGGTCGGCGGCGGGCTCGCCGCGGGCGGGGCCAACACCATCAACTGCTGGATCGAGCGCGACCGCGACCAGGTGATGCGGCGCACGCAGAACCGGCCCCTCGCCACCGGCGCCGTGGAGCCCACCTCGGCCCTCGTGTTCGGGATCGTCCTCAACGTGATCGCGTTCGCGGTGCTGTGGGCGAGCGCGAACCTCCTCGCCGCCGGCCTCACCCTGTCGGCGACCCTCTTCTACGTGTTCGTGTACACGATCTGGCTCAAGCCCCGCAGCCCGCAGAACATCGTCATCGGCGGCGCCGCCGGGGCCGTGCCCACGCTGGTGGGCTGGGCGGCCGCCACCGGGTCGCTCGCCGCGCCGGCCTGGGTGATGTTCG
>VGCA01000331.1 GCA_016870245.1 Actinomycetota bacterium | reverse complement strand
CCGGGCAGGTGGCGCCGTCGGCCAGCGCGGCCTCGAGCGCGGCCCGGCCCTCGTCGGCGCCGGGCGGGTTGCCCCCCGACTCCACGAGGTCGTAGATCGCCGCGGTCGGGACGATGGGCACCACGCCCCCCGCCGTGCGCACGCCGCGCCCCAGCGCGGCGAGCCGCCGGACCACGCCGTCGGCGGTGGCCAGCCCGAACGCGGAGCCCCCCGTGAACACCACCGCGTCGACGGTCTCCACGGTGCGGGTGGGCTCGAGCAACGCGGTCTCGCGCGACGCCGGCGCACCCCCACGCACCTCCCCCGAGCCGATGGTCCCCTCGGGCAGCAGCACCACCGTGACGCCGGTGCCGGCGCCGGTCCAGTGCCCGACCCGGACCCCGGCGACGTCGGTGATCACGCGGCGAGGCCGGCGGCCACCCCGTGCTCCCGGGCGAACTCGCCGAGCAGCGCGGCGAACCGCTCGGACCGCTCGAGCATGAGCATGTGCCCGGCGCCCGACACGAGCTCGAGGCGGGCGTCGGGGATCCCCCGGGCCAGGTGCCGCGCGTCGCCCGGCGTGGTGAGCAGATCCGCGGTGCCGTTGACGACCAGCGTGGGCAACGCGACCCGGGCCAGCTGATCGGAGAGGTCGAACGATGCGAGCGCCCGGGCGCAGCCGACGATCGTCTCCTCGCGGGCGGAGGCGAGCAGGGCGCGGGCGAGGTCGACCTGGCTCGGCACCGGGTCCTTGCCGAACAGCAGGCGCGCCGCCCACCCCGACCAGTCGGAGCGGGACCAGGTGCCCGATCGCACGAAGCCGGTGGTGAAGGGGACGAACGCGCGACCGAGCATCGGCACCTGCGCCGCGCCGAGCCGAGCCGCCGTCCCGACCAGGACCATCCCGCGCAGGCGCGCTGCCGCGACCTCCGGGTAGCGCACCGCGAAGGCGAGGAGGGCCATGCCCCCCATCGAGTGCCCGACCACCACGCTGTCACGCAGGTCGAGGCCCTCGACCACCACCCGCACGTCGTCGGCGAGGTTGTCGACCGAGGTCTCGTCCATCGCGGCCGTCGAGGCGCCGTGGCCCCGGTGGTCGAATGCGAGGGTGCGGAACCCCGACGGCGGGAGGTCGCGGAACTGCTTGGTCCACACGCGCGAGGTCATGGCGAACCCGTGCACGAACAGGAAGGTGGGCCCGTGGCCGTGCGCGGTGGTGAAAAGGTGGCCACCGTCGGGGGCCGGGAGGTGGCGGGCCTCGTCGAAGGGGAGCGCACCGAGGCGCCCGACGTCGGGGTCGCGCCGGGACCCTCCCGCCGCCAGCACCTGGCCGGGGAAGCGCCACGCCGAGCCGAGCAGCGCGGTGGTGCGACCCACGCCCCGACCGGCCAGCTCGAAGCCGCGGTCGATCACCATGTCGTGCCTCCCTCCTCGCCGCCCACGTGCCGCCGGGGCAGCCGTCCGCCCAGCCGGGTGACCACCTCGTAGGGGATCGTCCCGAGCCGATCGGCCCACTCGGCGGCGGTGACGCAGGCCGAGCCCTGGGAACCCAGGAGCACGACGGCGTCGCCCACCGCGACCTCGCCGTCTCCGACGTCGACCAGGATCTGGTCCATCGTCACCGTTCCTGCGATCGGGCACCGCCGTCCCGCCACGAGCACCTCGCCCCCCGCGGCGCCGAGCCCGCGGGGCACGCCGTCGGCGTACCCCACCGGCACGGTGGCGATGCGCGACGGCGTCGCGAGCTCGTACCGCAGACCGTAGGACACGCGGGCCCCGGCCGGGAGGTCCTTCACGAACGACACCCGCGCGTGGAGCGAGAGGGCGGGCCGCAGGGCCACGCACCCGGTCACGGTCGCCGACGGGTCGATGCCGTACATCGTGATGCCCACCCGGACCAGGTCGAAGCGGGCCCGGGGGTAGGCGAGGGCCCCGGCGGAGTTGGCAACGTGGACGATCGGCGGGCGGCCGACCGCGGCCGTCACCGCGGCGAGCACGGCGTCGAAGGCGTCGAGCTGGCCCTCGGTGTAGGCCCGGTCGGCCTCGTCGGCGACGGCGAGGTGGGTCGCGAGGCCTTCGAGGAGGAGCGCGTCGTGCGCGGCGACCCGCGCCGCGAGGTCCACGGCCACCTCGGGGTGGCACCCCACCCGGTGCATGCCGGTGTCGACCTTGAGGTGCACGGGCAGCACCGTGCCGGCCGCGGCCGCCGCCGCCGCGAGCGCGTCGATGCCGGCCGCCGAGTACACGATCGGGGTGAGACGGCGGGCGACGACGGTCGGCGCCGCGTCCTCAGGGGGCTCCGAGAGCAGGAGCACCGGCGCGTCGATGCCGGCGTCGCGCAGCTCGATCGCCTCCTCCACGAAGGCGACGCCGAGCCACGTGGCGCCGGCCGCGAGCGCGGTCCGGGCCACCGGAACGGCACCGTGCCCGTACGCGTCGGCCTTGACCGTCGCCA
>VGCA01000330.1 GCA_016870245.1 Actinomycetota bacterium | reverse complement strand
GGCCCCGGCCAGCGGGGTGAGGGGGGCCCGGACCGTGCGCCCGGTGCCGATCGCCCGCAGCGCCACGAGCTCCACCGGCACGCCCAGCGTGATGGCGCCGTGCCCGTAGCGCCGGGCGTACTCGGCATGGAAGTCGGTCACGAGCGCCGCCATCGTCGAGGTGTCGACGCCGTCGGGCCCGGCCGTCCGGACCGGGACGCGCAGCTCGAAGCTCTGCTTCGCGAAGCGCAGGTCGGCCTCGAAGGTGACCGCGCGGGCGTCGGGATCGATCCCCTCCTCGGCCAGGTCACGGTCGACCTCGCCGGCCAGCTCGGCGACCAGCCGGATCACCGTCGTGGGGTCGGCGGGGAGGCGCGTGCCCGCGGCGCGCACCCGCTCCCGGAGCACGTCGGCGCTGGCCGCCCCGAACGCCGACAGCACCGACGCCAGCTCAGGCACGAGCACGCGCGGCGCACCCACGGCGCGCGCGAGGTCGGGGGTGAACAGGGCTCCGCTCCCGCCGAAGCTCAGCAGGGCGTGGTCGCGAGGATCGAGCCCGAGCGCGCCGGTGCGCGCCCGCGTGGCCCGGACCATCCCGGCAAGGGCGAGCTCACGGATCCCCCAGGCCGTCTCCGCGGCGTCGAGCCCGAGGGCTGCGCCGAGCGCCGCGCACGCGGCGTGGGCCGCGTCGGCGTCGAGACGGAGGTCCCCGCCGAGGAACCGGTCGGGGTCGAGGTAGCCCAGCACGACGAGGGCGTCGGTCACGGTCGCCCCGGTACCACCGCGGCCATAGCACGCGGGCCCGGGGTCGGAGCCAGACGAGCGCGGGCCGACCCGCAGCATCCCGCGGGCGTCGACCCAGCCGAGGGACCCGCCGCCCGCGCCGATCGACTCGACATCGATGTGCGAGAGCGCGGTCCAGACGCCGTGGAGCTCGCCGCGGGTCTTGCGCACCGGCGAGCCGCCGACCACGACCGACACGTCGAACGACGTGCCACCCATGTCGCAGGTCACGACGTCGGCCGCGCCGGCCGCGTCGGCGACGAGCCCGGCCGCGGCGACGCCGGCGGCAGGTCCGGAGACCGCGAGCAGCAGCGGTCGGCGGGTGGCCTCAGCCGGCGTGATCGAGCCCCCGCCGGAGTGCACGAGCAGGAGCGGAGCGCGCAGGCCGCTCCCTCGCAGCCGGGCCGCGAGGTCGTCGATGCCGGCGAGCGCTCCGGAGACGTAGGCGTTGAGCACCGCGAACGTGGTGCGCTCGTACTCCCGCGCGACGGGATGCAGGGCCGCGCCCGACACGACGGCCACTCCGGGGCACGCGCGCTGCACCGCGGCCACGGCGGCGTCCTCGTGCGCGGGCTCGAGGAAGGACCAGAGGAACGAGACCGCGATGGCCTCGACCGCCCCGTCGGCGACGAGGTCCCGGGCCGCCACCTCGACCTCGGCGGGATCGAGCGGCACGACGATCGCGCCGTCACGGTCGATCCGCTCGTGGATGCCGACGACGGCGCCCGGCGCCACGATCTGGCCGGGCCGCACGAGCCAGCCGTCGGCATCGGGCACCCGGGCGCCGCGGGCGAAGGCGAGCATCTCCTCGAAGCCGGCGGTGGTGAGGAGGCCCACGCGAAGTCCGGTTCCCGCGGCGAGCACGTTGGTCACGGCGGTGGTGCCGAGCCCGAAGCGCGCGACCTCGGGCAGCGTGTCGGCGAGCGACGCGCCCCGCCGCCCGGCTGCGAGCGCCAGCGCCGCGAGCACGCCGTCGCCCAGGTCGGCCGGCGTCGTCGGCGACTTGGCCCGCCACGTACGGTGCCCGTCGCTCAACACGCAGTCGGTGAACGTCCCCCCGACATCCACCCCCACCACCAACGCCACGCCGCGATTCTGCGCGACGCCGCGGGCGAGCGCCAGCGTGATGGGCCGCGTACGGAGCGCAGCGACGGGAACAGCGAGCGAAGCGGCCGCCACCCAGGCGCGTACGGAGCGCAGCGACGGGAGCAGCGGAGCGAGTGGCCGCGAGGGCCCTTCACCCACGCGGGCACGGCGGGAGCCCCGCCGCGGAGGCGAGCAATCGGCCCTCGCAGCGAGCGACGCCATCAATACGCGCCAGAGCCCGGCCGAAGGGGGGGAGGCCGGGCTCTGGGCTTGGACAACCGGGTGGCGGGAAGGGGGGGAACCCGCCCGCGGCGTCACATCTCGTCTATGAGGTGGTGTCGCTCAGGCAGCGACCTTCTCCTCGGCGGTCTCGGTGGTCGAGGCCTGGTGGCGCAACTCGTCGAGCGTGCGCTCCCAGCTCAGCTGGCGGACGATCCACGCGAGGGCCCGCTGGCTCTCGATCGAGGTGGTCGTGCCCATCTTGGACTCCTTCACTTCGGCGTGCCCGCCCCTCGGGGGGATGAGGTGCGGTGCATTGACAGTAAGAGTAATCACTCGTAGAGTTGTTCCGCAAGCGTAAACGCCGTGACAGTCGTCACACGTAG
>VGCA01000329.1 GCA_016870245.1 Actinomycetota bacterium | reverse complement strand
GGAACTCATCGGCCGGGAGTGGTCACAGCAGGCCGGTCCAGTCGGGCCAGTGTTCGTCATCAGCGCCGGGCGGGACCTCAACGCCGAGCCTCGCAGCGAGCTCCAGGGCGCCGCTGGCGAGCTCGCTCGAGATGTCCTCACCGGCGTAGGCCAACACGGTCCCCATCTGCGGCTCGCGCACCCGACACAGGCCCGCAACGATGCCGACCGCCAACGTCGCCGCAGCATCGACCGAACCCAGCGACGCCCTCCGCTCCAAATCGGCTCGGAATGGCTCGACCGCCTCCTCGACGAGCTCCCACGCCGCGTCGACCTCATGGACGTAGCCCCCGCCCCGCACCCGCCCCGCACGCGCGCCGAGCGCGTCTAGCGGGATCCCCCGCAGCGCATGCTCGACCTGCGCGGCGACGTCGTTGACCGACACCGACGAGACCAGCTCGGCAGCGAGCCGCTCGGCCTCGACCGCCAGCTCCGGACGTTCCGCGATCAACGCGTCCAACACCTGCCCACGCTCGCCCGGGCTCAACGAGCCGAGCACCGTCTGCTTGTTCAACTGCCTCGGTGCCGAAGGACGCGCCACCGATGCAATCTACGACGCCATCAACCACCGGCGACCGACCCGCAGAGAATCCGATCGGCTTCTACACTCGTTTCTACACCGCGGGCTGACACAGGCTGGTACGCGGAGTTGAGTCCCAGCGAGTGGTGTAAGAGCGGGTAGGGCCCTCTGGGGTCCGCCGGACGCGACGGTCACCGCGTCAACCTCAAGAAGCAAGTTCCTACACAAACCCTTGAGGAGATCACGGTGACAGTCCCTACCACTATCGACGCGTCTGCTTGGCTGAACAACTACTTGTCCGGCGAGGACGCCGACACGGACTTGGCGCGGGCGATGTTGCAGACGTTCGCGGAGACGTTGATGTCGGCTCAGGCCTCGATGCAGTGCGACGCCGCGTACAACGAACGCAGCGACGACCGGACGAACTCGCGTAACGGCTATCGGCATCGGCCGTGGGACACCAGGGTCGGCACGATCGACCTGGCGATCCCGAAGCTGCGCGAGGGCAGCTACCGGCCGGACTGGTTGTTGGTGCCGCGCCGGCGGGCCGAACAGGCGTTGACGTCGGTGATCGCGCAGGCCTATCTCGAGGGCGTGTCGACGCGCCGGGTCGATGACCTGGTGCGGGCGATGGGCATCGACGGGCTCTCGCGCTCGGAGGTGTCGCGCATGGCCGGCGAGCTCGACGCCAAGGTGAAGGAGTTCCGCGAGCGGCCCCTCGACGCGGGCCCATACCGCTACTTGTGGATCGACGGGCTGACCCAGAAGGTGCGCGAGGGCGGCCGGGTCGTGAACGTGACCGCCGTGATCGCCACCGCGGTCAACGCGGAGGGCCAACGCGAGATCATCGGGTTCGACATCGTGACGACCGAGTCCACCGAGGCGTGGACGGCGTTCCTGCGGGCCCTGGCGGCCCGCGGCTTGTCTGGTGTCGAGTTGGTGATCTCCGACGCTCACGGCGGCATCAAGGCCGCCATCGCGTCGGTGCTGTCCGATGCGTCGTGGCAGCGGTGCCGCACGCACTTCATGGCGAACCTGGCCACCAAGATCCCGAAGGCGTCCTGGCCGATGATCGCCGCGTTGGTGCGCTCGATCTTCGAGCAACCCGACCGCGACGCCACCTGGAACCAGCTCGGCGAAGTCGTCGACAAGCTCACCCAGGCCGGCTTCAACGACACGGCCCTGATCTTGTTGGACGCCGCCGACGACGTGTTGGCCTTCACCGCGTTCCCCGTCGAGCACTGGCCCAAGATCCGCTCCAACAACCCGCAGGAACGGCTGAACAAGGAGATCCGCCGGCGCACCGACGTCGTGGGCATCTTCCCCTCCCGCGCCGCGGTGATCCGCCTCGTCGGCGCGCTGCTCGCCGAGCAGACCGACGAGTGGGCCATCACCAAGCGCTACATGAGCGCTGAGACGCTCAAGACCCCACGGCACGACACGACACCCGACACCGACCCGAGACCGGCGATCGAGGCCGCCAACGCCGGCTGAGCGAACCCCGCCCCGCGCTCGAAACCGGCGCGTCGAACAACGACGTCGACGCCGGCCACACGCGCACGCCCAACCACCCGAACAACACCGAGGAACGAGCCGCCAAGAGTCCTTGACATCGATGATACGAATCACCCACGAGTTGATCAGCGAGACGCGGTCAACTCAGGTTGACGAGAGACCGTCGCAACCGACGACTCGTACACCACCGCGCGGGACTCGACCGTACGCGGTGGGACAGACCGGGAAGCTCGATGCGCGAAACCCCAGCCCAGAGGTACGAAACGGGACAGGACCGGACCGGGGGAGGGGCCGGACATCCGGCTCATAACCCGAAGGTCGCAGGTTCAAATCCTGCCCCCGCCACCAACGAAACAGCAGGTCAGGCCCGGTCCACAGGACCGGGCCTGAACC
>VGCA01000328.1 GCA_016870245.1 Actinomycetota bacterium | reverse complement strand
CGAGGCCGGCCGGCCGAGGCTCGCGCGTCGCCTCCCGGCCGGAGCCGCGCGGCGTGCCGCGCGAGGGTCCGCGTCGGCTCATCAGCCCGCTCAGGCCCGGTGCCAGATCGTGCCGCCGGCGGTGTCCTCCAGCACGATCCCGCGCGCCGCGAGGTCGTCGCGGATCGCGTCGGCGGCCGCGAAGTCGCGGTTCGCGCGCGCATCGTTGCGGCGGGCGACGAGCGCGTCGACCTCGGCGTCGCCGCCGGTCTCGGCAGCCGCGAGGTCGAGTCCGACCGCGCCGGTGAGCGACGCGACGGTCGCGAGCATCGACGCGACGCGGGCGTGGTCACCATCGGTGATCGCCTGGTGCGCCGCGCTCACGGCATCGAACACCACGGCCATGGCCGCAGGGGTGGAGAAGTCGTCGTCCATCGCGTCGCGAAAGCGCGCGATCGCGACCTCGTCGGCGGTCGACGCGGTGATGCCCGCCGCCTGCGCGCGCCGCACCAACGCGTCGAGCCGGTCGACCGCGGCGGCTGCGGATCCGAGCTCCGCGTCACCGAGCTCGATGGCCCGGCGGTAGTGCGCCTGCAGCACCGCCATGCGGAACGCCCGCGGCCCGTGCGCGTCGAGCGCCTCGGCGAGGGTGGTGAAGTTGCCGAGCGACTTCGACATCTTCTCGCCGCCGACCTGCACCATCGCCGAGTGGATCCAGTGCCGGGCGAACGCGTGTCCGGCACCCTCGGCCTGGGCGCGCTCGTTCTCGTGGTGCGGGAACGCGAGGTCGTCGCCACCGCCGTGGACGTCGAACCCCTCGCCCAGGAGGTCGAGCGACATGGCGGAGCACTCGATGTGCCAACCCGGTCGGCCAGGACCCCACGGGGAGTCCCACACCGGCTCACCCGGCTTGGCCGCCTTCCACAGCGCGAAGTCGACGGGGTTGCGCTTCGCGTCGTCGACCTCCACGCGGGCCCCGGCCGACTCGAGCAGCTGCTCGAGCGAGCGATGAGGCAGCGCTCCATACGACGGGAACGTGACGACGTCGTAGTAGACGCCCTGGCCCTCGACCACGTAGGCGTGACCGCGGTCGACGAGTTCGGTGATGAGCGCCTGCATCGATGCGATGTACTCGGTGGCGTGGGGCACGTGGTCGGGACGGCGCACGTCGAGACGGTCCAGTTGCTCCCAGTACGCGGCCTCGAAGACCGCGGCGATCTCGGGCTCGGTGCTCCCCGTCGTGGCGGCCCGGGCGATGATCTTGTCCTCGACGTCGGTGACGTTGCTCACGAACGTGACTGCGAAGCCGCGCCACTCCAGGTAGCGGCGGATGACGTCGAACGTGGTCGCCGTGCGCCCGTGGCCGACGTGTGGCACGTCGTAGACGGTGGGCCCGCACACGTACATCGACAGCTTCCCCGGCTCCCGGGGGACGAGCTCGACCTTCTCGCGCGCGATCGTGTCGAAGAGGCGTAGGGGCACCGAGTCAGGCTACCCAGGCGTGTCGTGGTCGCCCGGTTCGATTCGGCCTCCGCGACCGCTCGGTGGTCGACTCAGCGTTGGAGCAGCGCCACGGCCCAGGCGGCGATGCCCTCGGCCCGGCCGATGGCGCCCAGGCCCTCGCCCCGCTTGGGGCCCACCGAGACCGGCACGGCGTCGTCGGCCGGATCGCGCACGGCGTCGAGCGCGGCCGCCACCCCGGCGGCGATCGCGGCGACGTGCGGTGCCAGCCGGGGGGCCTCGGCGGCGATCACGACGTCGACGTTGGCCACCGTCCAGCCGTCGGCCGCGAGCCGCCCGGCGATGTCGACGAGGAACCCCACCGACGACGCGTCCTTGTGATCGTCCGCCGACGCGGGGTACAGCGTGCCGAGGTCGGGGAGGCCGGCCGCACCGAGGAGCGCGTCGGCCACCGCGTGGGCGACCGCATCGGCGTCGGAGTGCCCGGCGAGCCCCCGCGCGTCGGGGATGACCACGCCACCGAGCACGAGGGGCCGGCCCTCCGCGAACGGGTGCACGTCGAAGCCCAGCCCGACCCGGATCGCCATCAGTCGTCCTCCCCTGCCAGCAAGGCAGCCGCCCGACCGAGGTCGGCCGGCTCGGTCACCTTGAAGTTCGTCGCCTCGCCGAGCACCCAGACCACGGTGCCACCGACCGCCTCGACCAGCGCGGCGTCGTCGGTGGCGTCGTCCCCTGCCGCGTGCGCCGCGCGCAGGGCCGACGGGCGGAACCCCTGCGGGGTCTGCACGGCGACCAGCGGGGCGCGGTCGACGGTCTCGACGACCCGGTCGCCGTCGACCCGCTTGAGCGTGTCAGTCACGGCGACACCGGGGACCACTGCGTCGGCGCCGGCCCGTACCGCGGCGACCACCGCGTCGAACAGTGCGCGGGTGGCGAGCGGTCGGGCCGCGTCGTGCACCAGCACGACGTCGAGGTCGACACCGGCCGCGTCGAGCGCGGCCAGGCCGGCCCGCACCGACGCGCTGCGGG
>VGCA01000327.1 GCA_016870245.1 Actinomycetota bacterium | reverse complement strand
GGTGCACTGGAACCTGCCGTACCGGGAGCCGCTCGTGCCCACCGGCGAGCCGCTGGTGGAGGCCGAGGGCCGACCCGACGGCGCGCCGTGGACCGTGTCGACGCCCCCGCTGCGGGTCGCCGACCGCGAGGTGGTGGCCCGGGTCGCGGCGCTCGTGCGGCGGCATCCCCGCGGGGTGATCGTGGCCGGGTGGGGTTCGGATGCCTCGCCGGACCTGGTCGACCGCGTGGCCGCGCTGTGCGGGTGGCCGGTGCTGGCCGACGTCGTGTCGGGGCTGCGGCGCGGGCCGTTCGCGGTGTCGACCTACGACCCGCTCCTGCGGGCGCCGGCGTTCGCGGGCGCCCACCGGCCCGACGTCGTGCTCCGGCTGGGCGCGCCCACCACCGGACGGGTGCTGGGCGAGCACCTGCGGGGGGTGCCCCAGGTGGTGGTGGATCCCGACGGTGCGTGGGCCGATCCGGCGCGCGAGGCGATCGAGCGGGTGCCGGCCGACGCCGACGCGTTCCTGCGTGCGCTGGCCGTGTCGTTGCAGGGGGGCCGTGACGACCGGTCGTGGCTCGAAGGGTGGCTCGCGGCCGAGGCGCAGGCGCGGGCCGTCGTCGACGCCCACCTCGACGGGATCGCCGAGCCGTTCGAGGGCCGGATCGCGCGCGACGTGGTCGAAGGCGTGCCCGACGGGGGATCGCTCGTGGTCGCGTCGAGCATGCCGGTCCGCGACGTCGAGTCGTTCGCCGGGCCGCGTGAGGGCATCACCGTGCACGCCAATCGCGGGGTCAACGGCATCGACGGGTTCGTGTCGACCGCGGTTGGCGTCGCGCTCGGGTCGGGTGCGCCGACCGTCGCGCTCCTCGGCGACCTGTGCTTCCTCCACGACGTCAACGGTCTGCTCGGCATCATGCGTCGGGGGGTCGACCTCACCTTCGTGGTGGTCGACAACGACGGCGGCGGGATCTTCTCGTTCCTCCCGCAGGCCACCGCGATGCCCGACGAGTTCGAGACGCTGTTCGGCACGCCCCAGGGTGTCGACGTGGGCGGTGTCGCGGCGGCCTACGGCGTGCCGGTCTCCGAGGCCGCCACCGTCGATGCCGTGCGCGCCGCTGTCGCGGCCGCGCCCGGCGCCGGCGTGCGCGTCGTGCGCATCCGCACCGATCGCACCCGCAACGTCGCGCTCCACCGCGACGCCTGGGCCACCGTCGCGGGCGCCCTCGACAGCATGTGACACTGAGCCACGAAATGCGTGGCTGAGCGTCACATGCTCGGGAAGGAACCGGGGTCGCGCGACGAGAGCGCCCACAGGGTGTCGCGCACGAGCTGGTCGTCAATCGTGCGGGAGGTCACGTAGACGACGATCCAGTCGGCCGTCTTGAGCAGACGGTCGCGCTCGTAGCGGTCGTCGAACGCGGTGCGACTTGTGTGGAAGTCGAACCCCTCGTACTCGAGCGCGACCCGGTGCCGGGGGTACGCCGCGTCGAGCCGGAACGTGCGTCCTCCGATGCGGACCCGGTGCTGTTGCACCGGACGGGGCAGTCCGGCCCGCAGGAGGACCCGCACCATCCGCACCTCGGGATCGCTCCCTCCGGGGTGGAACGACGGGCCGCGCTCCTCGAGCAGCGCCCGCATCACCGTGCTGCGCCGCCGACCGCGGGTCGCGAGGTCGTCGTATGCGGCCCGGACCCTCGTGAGGCTCACGAGCCGGCGCCGGAGCGCGTCGTCGAGCGCGCGGGCGACCTGGTTGGGCGGGCAGCATGCGGTGAGGTCGCACAAAGTACGAGCCACCGAGGTGACGGGGATCGAACGCCGCCGGCCCACGTGGATGCCCTCGAGGATCGCGCTGTCGTGCACGGTCACGTTGGCGAGTCGGACCCGGCGACGGGTCGGCGTCGTGAGCTCGATCGGCGGCATCGCCCAGAAGCCGGCGAGCATCCAGAGGTGCGCCGCCGCGCCGAACGACGCGACCGCGCCGGGCCCGGCTGCGAGGACCGCCGCCATGAGCGCAGGCTCCCATCCGTCGGGCGCGCCGGCGACGCGGTAGACCTCGGGCCGGACCCGCACCACGATCCCCCGGTGCACGAGGTGCTCGAGCTGCCGTCGGGTGCACGCCGCGAGCGCCTGATCCCGAGTGACGAGACCGTGCTGGCGGCGGGCGATCGGTGCCAGCCGGGCGAGCGCGGCAGTGGGCGCGGCGGCGTCGGGCACGGGCCTCTCGACCGTCCGTACGCCACCATGTGACCGTCAGCCACGAAATACGTGGCTGAACGTCACATGCTCGGGGAGGGGGGCTAGGGCACCACCAGCGCGCGCAGCATGGGCTCGAACTTGAGCACCGTCTCGGCCCACTCCGACTCGGGGTCGGAGCCGGCGACGATGCCGGCACCCGCCCGCAGCAGGGCGCGCGTGCCGTCGAGCTCGGCGCCGCGCAGTGCCACGGCGAAGGCGCCGTCGCCGCGGGCGTCGACCCAGCCGACCGGCCCGG
>VGCA01000326.1 GCA_016870245.1 Actinomycetota bacterium | reverse complement strand
TGCCGGATCGACCGGCCGTCACCAGTAGTCGCGCATGAGCTCATGGGCCCAGGCGGGCTGGTGCGTGGACCCACGGGGCCCGAACTCGTCCATGTGGGGCTTGATGTCGACGACCGGGGTCCCGTCGATCGCGTCGAGCCCGGCGACCCGCAGCCGCGTTCCCTCGACCCCGAGCACCCGGCAGGTGCTGACGCCCAGGCGGTTCGGGCGGTCCTTGGCCCGCTGAGCGAAGATCCCGACCTCGGGCCACTCGGGGTTGCCACGCGGGTGGCGGAGCACCCGGGACTCGTCCCACCCCGCCCGGTCGAACACGTAGACGACGATGCAGTGGCTGAAGTCGTCGAGCCCCCGCAGGGCCCGTTCGTCGAACGGGGGGAGTAGATCGATCGTGCTGGTCTCGGCGTCCCAGGCGTCGTCGTCGGCGACGGCGCGGCTCGACCGCACGACACCGATCGGGTCAATGGTGAAGCGCTCCTCCATGCGCAGAGCGTAGGCGCGGGTCGGACCGTGGGCTCAGGGTGCGGCGGGGTCGATCCGGTCCCAGAGCCAGGACGGCCCGACGGCCTCCACCCCGAAGGGGGCGAGGCGGCCCCGCAGGCCCCGGTCGGCGCTCACCACCCGGACCGGTCCGGCGTCGGCAGCCGCCGTGGCGACCGCGACGATCGTGTCGTCGCCCGCCCCGGCGGCGTGGACGACCTCGACCCCCGGCCCGGCGCAGCCCGCCGCGACGCCCCGCCGGGCGGCTCCTTCCACCACGACCGTCACCCCGGGCTCCAGGCCACCCGCCGCAACGGCCGCGACCACCCGGCCGACGAACGTGCCGGCGGCGCCGGCCCGATCCCGCCACCAGCCCGTGGGGCGCGACCCGATGACGTTGGCGGCGTCCACCACGAGCACGGCCCCATTGTGGCGGCGGGGCCCCGGCGGTGTCACCCGAGCACGGCGGCGCGGTCCTGGGTGCCGGGCCCGCCCGGCCGGATGATTCGGGTTCAGGACGCCGGGCGGCGGGCCGATCCAACGGACAGGTTCGTGAAGGGGCAGGGCACGTGGATTCCGGGTGCCAGGAGGCCGGGTCGATGGGGCGCGGCGTCCTGGGAGATCGATACTGGCGGCTGTGGTCCGCCGTGACGGCGAGCGCGTTCGGCAACGGTCTCACCGTGACCGCGCTGGCGCTGCTGGTCGTGTCGCGCACGGCCGACCCGATGGCGGTCGCCGTCCTCTTCGCACTGGCCGACGCGCCGGCGTTCGTGGTCGCGATCGTGGGGGGCCGGGCGATCGACCGCTCCGACCGTCGCCGGGTCCTGATCGCGATGGACGTGGTCCGGGGCGTCCTGCTCGTGGGCCTCGCCCTGGCGGTCGTCGCCGGCTGGACCGCGGTGTGGTTCGCCTACGCCGTGGTGCTGCTGACCGGGGTGGCCAGCCTGACCTTCGACGTCGCGGCCCAGGCGATGATCCCCGCCCTCACCCCGCGGTCGCGCTGGCACGCGGCGAACGGGTGGATGTACGCCGCCGAGGACGGGATGAAGGAGCTGATCGGTCCGCCCGCGGGCGCCGGTCTGTTCGCCGTCACCCCGGCGCTGCCCTTCGTGGCCAGCGCGCTGGTCATCACCTCGATCCCCGGCCGCTATCCGCCCGACCCCGATCCCGACGTCGCGGGACCGGTCGCCCCCGCCGCGGTCGCCGGGCCGATCCCCGGGGTGGCCGACCCGCCCGCCGAGGCTCGGGCCGACCCGGGCCCCGAGGTCGCCGCCGCCGACCGCACCGACCCGCACCATCGCGAGGCGCTGCGGGCGGTGGTGCGCCACCCGATGTGGCGGATGTTCTCCGCCTGCTGGGCGCTCGTGGGTGTGGCCAACGGCGTCGCGTTCGCCACGCTCGTGCTGTTCGTCACCGAGACCCTGGGCGCGTCGGCCCTGACCTACGGACTCATCTCGGCGGCGGTCGGCGTGGGTCTCATCGTGGGCGGGGTGATCGCCGAGCGGGTCCTCGAGCCGTTCGGCCCGTCGGCCCGGATCTGGGTCCCGATCCTGCTCGCCGGCTCGCTCTACGCCCTGGTCGCCACCGCCGGGTCTCCCGGGATCCTGGGCGGGCTGCTCGTCGCGTGGGGGTTCGCTGCGGCGTTGCTCAACACCGCGGTTGCGGTGCTGCGCCAGGAGCGCATCCCGCAGGCGGTGTTCGGTCGGGTGGTGTCGCGCCTCAACCTCTGGCTGCGCGGTGGTGTGGTGGTGGGAGCGGTGGCCGGCGGCCTCATCGCGTCGGCGTGGGGGATGCGGGCGCCCTGGCTCGTGGCGGGGGCGATCCAGATCGCGGTCGCGGCGGTCGCCGCGCGCGCGCTCACCTTCGACCGCGACTGACGTCCGGGCTCGGGTCCTGCGGGTCCGGGCGGGGGGTCGGGCGCGCCGCGCCCGTCACTGGTCTACGCCGGCGCGAGGACGGTGAGACCGGTGTCGGCCGGCACCGCGCGCCAGCCGTCCCACGCGAACCGCCGCGCTCCGGT
>VGCA01000325.1 GCA_016870245.1 Actinomycetota bacterium | reverse complement strand
CCTGCTGATCTCGAGTGTCGCCTACGGCACGACCGACCGCTCGTTCGTCGGGACGATCTTCGAGTCGACCAGCCGGCAGTCGGGCCTGGTCCTCAGCCTCCGCAACACCCAGCGCGCGGCCGCGCTCGTCGTCCTCGGCCTCGCGGGCCTCGCCACGGCCGGGATCGCCGCGCTGCGCACCCGCGACGTCCGGCTCCGGCGGGTCGCGATGGCCGTCGTGGTGCTCGGGACGGTCCTCACCTTCGCCGCCCCGTGGAACGCCGCGCTCGTCGCCGACCGCTACGACCGCGCCGAAGACATCCCCCAGGCCTGGGTCGACGCCGCCCAGTACCTCGACCGCACCGGCGGGCGGGCGATGGTCGTCCCGGGCGTGGACTTCGCCAGCTACCGCTGGGGCCACACGCTGGACCCCGTGATCGCCGGCCTCACCCGCACCGAGCTCGTGTGGCGAGAGCTGCTGCCCATGGGCGGCGAGGCGGGCGCCGACCTCGTCGGCGCGTTCGACCAGGGCCTCCAGGAGGGCTGGTTCGACCCGCGGACGATCGTGCCGGTCGCCCGGGCCCTCGGCGTGAATCGCATCGTCGTGGCCAACGACCTCGAGCTGGAGCGCTACCGGATCCCCCGACCCGAGGTCATCATGGAGGCGTTCCTCGATCCCGACTCGGGCGTCACCCTCGAGAAGGCGTTCGGACCGGGCTACGTGAACGCGAACCCCGGCACCCCGATCGTCGACGCCGCCACGCAACGGGTGCGCACCCACGGCGACGGGTCGGCACTCCCCCAGATCGCGGTGTTCGCGGTGCCGGGAGTCGACACCGACGCAGTCTCGGCCACCGTGAAGGGCTCCGAGACGATCGTCCACGGCGACGGCGCCGGCGTCCTCGCGGCCGGGGCCGAAGGGTTGCTCGACGCCGGACACCTGCCACTGCTGTACGGCACCGAGCTCGCCACCTGGCCCGCGGCGCGCCGGGCGGCCCGGGGCGACGGCGCCCGCCACGTCGTGACCGACACCGCCCGCAAGCAGGTCCGGCGCTACACGTCGCTGCGCGAGAACACCGGCGCCACCCAGGCGGCCGACGGCACGCCCCGGTCGGGGATCGAGACCGACGTCGCCGCGTCCGACTTCACCGGCGGGACCGAGCGGTCGCAGTCGGTCGTCGAGATCTCGGGGGCGCGGTCGATCGACGCCTCCGGTTACGGCAACGTCATCAGCCTGCTGCCCGAGGACCGGCCGACCCTGGCGTTCGACGGCGACCCGCGCACGTCGTGGCGCTACGACTCGTCACGCTTCCGGTCGCTGCGGAGCGACAACACGGCCACCCTCACCGTCGACCTCGGGCGGAAGGTGTCGGCCGACCACGTCGACATCGTGCAGCCGACCAACCGTCCCGGCACCCAGCCGTTCTCCACCTTCGAGGTCGTGCTCGACGGCTCCCGGGTGATCCGGGTCGACGCCGATCCGGCGGCAGTGCTCGACCCCGCCGGCACCCGGGTCGATCTCGACGGTGGACCGTTCTCCACCCTCGAGGTCCGCGTCCCCGACGTCGGGTTCGCCGGCCCCGTCGGCATCGCCGAGGTGGTCATCCCCGGCGTGGAGGTCGAGGAGGTCGTCCGCCTGCCCCGCACGCTGGCGGACCGGGGGGGCTCCGACGGGCCGTTCCCCCTCGCCTACGTGTTCTCGCGCCTGCGGCTCGACCCGAGCGCCGAGTTCCGCATGGACCCCGAGCTCTCGATGCGGCGGGCGTTCTCGGTCCCCACCCCGATGTCGTTCACCCTCTCCGGCACCGCCCGCCTCGACGGGAGGGCGTCCGACGCCGCCCTCGATGCCGTCGCCGCGACCGCGCCGGTCGGCACCACGTTCGCCGCGTCGAGCCGTCTGCTCGGCGACGCCGCGTCCCGGGCTTCGGCCGGCGCCGACCGCGACCTCACCACCGCATGGAGCACCCCCCTCGGTGCACCCGTCGGGAGTCGGTGGACCGTCCGGTCCGATGCCGGGTTGCGTCTCCCCTCGCTGCCGATCGACCTCGTGACCGACGACCGCCACAGCGTGCCCACGCGACTGGGCATCAAGGTCGACGGCGTGACCCAGGAGTTCGCGGTGCCGGGCCTCGGCGTCACCGAGGGCGCCAACTCGACCACTCGGGTCGTCCACTCGCCGGCGACACCGATCGTCGGGAACGAGCTGACCATCGAGGTGCTGGCGGTGGCGCCGCGGATGCAGGCCGACGACGCGGGCGGGCCCGTGATCCTCCCGGTCGGCATCGCCGAGGTCGGGCTGCCCGCGCTCGCCCCGTCGACCGCAGCCGCCGCCGTCGACGACGGGTGCCGGTCCGACCTCCTCACGCTCGACGGCACCCCCGTCGCCCTCCGGGTCACCGGCGCCCCGGGGCGCACCGGCACCGGGCGCCTCGCCGTCACGACCTGCGACGGCGCGCCCCTGACCCTGACCGCGGGGCGACACGTGCTGCGCGCCGCGCCGGGGCTCTCCACCGGCCTCGACC
>VGCA01000324.1 GCA_016870245.1 Actinomycetota bacterium | reverse complement strand
CGAGCCCGGGCGGGTACCGGGTCAGCGACACGGCCCGCGCGTCGGCGAGCAGCTCGCGCTTGCGGCTCATCGAGAACTGCATGAGCATCGCCGCGAACGGCGCGAGCAGCAGCAGGAGCATGGCGGCGAGGGCGATCACGATCCCGACGGGGCCGGCGTCGACGTTGTCGCGCCGACCACGACGCATGCCGCCGAAGACCATGAAGCGCAGGCCGATGTCGGTCATCAGCGCGATGGCCCCGACCGCGACCACCGCGACGGTCTGCACGAGGATGTCGTAGTTCTTGATGTGCGACAGCTCGTGGGCGAGCACGCCCTCGAGCTCCACCCGGTTCATCGTGTTCAGCAGACCGGTGGTGACGGCGATCGCCGAATGCTCGGGGTTGCGCCCGGTGGCGAACGCGTTGGGGGCCGGGTCGTCGACCACGTACAGGCGGGGCTTGGGCAACCCGGCGGCGATGCACAGCCCCTCGACGAGGTTGTGGTAGCGCCGGTACTCCACGGGGTCGGCCGGCTTGGCCCGGGTGGCGGCCAGCGTGATCGCGTCGGACTTGTAGTACGAGACGAAGGCCATCACCACGGCGACCACGAACGCGATGCCGGCGATCCACACGCCCCCGCCGAGGAGGACGTCGATCGCCACCCCCACCGCGAGGATGAGGACGAAGAAGAACAGGATCAACCCGAACGACTTCCGCCGGTTGCGGTTGATCTCCTGGGTGAACGTGGTGCGGTCGGCCGAAGCGACCGGCTCGGACACGGTCATGGGTGGGGTGCGAGGGTCCTAGGAGAACGAGACGGCCGGCGCCGTGCCCGCCTCGGGCTCGGCATCGAAGAAGTCGCGCTTCTCGAAGTTGAACATCCCCGCGAGCAGGTTCCGCGGGAAGGTCTGGATGGCGTTGTTGTACGACAGCACGCTGTCGTTGAAGAACTGGCGGGAGTAGGCGATCCGGTCCTCGGTGGCGGTCAGCTCCTCCTGGAGGTTCAGGAAGTTCTGGTTCGCCTTGAGGTCGGGGTACGCCTCGGCCACGGCGAACAGGCTCTTCAGCGTGCCGGTGAGCATGTTCTCGGCCTGCGCCTGCTCGGCCATGTTGCCGCTCTGCTGCGCGTTGATCGCGTTGGCCCGAGCCTGGGTGACCGCCTCGAGCGTCTGGCGCTCGTGCGCGGCGTATCCCTTGACCGTCTCCACCAGGTTGGGGATGAGGTCGTAGCGGCGCTTCTGCTGGACCTCGATCTGGGAGGCGGCGTTGTCGACCCGGTTTCTCGCCTTGACCAGCCCGTTGTAGGCGACGATCAAGAACACGACCAGGAGGAGGACGACGACGGCGATGACGATCCCGATGATCATGCCGTCATGGTACCGGCGCGGGGCGCCGCTCCGGGGACGGGCGAACCTCAGCCGGTGGCGCGGGCGGCGAGCCAGGCGCCGAGGGCGTCGATCCCCCGGTCGAGCACGGCCAGGACGGCCGCGTGCAGCGCCGGCGTCCCGGCGGCCAGGACGTCGAGCCCGTGCTCCCGGCCGGAGCCGATCGCCGGCACCGCCGCCAGCGACGAGCCGTCGGCGCGGGTGCAGGGGGCACCCAGCTCGTGGAGGATCAGCGCCCCGGCGGCGACGTCGTAGGGGAAGTTCGTGCACACGGCCCCCTCCCCCACGGCGAGGAAGGCCGGCTCGAGGTCGGGATGGGCGTCGAGGGCCCGGCGGCCCACGTCGACGTACGCGTCGAGCTGGCCGGTGGCCACCCGGGTCAGGGCGAAGGCGGCCGAGCCCAGCTCGAAGGTCCCGCCGCCCATGCTGCACCCGTCGGCGAGCTCCTCCAGCACCACGGCCATCGGGAGGCTCGGCCGGCCCCGCAGCCCCGCGGTCCAGAACAGGGCCGAGAGGTCGGTGTTGCGCGACGGCACCAGCGGCACCGGGTCGCCGCCGGCCCGGGCCGCGCCGGCGCCCGCGCCGCCCAGAACACGTCTCCGGTCTTGAGCTCGTGGACGACGCCGAAGATGACGTCGCCCAGGGTGGCGTCCTCCCGGGGCGGGGTGACCCCGATCGAGACGGCGCACGACTCCAGCCCGGCCGCCGCGGGACGGGTGCCGTCGACCGGATCGACCACGAGGAACCAGCGCGGCGTCCCGAAGACCACGAGCCCCCGGTCCTCGGAGTAGAAGCCGACGTCGCCGACCGCCCGCAGCTCGTGCTCCACGACCTCCTCGGCGACCTCGTCGATCGCGAGGGTCGCGTCGCCGCCCGGGGCCACGGCGACCCGGGCCCGGGCGCTCGCCCGTCCCAGGTGGGGCCCGACCGCGTCGGCCACGGCCGCGGCCACGTGCCGGGCGATCCGTCCCGCTTCGCGTGCGTCGGCGTCCATCCGCGCTCCGGTGCCCCTAGCGGCGACGGCTGCGGGCGAGCCGCACCGGCCGGGCCATGAGCGTGCCGCCCCGGGTCATCCGCACGGCATCGGCGTACACGGCCTCGTACTGCTCCGCGAGGTGGTCCATCGACAGGTCCGTCGCCCGGGCGGCGCCGGCCGCGGCGACCGCGGCCCGCGCCGCGGGGTCGTCGAGCAGATCCCGCAGC
>VGCA01000323.1 GCA_016870245.1 Actinomycetota bacterium | reverse complement strand
ACGTACACGCCCACCCCCGGCACCCATCCCCGCCACGACGAGCCGTTCCTCGTCTGCACCCGCACCCGGGAGGCGAGCGGCCGCTACACCGCGTACAACCCGGCCGGCCCCTACATGGGCGCCTACCAGTTCCTCCAGAGCACCTGGAACAGCGCGGCCAACCACGCCGGGCGCCCCAACCTCATCGGCGTGCCGCCGCACACTGCGTCGGCCTACGACCAGGACGAGGTCGCGTGGGCGCTCTACCAGTGGCAGGGCTCGCGTCCGTGGGGCGGCATGTGCGACCCCGAATGATCCCGCGACCCTGAGCGCCGGACGCCGCGCGGCCCGCACGGAAGTGGCGCTGAGGCGCCGCACGGAGGTGGCGTTCAGACCCGGTCCTCCCAGGCGGTCATGACCGCGCGCATGAGGTCCTCGTCGGGGGTGTGGCGCCACGCCTCCAGCATGCCGACGCTCAGCGGGTCGCAGCCGGAGCGCAGCGGACCGTCGTCGTCGAGGATGGCGTCGCCGATGGCCCGGGCCGCGTCGGCGGTGGGCGTCACCAGGCCGGCCAGGCTCAGCTTCCGGCCGTCGTACATCTTCCGCGCCATCGGCGCGTACTCCGGGAACTCGATCGCCTGGGCCGGCCGGTCGGAGTCCTCGAGCATGTCGGTGTCGATCGGCCCGGGCATGATCTCGACGACCCGGATGCCGAGCGGCATCAGCTCGGTGCGCAACGACTCGCCGATCGCCATGACCGCCGCCTTGCTCGAACGGTAGGGCGCGTAGAAGGGCACGGGGGCGAGGATCGACGACGACGTGACGTTGCAGATCACCCCGCCACCCGACGCCCGCAGTGCCGGGATGGCCCGCCGGGTGACCTCGATGAGGCCGAACACGTTGGTCTCGAACATCGTTCGCCAGAGGTCGAGCGGGGTGTGCTCGAAGGGCGGGTGCTCGGCCTCGACCCCGGCGTTGTTGACCAGCACCCGCAGCCCTTCGGGGATCGCGATCGTGTCGTGGTCGGTCACGTCGAGCCGCTCGACCCGCAGGCGGGTCCCGGCGGCCGCGGCCTCGGCCACCAGCGACTCGCCAGCCGCCGGGTTGCGCATGGTCGCCACCACCTCGAAGCCCCGGGTCGCGAGGTCGAGCGCGATCGCCCGCCCGATGCCGCGGCTGGCGCCCGTCACCAGTGCGATCCCCGAAGCCTCCATCCGTCGTCCCCCTGCTCGTCCCCCGTGCGTGACACGGATGTCATGTCCGCGGCCGGGCGCATTCTGGTGGACGGCCGGCCGGTCCGCACGTCCGGGATACCGTGAGTCGATGGCACGCGATCGGGGCGTGGTCCCCCGCGACGATGCGCTCCGGGCAGAGCTGATCCGCCGCGCCGTGCACCCGGCCGCCCCCGGCAACGCCGACCGTCTGTGGGACGTCCTCGACGAGCACGAAGCCTGGCCCGGCTACCGGTTGGTCGACGTCGACGGTGAGCACGCGGCCTGGCTGATCGCCCAGCTCGGCGACACCGAGCTGCAGCGACGGTGCCTCGAGCACCTCGAGGCTGCCGTCGACTGGGGCGACGCACCGCCCGGCCACTACGCGTGCCTGGTCGATCGGGTGCGGATGGCCGAGGGCCACCCGCAGCTCTACGGGTCGCAGTTCGTGATCGCGGCGGGCGGCCGGATCGTCCCGTGGCCGATCGAGCGGCCCGAGACCGTCGACGTGCGCCGCACGCGCATGGGCCTCCAGCCGCTCGCCGTCCAGCAGATGATCATGGAGGCCGAGTACCGCGAGCACGGCACCCCCCTCTGGCCCGTCACCAGCCCCCCACCCCCCTGATCGCGACGAGGCGTCAGCCGGGGGCGATGACGTCGACGGCGCGCCAGCAGTACCAGGCGGCGACCGAGCGGTAGGGGCGGAAGCGGTCGCCGAGGGGGCCGAGCTCCTTCGCGGCGGGCATGGCGTCGAGCCCCGCGATGCGCGCGTAGCCCTTGCGGACGCCCAGATCGTCGACGGGCCACACGTCGAGCCGCCGGAGCTGGAACATGCAGAACATCTCGGCCGTCCACCGTCCGATCCCCCGCACGGTGACCAGCTGCGCGATCACCTCCTCGTCGGCGTCGCGGCCGATGCGGGCCAACCGCACCTCGCCCGACTCCACGCGCGCGGCGAGGTCGCGGATCGACGCCGCCTTCGCCGCCGACAGCCCCGCACCGCGCAGCGCCGAGTCGGGGAGCGTCAGCACCGCCGCGGGAGTGGGCGGTCCCGCGAACAGCGCCTCGAACCGCCCGTGGATCGTGCGGGCCGCAGCCCCGGCGAGCTGCTGGTAGCAGACCATCCGGGCCAGCTCGGCGAAGTGCGTTCGCACCGGACGGCCCCGGCCGATCGTGCACGGCCCGACGGTGTCGACCAGGCGGGCGAGGACGGGATCGTGCGCCGCCAGCGCCTCCGACGCGGCCTCGTGCGGACGGGTCACCCGGCGTCCTCCGCCCCGCCCCGGCCACCCTTCCCATCAGGCCCACCCGGCCCACCCGGCCCACCCGGCCCACCCGACCCACCCGACCCACCCGACCCACCGGCCGGGTCGGGGCCCGGC
>VGCA01000322.1 GCA_016870245.1 Actinomycetota bacterium | reverse complement strand
CCTCGGCGGGTTCGACCCCGACGCCTTCCCGGGCTCGGAGGACCTCGACCTGTGCTGGCGGGCCCGCCTCGCGGGCGCCCGCGTCATGGTGGTCCCCGACGCATGGGTACGCCACCACGAGGTGGCCAACCAGCGCGCCACGGGTGACCGCCTCGAGATCCGGGACCGGGCCCGGCGCCGGGTGCGCACCGTCTTCGCGTGCTACTCGTTCCTCTCGCTCGTGTGGATCGTGCCGTTCGGCATCGTCGCCTCGCTGCTCGAGGCGATCGCGTTCATGTTCAGTCGCCGCCGCACCGAGGCGTTCGCCGAGGCCCGGGCGTGGTGGTGGAACCTCCTGCGACCGGGCCAGGTCCGCAAGGCGCGCCGGCGGGCCCAGAAGCACCGCACGGTGCACGACCTCGACCTCTGGGAGCTGCAGCTCGGGTGGACGACCCGTGTGCGTTCGTTCCTCTCGCATCACCATGCCGACGAGCGCATGGAGTCGATCGGCGACCGGCTGCGGACCTGGATCGACGACGTGACCGACGCGCTGCGCCACCCGGGCACGGTCGCGTTTGCCGCCTTCCTCGCGGTGCTCGCCCTGGGGTCGCGCAAGATCCTCGCGCACGGCGTGCCGGGCGTCGGCACCCTCGTGCCCTGGGAGGGCGTGCGCACCACGCTCGACGCGTTCGGCTCGGCCTGGCGCGACACGGGGCTCGGTGCCGCCTCGCCGGCTTCGGGTGCACTCGCCGCGATGGCGGGCCTCACGGCCGCGACCCTGAACCATCCGGGCCTCGCCCAGACCGTGCTCGTGATCGGCGCATTCGTCGTCGGGGCGCTCGGCATGTCGCGCCTCGTGCGACGGCTCGGCGGCAACCGCGGCCCGGCCATGACCGCCGCGATCCTCTACGGCGTCAACCCGGTCGCCCGCAACGCGATCGCCAACGGGCGCCTCGGCCCCATCGTGCTGTTCGCCGCCGCGCCCTACCTCGTCCTGCTGTTCGTGCGCGCCGCAGGGTTCTCGGGGCTCACTCTCGACGGCCGGCGGCTCCGGGCCGTCCTCGGCCTCGCGGTGCTGTCGGCGGTCACGATCGCGTTCTTCCCACCGGCCGCGCTGTTCCTCGTCGTCGTGGCGCTGGCGTCGGTCGTCGGCTCGCTCCTGACCGGTCGCGACTTCGTCGCGTCGTTGCGGGGGATCGGTGTGGCGATCCTCGCCCTCCTGCTCGCCGGCGTGCTGCTCCTGCCGTGGTCGCTCACCGTCGCCGACTTCGGCGACGACCCCGCGGCCTTCGGCTTCGCGTTCCGGTTCCCCGACCTGGAGCTGCGCCAGGTGATGCGGTTCCACACCGGGCCGTCGGGCTTCGGGATCGCGAGCTGGGGCATCTACGCCGCAGCGCTGTTCGGGCTGGTCGTCGTGAGCGGCGCGCGGCTGGGGTGGGCGGCCCGGGCGTGGTTCATGGCCGCGTTCGGCATCGCGCTCGTCTACGTGCCGTCGCAGCTCTGGCCCGACGCGCCGGTGCCGGCCACCGAGGGCGCGCTCGTCCTCGCCGCCCTCGGCCTGGCCCTCGCCGCGGGGCTCGGCATCGGCGCCTTCGCCGACGAGCTGCGCCGGGCGAAGTTCGGGTGGCGTCAGCTCCTGGCCATCGCCGGCGGCGCCGGCGTGGCCGTCGCCGCGCTCGGCTTCACCGCCGACGCCGTCGACGGCCGCTGGCGGGCGGCCGACGAAGGCTGGGGTGCGACGGTGTCGTTCACGGAGGAGCAGCGCTTCCAGGGCGACTTCCGCATCCTCTGGGTCGGCGACCCGGCCGTGCTGCCCACCGACCCGTTCGAGGTGCGCGACGGCATCGCCTACAGCCTCACCGTCGACGGCGCCGGCGACGCGACCGAGATCCTCCGGGCGCCGCGCCAGTCGGCCGACGCGGTGGTGGTCGATTCGGTGGAGCTCGCGATCGACGGGCGCACCAACCGCCTCGGTCGCCTCGTGGCGCCCATGGGCGTGCGCTACATCGCCGCCCCGATGCGCAACGGCCCCGACGGGCCGCGTGGCGCGCCGATCCTCGGTCTTCGGGCCCGGCTCTCCGACCAGCTCGACCTCGCCCAGCTCGGCGTCGAGTCGGGCCTGGTCCTGTACGAGAACACTGCCTGGTTCCCGGCCCTCGGCGTCGCGAGCCCCGACGCCGACGTGCCGACCGGTGACCCGCCGCCCATCCCGGCCGCGCTCGACACCGACCTCGCGGGCCAGGTCACGCCGCTCGGCGACGGGCCGGCCGGGCCCGGTCGGATCGTCGCCGCCCAGGCCTACGACGACGCGTGGGAGGCCACGGTGGACGGGCGGGTGCTGCGCCACGAGGTCGGCTTCGGGTGGGCCAACACGTGGGCGCTGCCGGAGCAGGGCGAGGTCGCGTTGACGTTCGCCGACCAGACCGCGACCGACCTCATGATCGCCGGGCAGGCGGTGCTGTGGCTCGTGGTGCTCGCGATCGGGTTCACGGGGCGCCGCCGGCGACTCGTCGCCACCGGCGCCGCCCCGGCGTCGCCGGCGAGCCGCCGAGAGCAGGCCGAGATCCGCCGCGAGGCCAAGGCCGAGGCCCGGGACCGG
>VGCA01000321.1 GCA_016870245.1 Actinomycetota bacterium | reverse complement strand
GATCGTGTTCGAAGGGGCGCGGCTCCCGGCCGACGCGCTGCTGGGTGAGGAGGGCCGGGGGTTCGCCCAGATGGCCGCCGCCCTGGCCGACGAACGCTCCGGCTTCTTCTGGGTCGGCTGGGCCGAGGCCGGCCTCCGCGACCTGCTCCACCACGTGCGGGCGGTCGGAGTCGACGCGCTCGCGGTCCCGGCCGCCGTGGCCCGCGACACCCTGGCCCGGCTCTGGACCGACGTGGCGTTGGCCCGCCGCTTCGCGCTCGACGTCGTCGCCGTGCAGGCCGGCGGCGGAGACGCGACGGTGCCCGCGGCGATGAGCAAGGTCTTCGCGACCGAGCTGCTCCAGCGCCTCGCGTCGGCCGGCGTCGCGCTCCTCGGCCCGGCCGGGCTGCTCACTGCGCCGCGGTTCGGCGCGGCCCCGTCCGACGCCCCGCTGCGCGGCCGGTTCGCCTACGAGGTCGTCGAGCGACTCCATCCCACCATCAGCGTCGGCGCCAACGAGGTGCAACGCGACGTCATCGCCCACCGCGGCCTCGGCCTCCCCAACGGCTGAGACCCACTCGGTCCGTGGCAACGGACCGGCCGACCACCGAGAGGACCCCATGACCACGACGCTGCCGATCGAGCGCCAGGAGCCCGCCGGCGGCGGGATCGTCACCGGACTCGACGCCGCACGGCTCGACGACGCGACGTTCGCCGCGGTGCAGGCCGCGTTCCTCGAGCACCACGTCCTGTGCTTCCGCGGTCAGGACCTCACGCCCGACCAGCAGCTGGAGTTCGCGGCCCGGTGGGGGACGATCTCGCACCACCCGTACGTGCCGTCGCTCGAGGGCCACCCCGGCGTGATGGAGATCTTCCAGGTCACGGGCATCACCGAGACCTGGCACGCCGACACCACGCAGGTGGCGAACCCGCCGAAGATCACGATGCTGTTGGCGCGTGAGCTGCCCGAGCACGGCGGCGACACGATGTTCGCCAACATGCACATGGCGTACGCCGGGCTGTCCGACGGGCTGCGCGCGACCGTCGACTCGCTGCGCGCGGTGCACTACGGCACCGAGCTCGCCGCGCAGTCGGGTGTCGACAAGGCGGCGGTGACCCACTCGCACCCCGTCGCCATCCGCCACCCCGAGACCGGGCGCCGGACCCTGTTCGTCAACGCCGACTACGTCCGCCACTTCGACGGATGGACCGAGGCCGAGAGCCGCCCCCTGCTCGAGTACCTCTACTCGCTCGCCGCGATGCCCGAGTACCAGTACCGCCACCGCTGGCAGGTCGGCGACCTCCTGATGTGGGACAACCGGTCGGTGCAGCACCGCGTCGTCCACGACTACGGCGACGCCCGCCGCTACCTCCACCGCGTCACCCTCGAAGGCGACCCCCTCGAATGACGATGCGCTTCTCACCGTCAATCCGGGCTGCGCCGGTGCGCTTCTCACCGTCGATCCGGGCAGCGCCGGTGCGCTTCCCACCGTCGATCCGGGCTGCGCCGGTGCGCTTCTCACCGTCGATCCGCCCAAACGGATTCCGACAGTCGGTGTCCAGGCGGCATGCCTTCGACACCGCACGCACCGCTCTCGGCGTTGGTCGCCGACGCTCACCGTCAGCACGGCTTGTTCACGACGGCCCAGGCCGACGCGGTGGGAATGCACCGCAGCATGCTCGAGCGTCGGCTGCGAACGGGTGAGCTCGTCGCCGTCGACCACGGCGTCTACCGATCGGCGTTGACCCCACCGTCATGGCACCAACGGCTCGCCGCCGCCTGTCTCGCAGGCCCCGCGGTGGCATCCCATCGGTCCGCGGCCGCCTTGTGGCACATGCCCATCGGCGAGGAGCACCCACTGGAGGTCACCGCCCTCCGGCACCGGCGACGGTTCACGACGGACGTCACCTGGCACGAGTCGTACCTGCTCGATGACGACCAGGTGACCCTGATCGACGGCGTCCCCGTCACGCGGGCGGCCCGCACCGTGATCGATCTCGCCGGCGTCGTCGATCACACACGGCTCGTCCGAGCCGTCGACGACGTGCTGCGCCGCCGGCTGGCGAGCACCGCGTCGCTCCAATCGCTGCTCCAACGTCTCGGTCCGCTTCGCCGGGGGGTCCCGGCCATGCGGGCAGTGCTCGACGCCCGGTCCGGCCCAGTCCCGGAGAGCGACCTCGAGACGCAGTTCCTGCTGCTGATCGAAGCCCACGGACTTCCGACACCCGTCCCCCAGCACATGGTCAGGAGCCCCGACGGGCGCTCGTTCCGGATCGACTTCGCGTATCCCGATGCATTGGTCGGCATCGAGCTGCTGGGCGCCGAGTTCCACTCCGGACCCGACCAGTGGCGCAGCGACACCGCCCGACTCACCGTCCTCGCCTCCCTCGGCTGGCTGATGCTGTCGTTCGCCTATGAGCAGGTGGTGCGGCAGGCGCCCCTCGTCGTCCGCGCCGTCGAACGCGCCCTCGCTCGCTAGTGGTCGAGTCTGCCGGCGAGACCGATCGACGGTGAGAAGCGCACCGACGTGGGGCCCATCGACGGTGAGAAGCGCACCGACGTGGGGCCCATCGACGGTGAGAAGCGCACCGGCGCAGCCCGTATCG
>VGCA01000320.1 GCA_016870245.1 Actinomycetota bacterium | reverse complement strand
CCGCGTCCCGGGTCCGGTCGGGCGCCGAGAGTCAGGCGGGGAGCGGCACGGCGGCCGCCGGGTCGAGGGCGAGGTGGCCCGGGGTGCCGGCCGCCGGGAGGTCCGGCTCTCGGAAGGCGACGTCGAGCACCTCGCCGGCCGCGGTGCGGACCCGCACCCGGAAGTGGTCGCGGCGGAAGGTGCGGTCCACGACCGTGACCGCGACGGCGCCCGCGGGAGCGTCGGTCGGGGCCGAGCCGTCCGGAGTCAGGGTCAGGCCCTCGGGCCGGACCGCGATCTGCGAGCCGAACGCGGTGGTGACGTTGTAGCCGAGGAACCCGGCGACGAACGCGGTGGCCGGACGGGCCCAGACGGTCGCGGCGTCGGCGTCCTGCTCGACCCGCCCGTCGCGGAGGACGACCACCCGGTCGGCGAGCGCGAACGCCTCCTCGTGGTCGTGGGTGACGAGCAGGACGGCCCGCTCCCGCCGCAGGAAGATCGCGCGCAGCTCGTCGACCAGGCGCTCGCGCAGTGCCCGGTCGAGCGCCCCGAGCGGCTCGTCGAGCATGAGCAGCCGTGGGTTCGGGGCGAGGGCGCGGGCCAGGGCGACCCGCTGCTGCTCGCCGCCGGACAGCGACCGGACCGGCCGGTCGGCGAAGCCGGGCAGGCCCACGAGGGTGAGGAGCTCGTCGGTCCGGGCCCGGATCGTCGGCGCGTCGATCCCCTGCATGCGCAGGCCGAACCCGACGTTGCCCGCGACGTCTCGGTGGGGGAACAGGGCGTGGTCCTGGAACATGAGCCCGAACCGGCGGAGGTGCGGGGGCACGTCGCGCAGGTCGCGCCCGTCCCACGCGATGGCCCCCTCGGCGGGCGCCTCGAGCCCGGCGACCGTCCGCAGCAGCGTGCTCTTGCCGCCCCCCGACGGGCCGAGCACGCACACCACCTCACCGTCGCCCACGCGCAGGTCGACCCCGTCGAGCGCGGGGACCCTGTCGTAGCGGACGACCAGGCCGGCGACCTCCAGCATCAGAACTCCCCGTGGCGGCCGGCGCGGGCCCGGTCGCCGGCGAGCACCGCGGCCGCGACCAGCACCATGAGGATGCAGCTCGCGGCCATCGCCGCGCCGAACGCCGCATCGCCCGGTTGGCCGAGGAGCCGGTGGATGACGATCGGGAGCGTGGGGTGGTCGGGCCGCACGACGAACGAGGTCGCGCCGAACTCGCCGAGCGAGATGGCGAACGCGAACGCCGCGGCCACGAGCAGGGCCCGGGCCGCGATCGGGAGGTCGACGGTCCGGCGCACGCGCGCGGGCGAGGCTCCGAGCATCGTCGCGGCCTCCCGCACCCGGGGATCCACGGCCCGCAGCACGGGTGCGACCAGCAGCACGACGAACGGCATCGCGACGAGCGCCTGGGCGAGCGGCACCAGCCACTGCGACCCCCGGAGATCGAGGGGCGGCTCGTCGAGCGCGATGAGGAACCCGAAGCCGAGGGTCACGGCCGACACGCCCAGCGGGAGTGCGAGCAGTCCGTCGAGCCAGCGGGAGCGGCCTCGCACCCCGGCCCAGGCCGCGAGTCCACCGACGACGACCGCGATGGCGGTCGCTGCGATCGCGAACCGCAGCGAGTTGCCGATCGCGTCGAGCGGCGCGACGTAGAGGGTGCTGCCCCGGCGCAGCTCCGAGAGGGCCCGGTACGACGCGAGCCCGAACCCCGAGGGCGGCGAGAGCGAACGGGCCACGAGCACGCCGAGCGGCAGCGCGAGGAGTGCGGCCATCACCGCGAGGTTGCCGAAGAGGAGGAGGCGGTCGCCGAGGGAGCGGGCCCGGTGCTCGATCTCGCGGGCCGCGCCCAGACGCCGGGGCACCGCCGCCCGCTCGAACCGGGCGACGAGCCACAGCAGCACGACCACCGCGCTGAGCTGCACGACCGACAGGGCGGCGGCGAGCGGGAGGTCGAGGAACCGAGTGGTCTGGCGGTAGATCTCCGTCTCGATCGTCGACCGGGTGGGGCCACCGAGGAAGAGGATCACCCCGAACGACGTGAAGCAGAAGAGGAACGTGATGGTCGCGGCGGCCACGATGCCCGGGCGCAACGCGGGGAACGTGACCTCCCACCAGACCCGCCACCGGCTCGCGCCGAGCATCCGGGCGGCGTCCTCCTCGTGGGGGTCGAGGTGGCGCCACAGCTCGCCGACCACCCGCACCACGACCGCGTAGTTGAAGAAGACATGGGCCAGGAGGATCGCGCCGAGCGAGCGCGGCACGCCGAGCGCGAGGAACGCGCTGGCGACGAGCACGGTCGGCAGCACGAACGGGATCGTGACCATCGCGCGGACGAGGCTGCGGCCGGGGAAGCGGAGACGGGCGAGCACGTACGCGCCGGGGAGGCCGATCGCGAGCGTGAGCACGGTCGACAGCGCGGCCTGCCAGACGGTGAACCACACGACCCCGCGTAGGGTCGGGTCGGTGAACACCCGGCGCAGGGGTTCGAGGTCGACCTGCCCCTCGGGGGCGAGGCCGCGCCCGAGGATGGCCGCGACGGGGTACGCGAAGAACAACGCGACGAACACGACGGGTACCGCGATCGCGATGCCCGTGCCGAGCCGGTCGCGCGCGCTCAGCGCAG
>VGCA01000319.1 GCA_016870245.1 Actinomycetota bacterium | reverse complement strand
GTCGCCGCGTCGGCCCGTCGCCGCGTCGGCCCGTCGACGGGTGCCGTCGGCGGGTGCCGCCGGGTCGGTCGACGCGAATCGCGGCGCCGGTCGGTTGGCGCGAGGCACCGGTGGGTGCGAGGCTGCCCGCCGCATCCAGGAGGAACCGATGATCAATCCCCCCGCCCCGCGGGAGTACACCGTCGTCCTGATCGACACGCCCGCCGAGGGTGTGCGTCGGATCACGATGAACCGACCCGAGAAGCGCAACGCGCTGAACCACACGCTCCGGGGCGACGTGCTCGCCGCGCTCTACGAGGGTGACGCCGACCCCGACGTGCGTGTGCAGATCGTCCGTGGTGCGGGTCCGTCGTTCTCCGCCGGCTACGAGCTCGGCGGCGGCAACGATGGCCTCGACCTGCCCTTCTACACGCCGGGGGGCGAGGGTCACTGGCCCCGCCACGTCACCACCGGGTGGATGAGCATCTGGGACCTGGCCAAGCCGGTCATCGCCCAGGTGCACGGGTACTGCCTCGCCGGCGGCAGCGAGCTCGCCACCGGCTGCGACCTCGTCTACATCGCCGAGGACGCGAAGATGGGCTACCCCGCGGTGCGCTTCGGCGTGCCCGACATGCACTTCCACGCCTGGTTCCTCGGCATGCGTCGCGCGATGGAGATGATGCTCACCGGCGACTCGATCTCGGGAGTGGAGGCGGTCGCGGAGGGTTGGGCCAACCGGGCCTTCCCGGCCGACGAGCTCGACGAGCGGACGGTCGAGATGGCCATGCGCATCGCGCAGGTGCCGCCGGAGCTCGCGCAGATGAACAAGCGCCTCGTGCACCGGCAGATGGACGCCATGGGCATGCGGGCCGGCCTGCGGGCCGGGACCGAGCTGTGCGCGCTGGGCACCCACACCCAGGCGATGGCCGACTTCCTCAAGGCCCGGGTGGAGAAGGGCGGTCTCACCGGCGCGCTCCAGGCGCGCGACGCGAAGTTCGGGGACTACCGCACCTCCCACGAGGGCGCGGAGGAGAGCGCGAGCAAGGGCACGGGCGAGAGCTTCGAGGGCTCGTACGGGACCTCGTCGTAGACCAACAACCGTTTTGGCGTCCCCACGGCATCCATACGCTGCCTGGGGGACGCAAGAACGTGGAGGAGATGACATGGGACTCTGGGATTACGAGGGCATGCGGGTCGTCGTCAGCGGTGGCGGTGGCGCCGGGATGGGCGCGGCGGCGGTCACCGAGCTGGCCAACCTGGGCGCGGAGATCCACGTGCTCGACCTGAAGGAGCCGCCGGTCGACGTGGCGAGCTACCAGGCGGCCAACCTGCTCGACGCGCAGGCCACCGCCGATGCCATCGCCAACATCCCCGCCCCGATCCATGCGCTGTTCAACTGCGCGGGGCTCCCCGGGCCGCCGTTCTCCGACCTCGACACGATGACGGTGAACTTCATCGCGATGCGGCACCTCGCCGAGCTCTGCGCCGATCGGATGACCGAGGGCGGCGCGATCGCCAGCATCTCGTCCACGGCCGGCGCCGGCTGGCTCATGAACATGGACAAGTGGCGGCCGCTGCTCGAGACGAACGGCTTCGCCGAGGCCCGGGCGTGGTGCGAGGCGAACCCCGAGGCGATCGCGAGCGGGTACGCGCCCTCGAAGGAAGCCATCATCATGTGGACCCAGTGGGCGGGCATCGAGTACGCGAAGCGTAACGTGCGGCTCAACTGCATCAGCCCGGGACCGACCGACACGCCGATGATGACCGACTTCGAGAACGAGTCGGGGGCCGACCTCGTCAACCTGTTCGCACAGGGCGCCGGCCGACGCTCACGGCCGGAGGAGCAGGCCTACCCGCTCATCTTCCTCAACAGCCGGGCGGCGTCGTACGTGTCGGGCGAGAACTTCAACACCGACGGCGGCACCCTCGGTGCCCTCACCACCGGCAGCCTCGTGATCGACTTCAGCGAGCTGCTCATGGGCGAGCCCGGGGTCGGCTGAGCCCGCGCGGGGCCCGGGCCCCGTTCCCCGTCCACACGCGCAGACGGCCGGCCCTCTGGGGGCCGGCCGTGCCGCGTCGCACGGGCTTCGGGGGCCGGACGAGCCTCGGGGGAGGCGCCCGTGCGATGACCTGGTGTCAGTTGCGATTGGTGGCGCTGCGGGAGCCGAGCTCGGCGGTGGTGGTCTCGGTGTCGCCGTCGCGCACGTAGGTGATCTTCACCTCGTCACCGGGGTCGAGGTTGCGCACGTAGTTGGCGAGCTGGGCCGGGGTGGTCACCTCGTTGCCGTCGAACTCGACGATCACGTCGCCCACCTCGAGGCCGGCGTCGTCGGCCGCGCTGTTCGGCACCACCTCCACGACCTCGAGGCCGGCGGCGGTCTGCTGGGTGGCGACCCCGAGGAAGGCGCCGGAGGTGGGCGGGGTCTGGCTGCCGCCCTGGTTGCTTCCACCGCCCTGGTTGCCGCCGCCCTGGTTCGGGCCGCCCTGGTTGCCGTTGCCGCCCTGGTTGCCGCCGGGGGAGCCGGGGGACTCCTGGTTGCCGCCGGGGAAGCGCGGGACCGGCTGGCCGGGGCCGTCGTCCCCGGGGTTGAACGGCGTGCTCACGGCGGCGTCGTCGCCGTCGCTGGCGGCCGAGTCA
>VGCA01000318.1 GCA_016870245.1 Actinomycetota bacterium | reverse complement strand
CATCGGGGGGGGGGTGGGGGGTCAGTGGAGGACGTCGGGGGTCCACTGGCCGTCGAAGTTGATGCCGGAGAGCCAGGTCTCGACGAGCTTTCCGTGCTCCACGCGGAACGCCTGCACCCAGTCCCACTGCTGGCCGTCGATCTTCCACGTGCCGATGGCCACGACCCGGTCGTCCTCGGCGATCAGGCGGTAGCGCAGGTCCTCCACGACCGCGTTCGCCAGGTTGCCGGCGAGCGCGTCGCGGTACTCCTCGGCGGTCACCCGGCGGGTCCCGTTGGCCTCGTGGCGGGTGTAGATCGGCCCGGCGATCTCCGGGACCAGCGCGAAGTTCTTCCGGGACCACATCTCGTCGTACCAGCGGCTCAGCACCGCCTTGCTCTCGTCGGCAGTCGTCATGCGCCGGACTGTACCGAAGCGTGGCGGGCGTCACGGCGCCGGCCGGCGAGCCTCGTCAGGTCGGGTCCCCGAGGGTGCTGCCGATCCGCGCCGCCGCGGCCGCGACGAGCGCGCCGGTCCGTTCGATCGCGTCACCGTCGACGCGGGTGGACGGCGCGCACACGATGACGGCGGCGACCGCCGTGCCCGCCCCGTCGACGACCGCAGCGCCGACGACGCGCGTGTCGGGCGTGATCTCGCGGTCGTTGAGCGCCCAGCCGCGGGCGCGGGTCTCCGCCAGGATGTCGTCGTCGAGGCCGGGGTCGATGCGGCGGAAGCGGTCGACCGCGTCGGGAGGTGACGCCGCGGCGATCGCGCGGAGCGCCGAGCTGCTCCGGATCGGGAGCGCAGCGCCCACGGGGGCAGTGATCCGGAGTGCGTGAGGGCTGTCGGCCACGTCGAGCACGACGAGCGAGCCCCGCTCGACCGTGACGAGCATCGCGGTCTCGCCGGTGGCGTCCCGGAGCGCCTCGAGCGGGGGTCGCGCCCCGTCGGCCAGCGAGTCGATCCCGGCCCGGGCCACCACGGCGGTGAGCGCGGGCGCGATCCGCCAGCGCCCTTCGGGCGTCTTCTGGAGCCAGCCCGCGTGGTGGAGCGTGACCGCGAGCCGGTGGGCGGCGCTCTTGTCGATGCCCGTGCGCCGGGCGAGCTCGCTCACCCCGATGGGCTGGTGGGCGGCCACCGCCTCGACGAGGATGCAGGCGTTGCGGACCGACTGGTTCTCCTTGACCGACGACATCGCGCCTCGTGCCTCGGATCGGGCCCGGCGCCCGGTGGGGTGCGCTAGGCTGCAGGTACAACAGACGTATTGCACAGTAACACGGAGGGTGGCGTGGGTACCGACGTGGTGGGAACCGGGTTGCCGTGGGTGGAGGCGATCGCCGCCTCGTTCCCCGAGTACGCGTTCGTCCCGTTCCACGAGGACGAGCTCGGGCGGCTGGTCGAGGCGCACGGGTCGCTCGTGGTCGACGATCTCGCCGGGGTCGCCCCGGTGGCGTACCGGGTCGACGACGGCACCACCTACACCTGGCGGACCGCCCCCGGGGGCGTGGAGGCGGTCCCGGGCGATGCCGACGCCGCCGTCCTCGTCGAGCTGTCGGAGGCCACCTTCTCCGAGTTCCTCCACGAGCTGCTCACCGCGACCGGCGCGGTCCAGACCGGCCGGGCCCGCGTCGTGCGGGGCGACCTGACGGACTGGCAGCGGTGGGAGCCGGCGATCCGCGCGCTGACGACGGGCCGGCCGATCTACGGGCCGGGCGTGTGGGAGACCCTCGTCGACCGAGACGGTCAACCGCTCGACCTGGCCCGGACCTTCACGGTCGACGACGACCGTGAGGAGATGCGCCACTTCCTGGCGGTGGCCGGCTACGTGCACGTGAAGGCGGTGTTCACGGCCGACGAGGTCGCGCGCCTCGCGGCGGAGGTGGAGCACGTACGGAGCCTCACCACCCCGGGCGACCCGTTCTCCTGGTGGTCGGTCAACGCCGATGGCGACGAGGTGGTCACGCGGATCAACTATCTGGGCCGGTTCTCGGAGCCGATCGACCGGTTCTGCTTCGACCCGAGGCTGCTCCACTACGCGACGCTCGCCGGGTCGGAGCTGCGGGTCTGTGACGATCGCCTGGACGGCCCGATGGTGTTCGTGAAGCACTCCAACGTGGTGAAGGGCAACGGAGACCTCGGGTGGCACGTCGACGACGGCATCGGCGGCCATCCCGTCATGTGCCCGTTGATCCAGGCCGGGGTCCAGCTCGATCACGCCGACGCCGCCAACGGCCAGCTGAAGGTGCTGGCCGGCTCGCACCGGTACACCAAGCACTGGTGTCGCTGGGGCGAGGAGGGCGACGTCCCGGTGGTGGCGCTCGACACCGAGCCCGGCGACCTGACCATCCACTACGGCGACACGATGCACACGACCCCGCCACCCACCGCCGACGGTGCCGGCCGCCGGGCCCTCTACTTCAAGTTCTCGGAGCCCCACACGTTCGACTGGGTGCCCGCAGGCTGTCACTACAACGACGCGCTGTTCCGGCCCGACACCGAGGGTCGGGTGTCCAACCGGGCGACGACCTGGAGCGAGCAGACGACGTCCTGACGTCAGGCCCGGCGACTCGGGTTGCGGGCGGGCACACCCGCGAATCCGGGTGCTGAGCGGCCCGCTCGGGGTGAAGAAGGGCCCCGAACGTGCCGATGCAACCTCGTGCGCCACC
>VGCA01000317.1 GCA_016870245.1 Actinomycetota bacterium | reverse complement strand
ACCCGGCGGTGCGCCGACGCGCCGCGCCGGCGCTCAGCCGCAGCAGCCCGAGCGTTCAGCCGCAGCAGCCCGAGCGTTCAGCCGCAGCAGGCCGGCCCGTCGGCCGCGGCGACCGTCAGGCCGGGCGCGAACTGCTCGGCGTCGGCGGTCTTCACGTACCACTCCCACCGCGCGCCGTCGGGGTCGGCCACCCAGGTCTCGACCTTCTCGGCGTAGCAGCACACGGTGTCGTCGACGCCGGTGGTCTCGAGCCCGCTCCCGCTCAGGCGGGCCTCGGCGGCGACGACCTCGGCCGCGGCCATGGTCTCCACCCCCAGGTGGTTCAGCGTGCCGCCCTCGGGGGCCTCGATGAGCACGAGCTTCAGGGGCGGGTCGGCGATCTCGAAGTTGGCGTAGCCGGGCTTCCGCTTGGCCACCGGCGTCGCGAACAGGCGCGAGTAGAAGTCGACGGCGGCATCGACGTCGGTCACGTTGAGGGCGAGCTGGACACGGGACATGGATTCCTCCACCGATCGGGCTGGTGTCGACGACACCGATGACGTATTGATCTTTGTCGATACATTACCCGATAGATCGACATCGGTCAATACGTTAGAGTGGACCCGTGGACGCGATCCTCCGCTGCTGTGGCACCGACCGGGGCCGGGCCCTCGACGAGGCCCAGGCCACCGAACTGGCCGAGCTGTTCAAGGCGCTCGCCGATCCCGCCCGCGTGCGACTCCTCTCGATCGTCGCCACCAGCGAGGGCGGCGAGGCCTGCGCGTGCGATCTCGTGGAACCGCTCGGCCGCGCCCAGCCGACCGTGTCGCACCACCTGTCGGTGCTCGTCGACGCGGGGATCCTCGAGCGGGAGAAGCGGGGCCGCTGGGCCTGGTACCGGGTCGTCCCGGAGCGTCTCGCGTCGATCCGGGCCAGCCTCGACGCCACGGACCCGGCCCCCACGGCCTGACCCGATCAGGCGTCGGCGGGAACCAGCTCGGCGACGAGGGCGCGGATCCGGCGCTCGATCTCGTCGCGGATGGGTCGGACGGCGTCGACCCCCTGCCCCGCCGGGTCGTCGAGCTTCCAGTCCTCGTAGCGCTTCCCCGGGTAGATCGGGCAGGCGTCGCCGCAGCCCATCGTGATCACCACGTCCGACGCCTGCACGGTCACGTCCTCGAGCCGCTTCGGGTGGGCGCCGAGGGCCCGCAGGTCGATCCCGACCTCGGCCATGGCCTCGACGACCGCGGGGTTCACGTCGTCGGCCGGGGCCGAGCCGGCCGAGCGCACGACGACCCGGTCGCCGGCGTGGTGCTGGAGGAACGCCGCAGCCATCTGCGAGCGACCCGCGTTGTGCACGCAGACCAACAGGACCTCGGGACGGTGGTCGGTCGTCATGGGCCCTCCTCGGAGCGCGGGTAGAACAGCCGGATCGCGCCCACCGCGATCACCATGCCGACGAGCTGCATCCCGATGAACATGGGCACCGACGCCGGGTCGATCCCGGCGAACGTGTCGGACAGCATTCGGGCGATCGTCACCGCCGGGTTCGCGAAGCTCGTCGACGACGTGAAGAAGTACGCGCCCCCGATCCAGGCGGCGACCGCGAACGGCACGACGCGCGCCCGACCGGTGCGGACGCATCCGTGGATCACGAGCAGGAGCCCGACGGTCGCGACGACCTCGGAGAGCCACAGCCCGCCCGACGAGCGCTCCTTGGTGGAGAGCTCGATGGCAGGCAGCTCGAACATCAGGTTCGCCACGATCGCCCCGAGGCAGCCGCCGACGACCTGCGCCGGGATGTAGCACGCGGCGTCGCGGGTGGTGGTCGTGCCGAACCACCGGTCGGTGAGCGTCACGACCGGGTTGAAGTGTGCACCCGACACCGCGCCGAACATGAGGATCAACCCGACGAGCGCGCCGGCGGTCGCCAACGCGTTCTCCAGCAGCTGGAGGCCGACGTCGTCGGGCGAGAGGTCCTGGGCCATGATCCCCGAGCCGATGACGGCCATGACCAGGAACCCGGTGCCGACCGCCTCCGCCACCATCCGCCGGGTGATGCCGAGGCGCAGCGCCCCGGTGCCGGTCTCGGGTGCGACCGCGAGCTCGTCGTCGGGCGTGGTCATGCGGCGACCCCCACGACCGCACCGATCCGGGTGCGCAGCTGGTCGACCACGGCGTCGAACCCTACCCACTCGATCGGGATCGAGTCACCGTCCATGGACTGATCAACGACGCAGGACGGCGAGCAGCACGTCGGCCGACACCGCGGTGGCCCCGTTGCGGGTCGCCGCGTCGCGCACCCAACCATCGCTCGACGCGACGATCACCGGCACCCGCGCCGGCATCGACCGCAGCTCGTCGATGACCACCGGGTCGGCGGCCTGGCCGGCCGGCGAGAACCGCACGCGCACCCCGGGCGCCCGCCGGGCGGGAACGCCCTCCACGTCGGACCCGTCGAACACCACGATCGCGTGGCTGCGCAGGCGCAGGTGCAGGCGGCTCAGCGCCGACACCAGCTGGTCGCGCTGCTGGGCGACGGGCACCCCCGGCCAGCCCCGCATCGAGATGTTGTACCCGTCGACCAGGAGGACCAGGCCCTCGGTGCGCAGCATGGCCTCGACGGCCTCCGGCTGGTCGGCCCGCAGCCCCGGCGGGCACACCAC
>VGCA01000316.1 GCA_016870245.1 Actinomycetota bacterium | reverse complement strand
ATCGTGAGCAGCGTGTACCGCTCCCGCCGACCGCTGCATCCCGAGCGGTTCCGCGACTTCATGCTCGACGGCACCGACGGGCTCCTGCGGGCCAAGGGGTTCTGCTGGCTCGCCACCCGGCCCGACGTCATGGGCCTGTTCTCCCAGGCCGGCGGGGTGGTCCGCCTCGACCCCGTCGGCACGTGGTGGGCGGCCTCCCCCGACGATCAGTGGCCCGACGACGCGCTGGAGCGCCTCGAGATCCTCACCGACTGGGACTCCGATTTCGGCGACCGTCGCCAGGAGCTGGTGTTCATCGGCCAGGACCTCGATCTCGTGGACCTCCACGCACGACTCGACGCGACGCTGCTCACCGACGACGAGCTCGCCGGCGGCACCGACGCCTGGGCCGCCCTCCCCGACCCACTGCCCGAGTGGGACATGAGCGACGAAGAGGCCGACGAATGACCCGACCCTGCCAAGTGACCGGTCGGCGCCCCCGCGCCGGGAAGCAGATCTCGCACTCGCACCGGCGGACCAACCGGTGGTTCCAGCCCAACACCCACAAGCGCCGGTTCTGGCTCCCGAGCGAGGGACGCTGGGTCACGCTCCACGTCAGCACCAAGGGCCTTCGCACCATCGACAAGCGGGGCATCGAGGCAGTCGTCGCCGACCTGCGCCGACGGGGAGAGCGGGTCTGATGGCGGCGACCGACAAGCGCCCCATCGTGAAGCTCCGCTCCACCGCAGGCACCGGATACACCTACGTCACCCGCAAGAACAAGACCAACACCCGCGAGCGGCTCGAGCTCATGAAGTACGACCCGCGGGTCCGCCGTCACGTGCTGTTCCGGGAGGAGCGCTGATGAAGAAGGACGTCCACCCGGCCTACGGGCCGGTCGTGTTCCAGGACCAGAGCGCCGGCTTCGCGTTCCTCACCCGCTCGACGATCACCTCGACCGAGCGCATCGTCTGGGAGGACGGGGAGACCTACCCCATGGTGAAGGTCGAGATCTCCTCGGCCAGCCATCCCTTCTACACCGGTCAGATGAAGATCGTCGACACTGCCGGCCGGGTCGAGCGGTTCCGCCGCCGGTACGGCACGACGTGACCCCACCCTCGACCCCCTCCGGCGTGCTGGTCACGATCGTGACCGGGTGGGACGACGACGTACGCACCGCCGCCTTCGATCGGCTCGCAGCACGGCTGGCCGGTGAAGGAGCCGTCCGGACCGTGACCGGTCCGACGGTGGCGCCGCTGCTCGACCTGACGGCGCGCGAGCCCGGAGCCCGCTTCGGCGCGGTGGAGACCACCGATCCGCTCGCTTCGGCCGCCGCGTTGTGCGACGCCGGTCCGACGGCGTCCCGGACCCGCCTCGACGCCATCGTCCTGGTGATCGACGCCTCTCGCGCCGCGGTCCGCCTCCTGACCGGAGGACCGTTCGCCCCCGACCGCCGGGCGGCCGAATGGCTCGCCGCCGCCGACGCCGTCGTCCCCTGCGGCACCGAGCAGCTCACCGCGACCGCGGCGGATCATGTGCATCAGGCGCTCCGACGCCGCGCGCCCCGGGCGGCCCTGGTCGCACCGCACCGCCTCGCCCCCGGCCTCGGCGGGTTCGACCTCGCCACGGTGGACGCTCGGGTGCGGCGCGCCACGGTCGAGCGAGCCACCGCCCCCGACGGCCGGGCCACGACGCGGATCCGCGTGCGGGGCCGCTTCGACCAGGCCTGCGCGGTCGAGTGGCTCGACCTCGTGGCCAACGGATCGGCCGGGGTCGTGTGGCGCCTCGAGGCCGTGATCCCGCTCCACCCCGGCGGCGCGCTCCACGCGCAGGCGGTCGGTGGTCATCTCGAGTGCGAGATCGCACCCCATCGCTCGTGGGACGACGCGCGGGTCGTGATGGCCGGACGCGACCTCGACCGGACCTGCCTGACCCGATCGCTCAGCGGCGCACGCGTCGACTGACCCCGGGACCGGACGGCACCCGCCCGGTCCCGGAGCCGCCGCACGTCAGTGCTCGTCCCAGTGCCCGTCGTGGGCCGCGTGGCGGTGCCCGTCGTGGAGGTAGTCCACGTGGTCGCCGTGGGGAACGGTCTCGTGACCGCAATCGGGACCGTGCTCGTGGTCGTGGGCCTCGTGGACCCCGTGGGCGCCGCCGGCGCACTCGTCGTAGTGGTCGTCGTGGACCACGTGGGCGTGACCGTCGTGCATGTAGTCGACGTGGTCACCGTGGGCCACCGCGGCGTGCCCGCAATCGGGACCGTGCACGTGGGCATGGTCGGGGTGGACCGTGTGGGTCGGTGTGGTCATGGCCGTTCCTCCTGGACATGGCGGATCGCATCGGTGGCGATGTGACGGATGTGGTCGTCGACGAGGGAGTACTCCACCTCCCGTCCGCGACGGCGGCCCGTGACGATGCGGGCACCCCGGAGCACCCGCAGGTGCTGGGACACGACCGGCTGGGGCTCGTCGAGGACGTCGACCAGCTCATGGACGCAGCGGGGCCCCACGCCGAGGGCGTCGATGATCGCCAACCGCTTCGGTGACCCCAGGGCGCGCAGCAACTCCGCTGCGTCGTCGAAGGTCGCCGGGTCGGGTCGCACGGGCGCCGCATCCATCACTCATAAGTATATCACGATATGTGCATGATGCGATGCGTTGGGTACTAGAATGATTCTCATTCTTATTCTC
>VGCA01000315.1 GCA_016870245.1 Actinomycetota bacterium | reverse complement strand
GGCTTCGACCGCGGCGCGCTCGGCGGCCTCGAGCTGCTCCTCGACGATCAGCAGTCCGCCGGTCCAGAACCCGGGGTCACCGAGGTCGACCCCCACGATGCGGCCGAGGTCCTCGGGCGACTCGCTCCCGCCCCGCCGCAGCAGGTCGAGGTACGACGGGACGAAGGCCGCCCCCTGCTCCTCGTACTGGCGGTAGACCGCGAGTGCGAGGAGCTGTCCGTACGCGTACGCGTAGACGTAGCCCGGCGTGCCGATGAAGTGCGGGATGTACGACCACCAGGTCTTGTAGCCCTCGGTGACCTCGACCGAATCGCCGAGCATGTCGCGCTGCGAGGCCGCCCACAGCTCGCCGAACCGCTCGACCGAGAGCTCTCCCTGCTCGCGCCGCTCCGTGTGCACCGCCGCCTCGAACCGGTTCATCGCGATCTGACGGAACACCGTCGCGATCTGGCCCTCGAGCGACTCCGCGAGCAGCGCGAGGCGGGCCGCGGGGTCGGTCGTCTCCTCGAGCAGCCGCCCGAACGTGACCGTCTCGCCGAACACCGATGCGGTCTCGGCCAGGGTCAGCGGCGTGGACTGCTGGAAGACGATCTGCTCGCGCGCCAGGTAGGCGTGCACCCCGTGTCCCAGCTCGTGCGCGAGTGTGAGCACGTCGCGACGCCGCGCCGTCCAGTTGAGCAGCAGGTAGGGGTGGTGCGACGGGACCGTGTACGCGCAGAACGCACCGGGACGCTTGCCCGGCCGGACGGGGGCGTCGATCCAGGCGTCGTCGAAGAAGCGCTGCACGACGTCGGCGAGCTCGCCGCTGAACGACGCGTACGCGTCGAGCACGAGCTCCTTCGCGTGGCTCCACGCAAACTCGTCCTCCGACGACGCGACCGAGGCCATGCGGTCGAAGTCGGCGAGCCGGTCGAGGCCGAGCAGTCGGGCCTTCAGTGCGTACCAGCGCTGCGGGATGTCGTAGCGGGCGACGACGGCGTCGACGAGCGCCTGCACCGATTCGTCGCTGGCCTCGTTGTCGAGGTTGCGGCTCGCGATCCAGCTCGGGTAGCGACGCAGCCGGTCGTCGGTCGCCTTGTCGGCGAGCAGGGTGTTGAACACGAAGGCGCGGGTCCGCAGACCGGGTGCGAGCCCTTCGGTCACCGCCATCGCCGCGGCGGCCCGGACCTCGCGATCGGGGGACTGCAGGCGCGACAGGCCCTCTTCCAGGGAGATGCCACCGTCGAGGTCGACGGTGATGGTGGAGGTGAGCTCCGAGAACAGCCGTCCCCACGCACTGCGCCCGGTGACCGACTTGTCGGCGAGGATGCGCTCCTCGGCCTCGGACAGCAGGTGGGCGCGGTAGCGCCGGGCCGACTCCAGGTAGTGGCGGCAGAACGCGAGGCGCTCGTCGTCGATGAGGGCGGCGACGTGATCGTCGGGGAGCTCGGCCCACTCGAGCTCGAAGAACAGGAGGTCGTTGGTGATCGCCGTCGCCTGCTCCTCCACTCGCGCCAGCAACGCGCCGCGGGCCGGATCGGTGACGTCGACCGCGAACCGCAACCCGGCGTACGAGCCGGCGCGACCGAGGATCTCCGACAGCTCGGCCAGCTCGCGCACCGCTTCGGCCAGCTCGCCGGCGTCGAGGGTCTCGATGCGCCCCTTGAACCGGCCGAGCCCGGCAGCCCGCTGCGCCGCATCGGCGACGAACGCGTCGACGCCGGCTTCGCCGAGTCCGTCGACGAGGGGCTCGACATCCCAGGCGACGTCGAGCGCCCGGAGATCCTGTTCGCTGGTGGTCACGGTGTCACCTCGGGTGAGCGGTCGGGACGGATCGGGCGGGGCGTTCAGTGCGACGAGAAGAGGGCGGTCTGGGTCGGGTGGCTCGACGCCTCGAGCGCGTCGAGCTCGCCCGGGTCGAGCGGGCGCAGCGAGTCGGGCAGCGCCTCCGCGTGCACCACCGCGAGGCGCTGGGTCGCCCGGGTGAGCGTCACGTAGAGGAGCCGCAGACCCCGCTGGTCGGGGGCGACGAGCGCGCCGGGCTCGACCACGATCACGTCGTCGAACTCGAGCCCCTTGGCCTCCACCGGGCCGAGGACCGCGATCGGCGCGTCGATGGCCTCGGCCGAGCCGGCGGCCGCACCGATGTCGGTGAGCGCGTCGACGAGGTCGGCATGGAGCCCGGGCGGGGCGATGATGGCCTTCGTGCCCGAGGTCGCCACCGCCGCGCGGGCCCGGGCGGCGACCTCGCCGATCAGATCCTCGGGCGCGACCGAAACGAACTCGGGGGACCGCCCGGTGGCCCGGACCGACTCCGACGGGTCGATCTCGGGCGACGCGGCCGCGAGCACCCGCGCCGCGACCGTCATGATCTCGAGCGGGGTGCGGTAGTTGACGCTCAGCACCACGTTGCGGGCCCCCGCGTGCGTGGGCACCAACCCCAGCACCTCGTTCCATCCGGATGCCGAGCCCGGGCGGCTCGCCTGCCCGAAGTCGCCGACGAGGGTCATCGACCCCGACGGGCACCGGCGGGCGATCATCCGCCACTGCATCGGCGAGAGGTCCTGGGCCTCGTCGACCAGCACGTGGCCGAAGGTCCGGGGCTCGCCGCTGCCGTCGTCGCCGCCCCCGGTGGGCGCGCCCCCGTAGCGCTCGGCGACCTGGGACGCGGTGAGGAAGCCGCCCACGCCCAGCTCCGCCACGGT
>VGCA01000314.1 GCA_016870245.1 Actinomycetota bacterium | reverse complement strand
GCCGCGGCGGCGATCACCTCGTCGAGACGGGGCAGCGCATCGACGTCGGGAAGCGGGAGCCACGCCGTGGAGTCGTGGGGCTCCGCACGCGCCGGGCTCGGCTTCACCACCCGACGCAGGTGGGTGCGGCTGGCGCGATGGACCCGCCGCCCGTGCGCGTGCGCACGGCGCGACGAGCCGCGGCCGTCGTCGCCGTCACCCGAGGGCGGCGGCTCCTCAGCGTGCTGCTCCGAGTGCTCGGGGTCGATGACCGCGTCCTCCGCCGGTTCCGAACGGTCCGCCACCGCGGACCCCGGCCCGCACTCCGCGCGACGGGCCATGGGCAAGGTAGCGCACGGGTGTGTCGCGCATCACCGCCGGGGGGCGGCGTTCACACGCGCTTCACCGTGACGCCCAGCCAGCGGGCGGCCGCGGCCGCCGTCTCCGCCGCCACCACGGCCACCTCACGGCCCACGGCCGCGGCCAGCGCCTCCCCCACTGCCCCCACGTGGGCCGGCTCGTTCTCCTTCCCGCGAAAGGGCACCGGGGCGAGGTACGGCGAGTCGGTCTCCACCAGCAGGCGGTCGGCCGGGCAGATCGCCGCCGCGGCCCGGACGTCGGCCGCGTTCTTGAAGGAGACGATCCCGCTGAACGAGAGCGCCCCACCGAGCGCCAAGGCCCGCTCGGCCTCCGGGACGCCGCCGGTGAAGCAGTGGAAGACGGTCCGGCTCGGCAGGGTCTCCTCCGTGAGCACCCCGAAGGTGTCGTCCCACGCCTCGCGGGTGTGGATCACCAACGCGGTGTCGAGGGCGTGGGCGAGGCGGATCTGCGCCCGGAACGCCGCCTCCTGCGCGGCCGGGTCGGAGTGCATGTAGTGGTAGTCGAACCCCGCCTCCCCCACCGCGACCACCCGGGGGTGCCGGGCGAGGTCGGCCAGCGCGGCCCATTCGTCACCCAGCCGGCCGGCGTCGTGCGGGTGCAGGCCCACGGTCGCGAAGACGTCGCCGTGGGCGTCGGCCAGCGCGACGGCCTCGCGGGACGTGGCGAGATCGGTACCCACCACGACCATCGCCGCGACGCCCGCGGCCCGGGCGCGGTCGAGCACGGCCTCGGGGTCGCCCGTGGTGGCGTCGAGCTGGGGGTGGCAGTGGGAGTCCACCCACACGAGGGGGTCGGGGGAGTCCATCGGTCGGTGCGGGCCGGATCGCCGTCAGGCCGCCGGCGGCTCGAACCGGGGGAAGAGCGGGTCACCCTTCTCCAGCGGCGCGCCGGGCGGGAGCAGCCCCCAGGCTGCGGCCGCGGGCAGGCGCTGGTCGTCGGGCGCGCCGGGGAGACCGAGGCGCCGCCACAGCTCGGCGCACGCCCGCGGGATCACCGGCGACGCGAGCAGCGCCACGATCCGCAGCGCCTCCAGGCAGTCGCCGAGCACCGCGGCGACCTGTGCCGCCTCACCGGCCTTGTGGAGCTTCCAGGGCTCTCGGTCCTCGATGTAGGAGTTCGTGGCCCGGATCAGGTCCCACACCGCGCCGTAGGCCGAGGCGTAGTCGAGGTGCTCCATGGCCGCGACCGCGCCGTCGAAGGCGCGAGCGGCGGCCTCGGCCAGCGGCCCGTCGGCCCGGGTGTCGGGCACGACACCGTCGCAGTAGTTGACGGCCATGTTGAGGACGCGGTTGGCCAGGTTGCCGAAGTTGTTGGCGAGGTCGGCGTTGTAGCGGGCGACAATCGCCTCGTAGGAGAAGTCGCCGTCGGGCCCGAAGCGCTGGTCGGCAAGGAAGTGGTAGCGGAACCCGTCGCTGCCGAAGTCGGCCACGAGGTCGGCCGGTGCGATCTGGTTGAGCCGGGTCTTGCTCATCTTCTCGCCACCCACGAGGAGGTAGCCGTGGGCGTACACGCACTTCGGGGGCGCCTCACCCGCGGCCATCAGCATCGCCGGCCAGAAGACGGCGTGGAACCGGAGGATGTCCTTGCCCACGAGGTGGTAGTCGGCCGGCCAATAGCGGTCGAAGCGATCCCGGTCGGCGCCGTAGCCCACCGCGGTGCAGTAGTTGAACAGCGCGTCGAACCACACGTAGGTGACGTGCGCGGGATCCCAGGGGAGCGGGATGCCCCAGGTGATCGACGTGCGGCTCATCGAGAAGTCGCGCAGTCCCTGCTTGATGAAGCCGAGCACCTCGTTGCGCTTGCTCTCGGGCTGCACGGCGTCGGGGTTGGCCGCGTAGTGCTCGAGCAGCCGGTCGGTGAACCGCGACAGCCGGAAGAAGTAGTTCTCCTCGGTCACGTGGTCGACGGGCCGGTCGTGGATCGGGCAGTTGCCGCCGTCGATCAGCTCGTCCTCGGCGTAGTACGCCTCGCAGTGGACGCAGTAGAGGCCCTCGTAGGTGTCGAGCTCGATGTAGCCGTTGTCGTACACCCGCTGGAGGAACTGCGCGACGGCCTCGTAGTGGCGGGGCTCGGTGGTGCGGATGAAGTCGGAGTTGGTGATGTCGAGGAGCTCCCACGCCTCGCGGAAGCGCTCGCTCGTGCGGTCGGCCCACTCCTGAGGGCTGACCCCGCGCTCCTCGGCGGCCCGCTGCACCTTCAGGCCGTGCTCGTCGGTCCCGGTGAGGAACACGACGTCGTCACCCCACAGGCGCCGCCAGCGGGACAGGGCGTCGGCCGCGACCGTCGTGTACGCGTGCCCGATGTGGGGGGCGTCGTTGACGTAGTAGATCGGGGTCG
>VGCA01000313.1 GCA_016870245.1 Actinomycetota bacterium | reverse complement strand
CCTCGCCCTCAAGGCCTTCTACCCGTCGCGTCCGCCGTTCCCGCTCATGCACGTCGACACGACGTGGAAGTTCCGCGCGATGTACGAGATGCGCGACGAGCTGGTCGCCCGCCACGGCCTCGACCTGATCGCGTACCGGAACCCCGAGTGCGTGGAGAAGGGCATCAACCCGTTCGACCACGGCTCCGCGCTGCACACCGACATGTGGAAGACCGAGGGGCTCAAGCAGGCGCTCGACCTCCACGGCTTCGACCTCGCGTTCGGCGGCGCCCGGCGCGACGAGGAGAAGTCGCGGGCGAAGGAGCGGGTGTTCTCGATCCGCTCCGCGCAGCACCGATGGGACCCGAAGCAGCAACGCCCCGAGCTGTGGCGCCTCTACAACGCGCGCAAGGCGCCGGGCGAGACGGTGCGGTGCTTCCCGATCTCCAACTGGACCGAGCTCGACATCTGGCAGTACATCCACCGCGAGGAGATCCCGATCGTGCCGCTCTACTACGCGGCCCCCCGGCCGGTGGTGGAGCGCGACGGCACGCTGATCATGGTCGACGACGACCGCATGCGGCTGCTGCCCGGCGAGGAGCCGATGATGAAGTCGGTGCGGTTCCGCACCCTCGGCTGCTACCCGCTCACGGGCGCGATCGAGAGCGAGGCCGACACGCTCACCGGGATCATCCAGGAGATGCTCCTCACCACCAGCTCCGAGCGTCAGGGTCGCGTCATCGACCACGACGCGTCGGCCTCCATGGAGAAGAAGAAGCAGGAGGGCTACTTCTAGTGGCACACGCACAGAACGACCTCCTGGCGACCGACATCGAGGCCTACCTCGACCAGCACGAGCACAAGTCGCTCCTGCGGTTCATCACGTGCGGCTCGGTCGACGACGGCAAGAGCACGCTCATCGGCCGGCTGCTGTACGACTCGAAGCTGGTCTTCGAGGACCACCTCGCCGCGCTCGAGTCCGACTCGAAGAAGGTCGGCACCCAGGGCGACGCGCTCGACTTCGCGCTGCTCGTCGACGGATTGGCGGCCGAGCGCGAGCAGGGCATCACCATCGACGTCGCCTACCGGTTCTTCTCCACCGAGCGGCGCAAGTTCATCGTGGCCGACACGCCCGGCCACGAGCAGTACACCCGCAACATGGTCACGGGCGCGTCCACCGCCGAGGTCGCGGTCATCCTCATCGACGCCCGCAAGGGTGTGCTCACCCAGACCCGCCGGCACAGCTTCCTGGTGTCGCTGCTCGGCATCCGGCACGTCGTGCTCGCGATCAACAAGCTCGACCTCGTCGACTACTCACAGGACGTCTTCGACCGGATCGAGGCCGACTACCGGCACTTCGCCGACACCATCGGCCTGCACGACATCGTGTGCATCCCCATGTCGGCGCTGCGGGGGGACAACATCACCGAGCCGTCGCCCAACACGCCCTGGTACACCGGCCCCACGATCATCGAGCACCTCGAGACCGTCGAGATCGCCGACGACCTCCACGAGGGCCCGTTCCGCCTGCCGGTCCAGTGGGTCAACCGGCCCGACCTCGACTTCCGGGGCTTCTCGGGCCAGATCGCCGGCGGCGCCGTGCGCCCGGGCGACCGCGTGCGGGTGCTGCCGTCGGGCACCGAGAGCACCGTCGAGCGGGTGGTCACCTTCGACGGCGACCTCGACGAGGCCATCGCCGGGCAGTCGGTCACGATCACCCTCGCCGACGAGATCGACGTCAGCCGGGGCGACGTGCTCGCCGCGGCCGAGAACCCGTGCGGCGTGTCCGATCTGTTCGAGGCCGACGTCGTGTGGATGTCCGACCAGCCGCTGGTCCCCGGCCGGCCGTACCTGATCAAGATCGGCACCCGCACGATCGGCGGCTCGATCGCCCATCCGAAGTTCCGGGTCGACGTCAACACGCTGGAGCACCTCGCGGCCAAGACGCTCGAGCTCAACGAGATCGGCGTGTGCACCGTCACCCTCGACCGGCCGGTGCCATTCGATCCCTACCGCGACAACCGCGACACCGGCGGCTTCATCGTCATCGACCGGATGACCAACACCACGGTCGCCGCCGGGATGCTGCACTTCGCGCTGCGCCGGGCCGACAACGTGCCGTGGCAGGAGATCGAGGTCAACCGCGAGGCGCGGTCGGTGCTGAAGGGTCAGCAGCCCAAGGTCGCCTGGCTCACCGGGATCCCCGGCGCGGGCAAGTCGACGATCGCCAACCTCGTCGAGCAGAAGCTGCACGCCCTCGGGCGTCACACCTACCTCCTCGACGGCGACAACCTCCGGCACACCCTCAACCGCGACCTCGGATTCGAGGACGCCGACCGGGTGGAGAACGTGCGCCGCACCGCCGAGGTCGCCGCGCTGATGGCCGACGCCGGCCTCCTCGTGATCGTGGCGCTGGTGTCGCCGTTCGAGGCCGACCGGGAGATGGCCCGGGAGCACGTGGGCGTCGACCAGTTCGTCGAGGTGTTCGTCGACACTCCAGTGGAGGACGCCGAGGCCCACGACCGCAAGGGCCTCTACGCGAAGGCCCGCCGGGGCGAGATCCCCAACTTCACCGGGGTCAACGCGCCATACGAGCCCCCGGCGCACCCCGACCTCCACCTGCGCACCCGCGACCTCACCCCCGAGGAAGCCGCCGACCTCGTCGTCGCCCGCATCCTGGCCTAGCCCCATTCGGGTCGCCACGACCGCGCCGGCTGGGTGGTGCCAGAACGGGAGCCGGATCAGGTG
>VGCA01000312.1 GCA_016870245.1 Actinomycetota bacterium | reverse complement strand
GGGGCCGGACGGGGCGCCTCGGGGATGCCGCCGGTGGAGCGCACCACCCGCGGGGCGGGGCGCTCACCACCGTCCTCGGAGATCCCGCCGGTGCTGCGCACGACGCGCGCGGGCGGCCGCTCGACGGCCGGTGCCGGGGCCTCGCCGTCGTCTCCGGCCTCGACCGGGGCCGGCTCGACCGGCCGCTTCTCGGGGGCCTTCTTCTCCGCGACCTTCTTCTCCGCGGCCTTCTTGACCGGGGCCGGCTCGTCGACGATCGGGTCGCGCCGGATCCCCTTCGAGTCGGCCAGTCGGCGGACGCGGTCGGCCATGGGGTCCTCGATGCTCGAGGAGTGGCTCTTGGCCCCGATCTTGAGCTCGGTGCACAGCTCGAGGCACTCCTCGTTGCTGAGCCCCAGCTCACGGGCCAGTTCGTAGATCCTGATCTTCTTCGCCAAAGCGGTGTACTCGTCCCTCGAGTGGTGCCGGTCGCGGCAGTCGGTTTCCCAGTGGTCGGGTCGATCTGCTCGGTGGGGGCCTCAGGGCTCCGGTACCGGCGTCTCGCCCAGTCTCGCGCGCAGTGTGTCGATCTCGTCCTTCGGCACGGTCGCCCGGAGCGCCCGGTCCAGCGCCCTGCGCCGCACCGCCTCGTCCAGGCACGCCACCGTCGCCGGCGGCCCGCACAGCCAGGCGCCCCGTCCGGGCCCCGGTCCGACCGTCAGCCGCCCGTCGGCGCCCCGACCGAGGCGCACGAGGTCGACCGGATCGGACCGTCGGCGACAGCCGATGCAGGTCCGGAGCCGGAACGTCCGGCCGTTATCCGTCGGTTCCCTCCTCGTCGGCCGGCTCGGCCGCGGGGGCCTCCTCCGGCGCATCCTCGGTGGTCGCAGCCGCATCGTCGGCGGCCGCGCCCTCCCCCGCGTCGTCGGCGGCCGGGGCTCCCGGCGCCTCGGCCCCTGCGTAGCCGGCGTCGGCGGCCGAGATCGCCTCGCCGCCCTCGGCCGGCTGCCACACCAGCTCACCCGACTCGCTCTCGACCCACTCGCCCTCGGCGTACTCCTCGGCCGCGGGCTCCTCCTGGGCCTGGTTCTCGCTGCGGATGTCGACCCGCCAGCCGCTGAGGCGGGCGGCGAGCCGCGCGTTCTGGCCCTCACGCCCGATCGCCAGCGAGAGCTGGAAGTCGGGGACGATGACCTCGGCCGTGCCGCTCTCCTCGTCGATGCGGACCTCGCGCACGCGCGCGGGGGCGAGCGCCTTCATCACGAACTCGGCGGGATCGTCGCTGTAGGGGACGATGTCGACCTTCTCGCCCCGCAGCTCGTTGACGACCATGCGCACGCGGGAGCCCCGAGCGCCGACGCAGGCGCCCACCGGGTCGACGTGCGGGTCGTTGGACGCGACCGCGATCTTCGTGCGGTGGCCCGGCTCGCGGGCGATGGCCTTGATCTCGACCACGCCGTCGACGATCTCGGGCACCTCCAACTCGAACAGCCGCTTCACCAGACCCGGGTGGGTGCGGGAGACGACGATCTGGGGGCCCTTGGCCGTCTTGCGCACCTCGACGATGTAGGCCTTGAGCCGCGAGCCGTGCTCGTAGCGCTCGTTCTGGGCCTGCTCGGCCTGCGGGAGCAGCGCCTCCACCCGACCGAGGTCGAGCAGCGTGTAGCGCTGGTCGGTCTGCTGGATGATGCCGGTGACGATGTCCCCCTCGCGACCCGCGTACTCCTCGTACTTCATCTCGCGCTCGGCGTCGCGGATGCGCTGGAGGATGACCTGCTTGGCCGTCTGCGCGGCGATGCGCCCGAAGTCGTTGGGGGTGTCGTCCCACTCGCGGACGACGTTGCCGTCCTCGTCGAGCTCCTGGGCGATGACGCGGATGTCGCCGGTCTCGATGTCGATCTCGACGAGCGCCTCCTCGGCGGCGTCGGGCATGCGCTTGTAGGCGGTGACCAGCGCGTTGGCCAACGCCTCCAGCATGATCTCGATCGAGATCCCCTTCTCGCGCTCGATGTTCTCGAGCGCCTCCATCATCTCTGAGTTCATCGCGTCGCGTCCTCGTCAGTGCTTCGCGGAAGCCTTGGGCTTCTGCGTCGTGCCCTTCGGGCCCGGTCGCGCGGCGCCCTTGGCCGCCGGCGTGCCGGGCTTCGGGGCGGGGCCCCACTCGAACACCGTGCGGGCCTGCACGATGTCGCCGTACCCGACGCGCTCGCGCGCGCCGTCGATGTCGACCTCGATGCCGTCGTCGTCGGCCGCGACCAGCAGCACCCGGTCACGCCGGTGGGTGCCGTCGGCGGTCGTGGCCTTCAGGGAGATCGGGGTGCCGGTGGCGGCGCGGAAGTGCGCAGGCGCGCGCAGCGGGCGCTCGAGGCCCGGGCTCGAGACCTCGAGGAGGTAGGTGCCCGGGAGCTCGGCCGCCACGACCGGGTCGGTGTCGAGCACCGGCGCCAGCGCCTCGGTCGCGGCGGTGACCGCCTCGAGGTCGACGCCACCCTCACGGTCGACGAGGACCCGCAGGGTGCGGGCCCGCCCGGATCCGGCGATCTCGACGTCGTAGAGGGTGACGCCGGCATCGGCGAGCGCCGGCGCCAGGACGGCGGCGAGACGGTCGGCCTGGTGGGTCGGGTGGGTCACGGCTGCCTCCTCTCGCCTCGGTGCGCTGCGGGGATCGCGTCCCCGTTCCGGCAAAAAAAATCGTGGGCTCGCGCCCACGTTTCCGACGGCGCCGCCGACGCAGTCGGGGGCGGCCGTCCGGGCCATCTCGT
>VGCA01000311.1 GCA_016870245.1 Actinomycetota bacterium | reverse complement strand
ATCGACGACTGGACCGCCAAGCGGGCGGCCTACGCCGCCGACATCACCTACGGCACCAACAACGAGTTCGGCTTCGACTACCTGCGCGACAACATGGCGTCGGCCCGAGAGCAGCAGGTGCAGCGCGGCCACTTCTTCGCCATCGTCGACGAGGTCGACTCGATCCTGGTCGACGAGGCCCGCACGCCGCTGATCATCTCGGGTCGCGCCGACGACGCCGCGAACCTCTACGTGCAGTTCGCCAACATCGTCCAGGGGCTCGTGCGCGACCGCGACTACGAGGTCGACGAGGCGAAGCGGACGATCGTCCCCACCGAGGACGGCATCGGCCGGGTCGAGAAGGCGCTCGAGGTCGACAACCTCTACGACCACGTCAACCAGAACTACGTGCACCAGCTCCAGCAGGCACTGCGGGCGAAGGAGCTGTTCAAGCGCGACGTCGACTACGTGGTGCAGAGCGGCGAGGTCAGGATCGTCGACGAGTTCACGGGCCGCATCCTCGAGGGCCGGCGGTGGAGCGAGGGCCTGCACCAGGCAGTGGAGGCCAAGGAGCGGGTGCACATCAAGGAGGAGAACCAGACCCTCGCGACGGTCACCCTCCAGAACTACTTCCGGATGTACACGAAGCTCGCGGGCATGACCGGCACCGCGTCCACCGAGGCCGGCGAGTTCGCCCACACCTACGGGCTCGAGGTCGTGAGCATCCCGACCAACCGGTCGATGATCCGTGTCGACAACGCCGACTTCGTCTACAAGACCGAGGACGCGAAGTTCGAGGCCGCGGCCGACGACATCGCCGAGCGCTTCGAGGAGGGCCAGCCCGTGCTCGTGGGCACGATCTCGGTGGAGAAGTCGGAGAAGCTCTCGCGTCTGCTCGAGAAGCGGGGGATCGCGCACTCGGTGCTCAACGCGAAGGCCCACGAGCGGGAGGCCCACATCGTCACCCAGGCCGGCCGCCCGCACGCGGTGACCGTTGCCACCAACATGGCGGGGCGCGGCGTCGACATCCTCCTCGGCGGGAACCCCGAGGGACTCGCCGACGCCGAGCTCGCGGCCGAGGGGCTCAGCCGGGAGGCCGCCCCGGAGCGCTTCGAGGCCCTCGTCGACCGGTTCAAGGAGCAGTGCGCCACGGAGGGCACGCAGGTGCGTGAGCTCGGCGGGCTCTACGTGCTCGGCACCGAGCGCCACGAGAGCCGGCGCATCGACAACCAGCTCCGCGGCCGCTCCGGCCGCCAGGGCGACCCGGGCGAGACCCGCTTCTACCTGTCGCTCGAAGACGACCTGATGCGGCTGTTCGCCTCGGGCCTGCTCACCCGGGTGATGGACGGTGCCTTCCCCGACGACGCCCCGCTCGAGTCGAAGATGGTGTCCAAGTCGATCGAGCGCGCGCAGCGCACGGTGGAGGACCGCAACTTCGAGATCCGCAAGGACGTCCTCAAATACGACGAGGTCATGAACGAGCAGCGGAAGATCATCTACCGCCGCCGTCAGCAGATCCTCGACGGCGAGGACCTCCGCGACGCGACGTTCGAGGCCATCGACGGGACGGTCCATCGCCTCGTCGACGCCTCCTGCCCCGGCCAGTACCCGGAGGAGTGGGACCTCGACGAGCTGCACCGCACGCTCTCGCTCGCGTATCCCACCGAGATGACCCGCGAGGAGCTCGATGCCGCCGCCGACATCGACGCGTTGCGCGAGCTCGTCGTGGGCGACGCGCTGGCGCGCTACGAGGCGAAAGAGGAGTCCATCGGCACCGACACGCTGCGCGAGATCGAGCGACGGGTGATGCTCTCGATCATCGACCAGCACTGGCGCGAGCACCTCTACGAGATGGACTACCTGCGCGAGGGGATCAACCTCCGCGCGATGGGTCAGCGCGACCCGCTCGCCGAGTGGCAGCGCGAGGGCTTCGACATGTTCGAGGCGATGATGGGCGGCATCGACGACGACTTCGTCCGCTACGTGTCGCACCTCCAGGTCGTAGCCGAGCCCGACCCGCAGCCGGCCGTCCGCAACCTCCGCTACACGGCGGCCGAGGACCCGGTCGAGGGCTCGAGCGCCATGCGGGCAGCCGCCACGATCCAGCCGTCGGCCGAGCTGGCGGCCCAGGGCGCGGGGATGATGACCGCGGTGGCCGACGCCGACGAGGTGACCAACACGCCGGTGCGGGTCGACAAGGTCCCCGGGCGCAACGAGCCCTGCTACTGCGGCAGCGGCAAGAAGTACAAGATCTGCCACGGCCGCTGACCGGCCTGCCCCCTCCTCCCCGGCGAACGGCTCTCGATGCGCGACTTCTCCGAAGACCTCTCCGAGCTCCAGCGGCGCGTCGCCGACGCGCGCGCCTACCTGCACGTCGACGCGGCGAGCGCCCGGATGGAGGAGCTCGAGCGGGAGGCCAGCAAGCCCGGCCTGTGGGACGACCCCGACGCGGCCCGGGCCGTCACGGGCGAGCTGTCCCGCTGCAAGGACGACGTCGACCTGGTGACGGGGCTGGAGGAGCGGCTGTCCGACGTCGAGACGCTGTTCGAGCTCGGTCGCGAGGAGGGTGACGACTCCGTCGAGCCGGAGGTGGAGCAGGGGATCGCCACGCTGTCGACGGAGCTCGACACGCTCGAGCTCCGGGCCCTGTTCACCGGCGAGCACGACGAGCGTGACGCGATCTGCGAGGTGCACTCCGGAGCGGGCGGCACCGACGCTGCCGACTGGGCCCAGATGCTGCTGCGCATGTTCAGCCGGTGGGGCGAGCGGCGCGGCTTCGACATC
>VGCA01000310.1 GCA_016870245.1 Actinomycetota bacterium | reverse complement strand
CGGTTCGCGCAGCGACGGGTCGCCACCGGCTGAGCCAGACTTGATGACCGGTCCGAGGCAGGGGGAGCGATGAGCGGTCGGGGAGTGGCAGCGCGGGTGGGTCGGGGCGGCTCGTTCGCGATCGTCGGGGTCGCGTACCTCACGGCGCTCGGCGCCGGATGGGCGGTGGCCGAGGCCGCGGGGGGTGACCGTCCGGTGCTCGCGCTCGGCCTCGGGTACCTCGCGTCGGCGCTCGTGATCTACGTCTGGTCGACCGCGCTCGACAACGGCTCGATGTTCGACGCCTGGTGGAGCGTGCTCCCGCCCTTCGCCGCGGTGTGGCTCGCGGTGCAGCACGCCGACGGCGTCCCCGGGCTGCGGATCGCGCTCGTGCTCGGGGTCGTGTGGGTCTGGGCCATCCGGCTCACGTCGAACTGGGCGCGCGACTGGCCGGGCCTCGACCACGAGGACTGGCGCTACCTCGAGATGTACGCGAACGGCCCCAAGGCCCTGGTGTCGCTCTTCGGCGTGCATCTGTTCCCGTGCCTCGTGGTGTTCCTGGGATCGCTGGCCATGGTGCCCGCACTGGTGTGGGGCACCGACCCGGTGGGGGTGCTCGACGTCGTCGCCACCGGGCTCGGCCTCGTCGCCGTCGTGATCGAGTTCGTGGCCGACGAGCAGATGCGGCGCTTCCGCCGCGCCAAGACCCCCGGCCAGGTGATGGACCGCGGCCTGTGGGCGTGGTCGCGCCACCCCAACTACTTCGGCGAGCTCTGCTTCTGGTGGGCGCTCTGGCTGTTCGCGCTGGCGGCCGATGCCGCGTGGTGGTGGACGGTCGTGGGCCCGATGGCAATGACCGCGATGTTCTGTGCCGCCTCCATCCCCATGCTCGACCGCCGCAGCCAGGAGCGGCGGCCCGAGTTCGCCGCCTACGCGGCTCGGACCTCCGCGCTCGTGCCCCGGCCACCGCGGCGCGGCTGACCCGAGCGCGCTCCACTCGCGCCGGCGGGCAGAATCCCGGCCGTGCTGCGAACCCTGGTGCCGATCCTCGTGCTCGGCCTGAGCGCGAACCTGGAGCCGGGGACGCTGGTCGTCTTCGTGATGCTCTTGCAGACCGACCGGCCGCGTCGCAACGCCCTGGCCTTCCTCGCCGGGTGGTTCGTGTCGCTCGCCGTCGTGTTCACGCTCAGCTACTCGGTGCTGCACGGGGAGTCGCCCGTGAGCGGGTCCACCGAGGAGCTGCTCGTGCAGCTGGGCGAGATCGTGGTGGCGGTCGTGCTCGCGTGGGTCGCGGTGCACGAGTGGCGCCGGCGCCACGACACCCCCGGCTCGGGGCAGCCCCGCACCGCACGGTGGCTCGACGACCTGGGGCCCCGCACCGCGTTCTTCGCGGCGATGTGGGAGCAACCGTGGACCGTCACCATGGCCGCGGCGATGGTGGTGGTGCGGGCCTCGCTCGGCGCCCCGGAGGCCGTGGTCGCGTTCCTCGTGTTCGCACTCGCGTCGACCGCGCTGATCGGCACCGTGTGGACCGTGTTCCGCCGCGACCCGGCCCGGGCCGAGGCCACGCTGCGCAAGGCCGAGGTCGCGGTGCGGACCCGGGGACCGCGGGTCTTCGCGGTCGTTGCTGCGGTCGCGTCGCTCGCGTTCTTCGCCGACGCGGTCTACGGGCTGGCGACCCGCTGACCGGGCGCGGCCGCCGCGCCGCGCCGACGCTCGCGGGGAGGGGCTACGCGCGGCGTCGCGTGGTGGACGTCGTCGTGGGCGGGGTGGGCGGGGCGGTGACGAAAGGCCCGGTGACCTCGTAGGTCACGCCGATCCCGCGGTCGTCGGTGGTGTTCGGGACCACGTCGGGCAGGGTCTTCGGTGTCGGTGCCCGCTGGGAGCTGAAGTACATCCGGCCGCCCACGGGGTCGAACGCCACCCCCACCATCTCCGAGTCCGGGTGGTCGAGGACCTGGAGGAACGGCGCCGCCTGCCCCTCGGGTGTGATCGCGGCGATCTGCATGTCACCGGTGTCTTCGCACACGTACACGTCGCCCGTGGGGGCGTGCACCGTGATGTTGTCGGACCCCACGAGGGGCGGCGCGCCATCCCACAACGTCGAGAGCGTCGAGGTCGCCAGGTCGAGGCGATGCACGTGGCTGTCCCACTTCGTCACGAAGTAGAGCAGGTCGCCGGAGAGAAACAGCCCTTCACCGCCCGCGAATCGGGTCGCGCCGGGAGCGGAGTCGCGCGCCGGTCCGCCGGTCGCCGACGGGTCGGTCACGGGCACCCACGAGACCTGGGTGCCGTCGACCGCGGCCGCCTCCAACGTGCCACTGGCGAGGAGCGGCCACTGATCGGGTACGAACCGGTACAGCAGGCCGGTGAACGCGTCCTCGGTCATGTAGACGCACCGCCGGACGGGATCGACCCCGGCTGCTTCGTGCGCGAAGATCCCCATCGCGGGCCGGTCGACGGTCTGGCGGCGTCCGCGCACGTCGCACTCCCACACCCGGCCATCTTGGGTCTCCTCGCACGAGAGCCACGTCCCCCACGGCGTCATGCCGCCCGCGCAGTTCAACGTCGTACCCGAGAGGATCCGATAAGCCGCGACGATCTCACCATCACGATCGAAGCGGATGGCGCTGGCACCCCCCGCGCCCGGCCACGGGACCTCGCTGTTGCTCGCGTAGATCCAGCCGCCGCGGCGCAAGGGGAACACGCCGCCGCCGTCGGGGTAGGGGTGCCACGCATAGCCGGTGCTCCCCACGAGCTCCCCGCCCACCGCGATCACGCGGGACCGGAACCCCG
>VGCA01000309.1 GCA_016870245.1 Actinomycetota bacterium | reverse complement strand
GTCCGTGGCGGGGTGCAGCGGCGGCTCCCACGAGGCCGTGGCCGACGGTGAGACCGGGCTGGTCGTCGAGCCGCGTGACGTCATCGCCGTGCGCTCGGCCCTCGACCGGCTCCTGCGCGACGACGCCCTCCGCCTCGCCATGGGTCGCGCGGCCCGCAACCGGGCGGCCACGGAGCTGTCCTACGACGCCCTGGCGGCGCGGCTCGCCCCCCTCGCGGCCGGCGACCTGCGCGTCCTCGCCCCGCTCGACTGAGGCCGCACTCCGGGCCGGTACCTCGGCGCGTCGAGGTGCGCAGCCGGCGCAGGGCCGGCCGGGCCCGGGCGGCCGGCCCTGCGCCGGTGCGTCTGTACCCTCGCCGGTGATGGAGGCGCCCGACACAGCCGAGGACCGGCCCCTCGCCGGCCGCGGACGCGTCATCGAGGGCACCGCGTGGGGAGGGAACCTGGTGTTCGCGGCCACCGCGGTGCCCGCGGCCCTCGGTGTCGACGCGCTGGAGGATCCGGCGATCGCGGTGTGCCTCGGCCTCTTCTTCGTCTCGCTCGTGGTCTGGACGTGGGCGTTGGGTGCCGCGGCCGTCCGCACCGCCAACGGTGACGACATCTCGGTCTTCACGCTGTTCCTGATCGAGGGCCGGGCACCCGGCCGGGTGCGGTGGTCGCTGTACGGGGCGCTCCTCGTCTGCCTGGCGATCACCGTGGCGACCGCCGCCACCAACCCGTTCGGCGTGCTGGTGCCGATGCTGCCGCTCGGGCTGGTGGGCCTCTGGGGCGCCCGGCACCAGCACTACCCGCGCCGGCGGAACTTCCCTGCCCGCTAGCGTTTGGCGCCGACCCGCGGGTGGGCGCGACGCCCGCACGAGCAGGGAGCACCCGATGGCGGAACCGGTGTGGGGAGAAGAGCTCCCGCTGACGACGGTCGAGTCGTTCGTCGCGGCGCTCGTGGAGGCCGGCCCCGAGGTGGCCGAGCACATGGTCAAGGCCGCGAACGAGCTGCTGCTCGCGGCGCAGGCGATCACCGCCGCGGCCGAGCGGCGCCTGGCCGAGCAACGCCGGCTGCGCGACGAGGCCGAGGCTCGGGCCGCGGCGGACGCCACCGCGGCGCCCCCCACCGACGCCCCGTCCGCGGCCGACCCCGACGCCGAACCCGCGACCGACGGCCCGCACCTGCACCCGGTCGACGAGGTGGCGTGAGCGCGTCGCGCGCCACGGTCGGGGTCGACCTCGGCGGTACCCACGTCCGCGTCGCCGTGGTCGACGGTGACGGGACGATCCGCCACGAGCACCGGGGTCCCAGCCCGTCGCACACGATCGACGAGCTCGTCGGTTCGGTGTCGGCGGCGACCACCGAGCTGCTGGCCGCGGCCCGGGCCGACGGGCTCGAGGTCCGCGCCATCGGCGCCGGGGTCGCCGCCCTCGTCGACGACGACGGCGTCGCGCGCTACGCACCGAACGTCCCGGCGCTGGTCAACGCGCCGCTGCGCGACGACATCGCGGCGGCCACCGGGCTCGACACGATCATCGACAACGATGCCAACGTGGCGGCGTGGGGTGAGCTCGCCCACGGTGCGATGCGGGGCATGCGCCATGCCCTGCTGCTCACGCTCGGCACCGGCATCGGGGGCGGGATCGTGCTCGACGGCCGGGTCTACCGGGGTGCGCACGGCTTCGCGGCCGAGGTGGGGCACTGGCAGTTCGACCCCCACGAGCGGATGTGCGCCTGCGGCGAGCCGGGGCACTGGGAGGCGTGGGGCTCGGGCACCGCGCTCGGCGTCCTCGCCCGCGAGGTCGCGGTGCGCGGTGACGCACCGAGCGTGGTCGCGGCCGCGGGCGGCGACCCCGCCGCGGTCACCGGCGAGCACGTGAGCGCCGCCGCGCTCGACGGAGCGGCCGACGCCCTCGCGATCCTCGACACCTTCGCCGACTTCGTGGCCACCGGCTTCGCCGGGCTCGCCAACATCCTGGACCCCGAGGCGATCGTGATCAGCGGCGGCCTCGTCAACGTCGGCGACGTGCTCGTGTCGCGGATCCGTGAGCGGTTCCCGCTGCACCTCGAGGGCCGGGCGTTCCGACCCGAGATCCCGATCGTCGCGGCGCAGCTCGGGGACCAGGCCGGGGTGATCGGCGCCGCGGTGCTGGCCCGCCAGGTCGACCCCGGCGCATGACGGCACCGGGCGTCGGGCTGACGCTCCCGTCGTTCGTCCACGACCCGGACGAGGTGTTCGCCGTCGTGCACGCGGCCGAGGCCGCAGGCCTCGACGGCGTGTTCGTGTACGACCACATCTTCCGCGTGGCGAAGGACGGCACGCACCGGCCGGCGCTCGAGATGACGGCGCTGCTCAGCGCGGTGGTCGCCGAGTCGTCGACCATCCACGTCGGGGTGCTGGTCACCCGGGCGTCGCTGCGTCCGGCCGCGCTCACGGCGCTCACGCTCGAGACCGCCGACCGGATCTCCGGGGGGCGGGTCGTCACGGGCATCGGCGCGGGTGACCGCGAGAGCGAGCACGAGAACGAGCAGTTCGGTCTCCCGTTCGGATCGCTCGACGACCGGCTGGCCCAGCTGCGCGCGGCCGTGCGGGCCTCCCGCGATCGGGGTTTCCCCGTGTGGGTCGGCGGTCTCCACGCGCAGGTGCGGGCCCTCGCGGCGGCCGAGGCCGACGGGTGGAACCGTTGGGGCGGGCCGGTGGAGCGCTTCGGCGGGCAGGCCGCTGAGGTGCGGGCCGCGGCGGTGCGGGACCCGTTCGTGTGCTCGTGGGGCGGGCTGGTCGTGCTGGCCGACACCGACGCCG
>VGCA01000308.1 GCA_016870245.1 Actinomycetota bacterium | reverse complement strand
CGCGCAGCAGATGGTCTGGCTCGTCGAGGAAGGCGAGGAGATGCACCCCATCGTGGCCGTGGCGCTCGGCGACGCCGACGAGGTGATCACCCGCGTGCCGGTCGCCGCCGGATCCGCGCTCGACGGGCGCACCCTGAAGGACGCCCAGCTCGAGACCGAGACCGGCTTCTACCTGCTCGCGATCCGCCGGGCCGGCCGCTACCTGTACCGGCCGCGAGGGCACGTGCGGGTGGCCGCGGGCGACGAGCTGATCGGGAGCGGTCCCGACGAGGGTCAACCGCTGCTCGCGCAGCTGTGCGGGTACCGGATGCTCGAAGACGACGAGACGGGCGAGATCGAGCTGCTCCCTGTGGCCGCGGGCGACTGAGCGGCCGCACACCATGACCATCTCGGAGTCGCGGTTCGGCACCCCACCCCCGCGCGCCCTCACCGTCCCGACCGGGCTCACGGCTGCCGAGGTGGCCGAGCGGGTCGCGCAGGGGCTCACCAACGACGGCGGTGAGCACACCAGCCGGACCTACGGCGAGATCGTCCGGGCCAACGTCTTCACCCGGTTCAACGCGATCCTCGGCTCGATGCTCGTCATCGTGCTCGTGGTGGGCTCGTTCCAGGACGCGCTGTTCGGGATCATCCTGGTCGTCAACTCGGCGATCGGCATCGTGCAGGAGGTGCGCGCGAAGCGCACCCTCGACCGGCTCGCCGTGCTGGCCGCACCCCACGCGCGGGTCGTACGCGACGGCGATATCCACGAGTGCGCGGTCGAGGCGGTGGTCCTCGACGACCTCGTCGACCTCCGCACCGGTGACCAGGTGTCGGCCGACGGCATCGTGACCGACGCCGTCGGGCTCGAGATCGACGAGTCGCTGCTCACCGGTGAGGCCGACGCGATCGACAAGGGTCCCGGCGACGAGGTGCTGTCGGGCTCGTTCGTGGTCGCGGGGTCGGGGCGCTTCCAGGCCACCCGGGTGGGTGCCGACGCGTACGCCCGCAAGCTGGCGACCGAGGCGCGGCGCTTCGAGCTGACCCGCTCCGAGCTCGTCGACGGGATCAACACGCTGCTGCGCTACATCCAGTACGCGCTGTACCCCACGGCGGTCGTGCTGCTGTGGCGCCAGCTCGCCAAGACCAGCACCGACGACGCGTTGCTCTCCCTCGTGGCGGCGGTGGTCGGCATGATCCCGGAGGGGCTCGTGCTGCTGACCAGCCTCGCCTTCGGCATCGCCGCGGTGACGCTGGCGCGTCGGCGCGTCCTCGTGCAGGAGCTGCCCGCGGTCGAGGGCCTGGCCCGGGTCGACGTCGTGTGCCTCGACAAGACGGGGACGCTCACCGAGGGCGAGGTGGCGTTCGACCGCCTGGAGGTGCTCGACGGGGCCGACGAGGCCATCGCGGGCGCGGCGCTGGGCGCGCTGGCCGACGACACCAACGCCAACGCGACCCTCCACGCCATCGGCACCGCTTTCGCGGCGCCCGCCGGGTGGTCGCGCGACGCCGCGGTGCCGTTCTCGTCGGCCCGGAAGTGGTCGGCGGCGAGCTTCACCGGCCATGGCAGCTGGATCATCGGCGCCCCGGAGATGGTGTGCGCCGACGCGTCGGTGCCGGCCCGGCAGCGGGCCGACGCGCTGGCGGCCGAGGGGCGCCGGGTGCTGCTGCTGGCGCACGCCGACGCACCACTCGACGACGAGGTCCTCCCTCCGGGCACCGCCCCCCGGGCGCTCGTCCTGCTCGAGGAGAAGATCCGCCCCGACGCGCCCGACACCCTGCGCTACTTCGCCGACCAGGGCGTCGCGCTGAAGGTGATCTCGGGTGACAACCCGCGCACGGTGGGGGCCGTGGCCACCCGGGTGGGCCTGCCGGGGGCCGAGGTGCCGTTCGACGCCCGCGAGCTCCCCGACGACCAGGACGCGCTCGCCGACATCCTCGAGACCCGCTCGGTGTTCGGACGCGTGACCCCTCAGCAGAAGCGGGCCATGGTCGGGGCGCTGCAGTCGCGCGGCCACGTGGTGGCGATGACGGGCGACGGCGTCAACGACGCCCTCGCGCTCAAGGACGCCGACATCGGTGTGGCCATGGGCTCCGGTGCGGCCGCGACCCGCTCGGTGGCCCAGCTGGTGCTGCTCGACAGCAAGTTCGCCACGTTGCCCGGGGTGGTCGCCGAGGGTCGCCGAGTGATCGCGAACATCGAGCGGTCGGCCAACCTGTTCGTCACCAAGACGGCGTACGCGATCCTGATCGCCGTCTTCGTCGCCATCTTCGGGTGGAAGTACCCGTACCTGCCCCGCCAGCTCACGATCGTGAGCACGTTCACGATCGGCATCCCGGGCTTCTTCCTCGCCCTCGCCCCCAACAAGCGGCGCTACGTGCCCGGCTTCCTCGAACGGGTGCTGCGGTTCACCGTGCCCGCAGGTGCCGTCGCCGCGACGGCGGCCCTCACGGCGTTCGGGCTCGCCTACTACGCCGAGGAGGTCCCGCTGCGGGAGGCCCGCACCTGCGCCACCTTGGCGCTCTGCGCGGTGGGGCTGTGGGTGCTCGTGTGCCTCGCCCGTCCGTTCAACTGGTGGCGGACGCTGCTCGTCGCGGCGATGGCCGGCTCGGTCGCGGTGATCCTCGCGGTCCCGTGGCTGCGCGACTTCTACGCGCTGCGGATCCCGAGCGGCGCGGTGCTGGGCGAGCTGGTGGTCATCTGCGCCCTCGCCGTCATCGCGATCGAGGTGGTGTGGCAGGTCACCCGGCGCCAGATCGAGCAGCGCAACCCCGAGTACGCCGCCGCGGCGGCCCACATCGACTGATCGT
>VGCA01000307.1 GCA_016870245.1 Actinomycetota bacterium | reverse complement strand
CGACGGCCCGGCCCCGGCCGCAGCTCCCGGGCGTGCACACGCCCGGTCCGAGCCGGCCTCACCCGCCTCGTACCGCGCGTCCCACCGTGCCCGATCCTGTGCGCTCACGTGGTCACGCTACTGATGCGGGGTACGGTCCGGTGATGGGTCGGTACGTGGCGCTGCTGCGGGGGATCAACGTGGGTGGCCAGCACATCGTGCCCATGGCCGACCTGCGCGCGTGCCTCACCGACGCCGGGTACGGCGACGTGCAGACCTACATCCAGTCGGGGAACGTCCTGCTCACCGTGCCCAGAGCCGCATGGCGACGATCGTCGGCACGCCCGAGTACCGCCGGATGACCATCCGCAACTGGGCGACGACGACGAGGCTCCTCGCGCTGCTCGACTCCCCGACCTGACCTGGTCGGTCAGGCCCGGCGGCCGAGGAGCGCGAGCAAGCGGGTCTGCTCGTCGGCGTCGGGGGCCACGGCGACCCGCGGCCCGTACTGACCCGTCGAGGCGAGGAAGTCGGGGGCGAGCGCCGCGAGCCCGAGCACCGACTCGTGGACGATGGCGGGGTCGAGCGTCTCGTCCTGACCGGTGGCGCGGGCGAGGTCCCACGTGTGCACGAACACGTCGGGCGTCACGAAGGTCCCGATGGCGTCGGCCAGCGCGTGGTCGCCGGCCTGCGGGTGCGAGAACCGCCGCTCGCCCAGGTCGGGCGCGCCCAGCACGGCGTCGAGGCCGTGGCGCAGCCCGTGCCACGCGGCCACGGGGTCATCGTGGGGATCGGGCAGCGGTCCGAGGTCGACGTCCGCGCCGGCCGCGAGCAGGTCGGGGACCCATTCGACGAGGTGGACGACGATGTCGCGCGCGACCCAGCCGGCGCACGGAGCGGGCGCGTCCCACCGGTCGGGGGCGACGCCGTCGACCCGCGCGGAGAAGCCATCGGCGACGACGGCCCAGCGGGCGACCTCGGGGGACGGGGACGCGGCGCTCATCGGGCGAGGAGCGCGTCGAGCTTCTCGTAGCCCTCGACGACGCCGTGCTCCATGCCGCTCGCCAGGATCATGTCGCGGATCTCGAACGACTCCACCAGCGACCGGATCGTGAGCCGGGTGCGGCCGTCGCCGAGGTCCTCGAGCTCGAGCGTCTCGAGCGACACGCCGTCGGGCGCGCCCTCCCAGGTGAAGGTCTGCACGATCCGCTCGGCGGGCCGGACGTCGTGGAAGCACCCGTGGAACCCGTGCTCCTCGTCGCCGCTGCGGTGCAGGAACCGGTACTCGCCCCCGGTGCGGCAGTCCCAGCGGTCGAGGGTCATCTCGAGGTCGTTCGGGCCGAGCCACTGCACGATCAGCTCGGGGTCGACGTGGGCCCGGAAGACCTTCTCGGGCGACGCCGCGAACTCGCGGGTGATGTGGATCATCGGGACGTCGGCGTCGGCCCTGATGCTGGTCTCGGGAGTGCTCATCGGGTGGTTCCTCCATCGTCGGCGGATGGGTCGGACGGGTCGGACGGATCGTCGGGCAACGCGGCCAGGACGGCGTCGAGGCGACCGAAGCGCGCCTCCGCCCGGCGGCGATAGCGCTCGATCCACCTGGTCATGAGGTCGAACACCTCCGCCTCGAGGTGGACGGGGCGCCGCTGCGCCTCCCGACTCCGGCTCACGAGCCCGGCGTCCTCGAGCACCCGGAGGTGCTTCGACACCGCCTGCACGCTCACGACGTACCCGTCGGCCAGCTCGCTCAATGTGGTATCGCCCTCGGCCAGCCGGGCGACGATGTCACGCCGGGTGGGGTCGGCCAGGGCCGAGAACGCCCGCGACAGCGGGTCGGCAGCACCCATCACGCGTCCCGATCGTGTTCAACCATATGGTTGAATAGACTAGGCCCGGGTGGACCCTCTGTCAACCCATCGGTTGAATACGGGCTCCCCCGGCGGGACTGTGCCGGGCGGGCTCCACGCGGTTGCCGACCTCGGCGGCGTCATGGCGCACGGCGCCAGGACCCCTCGGGCGAACGCTCAGCGACCGAACCCGTCGGCGAGCACCTCGGCCATCGCCCATCCGTAGGCGATGACGGCCTCACCCGAAGCGGGGTCGACCTCGCCGATGATCTCGACGGCGGCCTTGCCGCCCATCTTCACCGAACGGGTGTCGAACACCGGCTCCGGACCGCCGCCGCGGGCGACCCGGAAGGTGCGGTCGTCGTAGCGGGCGTCGCAACCGAATCGCCGGGCCAGGCGCCGACCCCAGGCCCGCTCCTCGCCGTTGGGGTTGTACTTCGGTCGCGGACAGACGTCGGCGAGGCCCCCGAGGAGGGCGTACGCAGCCGGCTGGGCCATGCGCCCCGCCACCAGCACGTCCTCGTCGGGGAACGAGATCGCCGCTCGGCGGTAGAGCTCGCCCACCAGCTCCTCGAGCGCCGGGCGGGCGTTCTTGCCCTTCCGGATCGCGCCGAGGCCCCAGAGGATGCACGGCGTGCCGCCGATGCGCTCGAGGGAGCCGAACAAGAAGCCGGAGACGACCTCGTCGTGGGCGGCCAGCACGATCAGTGGGAAGCGCTCCACGTGTTGATCGAGCTGCTCGTCGGCGAGCAGGAGGCCGACCGAGTGCACGAGTTGGCCGAGCTCATCGAGCTCGGCCGGCTTCAGGGACACAGAATCACGGGACTCGACTGCCATGACCATCCATTCTCCCCGATGAGTACGAATTTCAGCCAGTCGATGTCAGAATGGGGTCCCGATGAGGAAGCGCACCGCCGCCGTCGGCGCCGCCGTGGCGTGTCTCGCCCTGGCGGCCGGCTGCGGCGGGGGGTCGGGCGACACCCCTCGGGGGGCGCCCTCGGGGGCGACCGGGACGACCG
>VGCA01000306.1 GCA_016870245.1 Actinomycetota bacterium | reverse complement strand
CGCGGCCACCCGCGCGGCCGGCGGCACCACGTTCGACCCGTCGACGATCCCGCCCGCGTCGGGCCGGGGGGCGATCGTCGTCGCCTTCGCGATGGCGCAGCTGGGCAAGCCGTACGTGTACGCCGGGGTCGGGCCCGACTCCTACGACTGCTCCGGGCTCACCCAGGCCGCCTGGGCCCAGGCCGGCGTCTCGATGGGCCACAACTCCGAGTCGCAGTACGCCTCCTTCCCCCGGGTGCCGATGAACGCGCTCGCACCCGGCGACATCGTGTGGGGCCCCGGCCACGTGGGCATCTACGTCGGCGGCGGCGCGGTGATCCACGCGCCGCACAGCGGCGACGTCGTGCGCTACATCGACGTCGACTACTTCCGGGGCGCGGTCCGACCCGGCTGAGCCCGGGTGGGGCGCCGCGGCGTGACCGGCGGCGACCCTCAGCCGGCCGCCGCCACCCGCGCGCTCGCAAGGCGCGCCGGGCGTTCCCCCGTGAGCTTGCCGTCGAGCACCGTGGGCACCCCCGCCACCAGGGTGGCCCGGAAGCCCGCACTCGGTCGGGTGAACCGGTAGTCGCCGTCGGGGAGGTCGTGCACCCGCTCCAGGTCGTGGAGCGCGATCTCGTCGAGCGCGAACACGTTGACGTCGGCCCGCCTCCCCACCGCGAGCTCGCCGCGGTCGTGGAGCGAGAAGAAGTCGGTGCTGCGCTTGGTGAGGAAGTGCACCCCCTGCTCCACCGTGAGCTCGCCGGTGTCGCGCACCCAGTGCGTGAGGAGGTAGAGGTTCGATCCACCGCCGCAGAACATCTTGAGGTGGGCCCCGGCGTCGGTGCCCCCGAAGACCATGTCGGGGCGGGCGAAGAACGCCCGATCCTGGGCCTCCCGCTCCTCCGTGCTCATCCGCCCCACGTTGAGCTTCGTGTACCGGGAGCCGATGCCGTTGGCGAGGACCCAGTCGGCGAGGACGTCGGACGGGTGTGCACCCTGCGCGTCGGCGAGGGCCTGCAGCGACACGCCGCGCGGGCCGGGCCCGTCCTCGGGGTCGCTCAGCATCAGCTCGTGGAGCTGCTCCGCGCGGAACGAGTTCTGCTCGTCGAGCGGATGGTCCCAGTCGTGGCGGGCCCGGGCCCGCCACTGCGGGTCGGCGAGGAGCGCCCGCTTGCGGTCGGCCGGACCGTTGACGAGCTCGTGCCACGCGGGCACGGCGGCGGTGCCGATGCTCGACTCGAAGCCCAGGCGCGGCTGGGCCGGCGAGCCCCCGCCTCCCAGGTAGACGACCCCGGGTTCCCCGTCGCGACCCTTTCCGGTGCCGTCGCCCAGCGAGAGCACGCCGACCCCAGCCGCGTACGCCAGCGCGTGCACGTGCGCGCGCAGCGTGTCGTCGCGCGTGATGGTCTGGAACCGGGCTCCGGGGTAGTCCGCCAACACGCCGAGCAGCGCGCGCAGCTCGTCGTCGTCGGCGAGCCGACTCGGGACCAGCGCACCGCCGCGGTCGGTGTCGAACAGGTTGTTGGACACGCCGAGCGACCCGGCGCGCATCGCGTCGTGCAGGAGGTCGCACATCAGGGCGACCTCGGCGGTGGTGGCCGGGCGCTCCCAGGCGGCCCGGCCCATCACCGTGGCTCGGAGCGCGTTGTGCGCCGTGAACGCGAACGGCGTGACGGTGACGGGCACCTCGGCCGCGGCGGCGAAATACTCCGACCAGGTGGGCCAGCCCCACTCCACTGCGGTCTCGAGCGAGCTCGGCAGCTCCTCGACGAAGCACAGCAGGTCGGCGATGTCGTGCCGGATCTCCGGACGGGTGGGCGCGATCCCGAACCCGCAGTTGCCCATCACCATGGTGGTGACGCCGTAGACGGGCAGCGGATCGAGCGTGGGATCCCAGAACATCTCGAGGTCGTAGTGCGTGTGGGAGTCGACGAAGCCGGGCGTGACGACCGCGCCGGACGCGTCGATCTCCGTCTCGCCGTCGGCGAGGAGCGCCGCGCCGATCTCGGCGATCCGGCCGTCGCGCAGGCGCACGTCGGCTGCGAACGCCGGCGCGCCCGTGCCGTCGACCACCGTGCCACCCCGGATCAGCACGCCATCGCCCATGGTCCCCCCTCGTCCGGCGGCCAGGGTACCCAGCGCCGGGGCGGCCGGCGGCCGACCGCAGGGTCGGATCAGCCCCGCAGGGTCGGCACCGGATCGATCGGGACGCCGCGGAGGCGCACCTCGAAGTGCAGATGGGGTCCGGTCGAGCGACCGGTCGAGCCGAGCGGCCCGATCACGTCGCCTTCCACGACGGTGTCGCCCGGACGCACCTGCACCTGGTGCATGTGCCCGTAGAGCGTGGCGAGCGACGTGCCGTGGTCGATCACGACGCAGTTGCCGTAGCCGCCGCAGTCGCCGGCGATCACGACCAGACCCCCGGCCACGGCCCGGATGGGACGTCCGGACTCGGCCGCGAAGTCCATGCCGGCATGGAACCCGACGCTGCCCGCGATCGGATCGATCCGCATGCCGTACGGGGAGCTCAGCGCGGCACCCGGGACCGGCAGCGTGAAGATGCCGTCCAGCGTGGTGGGCTCCGGTTGGCCGGCCTGCACGAACGCGAGCACCCCCGAGATGCTGTCGCCCCCGAACTGCGGGTCCATCATGAGCGCGATCAGGCTGATGTCGGAACGCAGGCCCCGGAGCGCCGCGGTCTGGGCCTTCTCGGTCGCCTTCGCCGCGTCGTCGTAGGCGAGCCGCTGCTCGGCGAGGCGCGCCTCGAGGTCGGCGGCACTCGACTCGGCCGCGGCGCGGGCGGCCTCGGCGGTGCGACGCGCCCCCTCGAGCCGCCGCTGCAGCGCGACGAGCGCGTCGAGCCGCTGGCCGAGGT
>VGCA01000305.1 GCA_016870245.1 Actinomycetota bacterium | reverse complement strand
GAAGACGATGATCATGATGATCGCCGCGTTGGTGATGGGCCGCCCGGTGCGGGCGATCCCTTCGCTGATCGCCTGACGGGTGTCGCCGGTGACCTGGTACCGCTCGCGGATCGCGGCGAGCAGGAACAGCTGGTAGTCCATCGACAGGCCGAAGAGCAGGGCGAAGAAGAACAGGGGTGCCCACGCGTCGACGAACCCCTGGTGCTCGATGCCGATCAACCCGGCCCCGATCCCGTGCTGGAACACGATCGTGGCGAAGCCGAACGCTGCACCCACGGTGAGCAGGTTCATCAGGATCGAGAAGAGCGCGACGACCACGCTCCGGAACACCACCAGCAGCAGCACGAAGGCCACGAGCAGGATGAGCGCGATGGCGTAGGGCGCCCGGCCGGTGAGCACCGACGTGAGGTCGTGGTTCTGCGCAGCCGGTCCGCCGACCTGCGCGTTGGGCACCTCGTCGTCGAGGGTGGCCCGCAGCCGCTCGACCACGTCGGAGGTGCGGGAGTCGTCGACCGCGGTGGCGGGGGTCACCCGCACGACCACCCGGCCCGTGTCGGCCGGGCCGGCCACCACTCGGGCGTCGACCACGTCGGGAGTGTTCTGGGCCGCGGCGATCACGGCCTCGGCGTCCTGCTGGTCGACGGTCACGAAGGCGGGTCCGGCCGCGCCCTCGCCGAAGGCGGCCAAGAGGAGCTCGTAGCCGTCGCGGCTCGTGCGACCCTCGTCGACGACGCGCGCGCCGGGCATCCCCAGCTTCAGCCCGACGGCGGGAGCGGCGAGGAGGCCGAGCAGGAGGATGCCGACGGCGAGTACCGTGCCCGGGCGCTTCAGGGCCACGCTCGTCCAACGGGCCCACCGACCCTCGGCCACGATGTCGGGGTCCTTCTCGCCCCGGGTCACCAGCACCTTGTCGCCCATGGCCACGAGGACCGCCGGGAGCAGCGTGATCGCGGCCAGGGCCACCGCGATGACCGAGAGGATCATCCCGAGCGCCATGGTCTGGAACACCATCACCGGCACGAGGAACACCGCCGCGAGCGAGAGCACCACGGTCAGCGCCGAGAGGAACACCGCCTTGCCCGCGGTCGACATCGTGTTCTCGATCGCGGCGATGGCGTCCTTGCCCTCCGCGCGCTCCTCGCGGTAGCGGCTCACGATGAAGAGGCTGTAGTCGATGCCGACCGCGAGACCGATCATCATCGAGAAGTTCATCGACCACACCGAGATCGGCATGGCCCACGACAGTGCGTGGAGCGACGCGAAGCCGACCGCGATGCCGGCGAGCGCCAGGATCAGCGGCACGCCGGCGGCGATGAGGGCGCCGAAGGCGATGAACAGCATGATCAGGGTCGGGATGCCGCTGAGGAGTTCGGCCTTGTGGAGCGCCTCCTCGTTGGTCTTGTTGAAGTCCGCCCACACCGGCCACTCGCCGGTCACCTCGGCCCGGACGCCGTCGGCGAGCTCGAGGTCGCCCACGTAGCCGCCGAGCTCGCCGGCGAACTCGGGCCGGTCGGCGTCGGACTCGACCGCCTGCTCGACCGGCACGAGCGCGGTCCGGCCGTCCCGCGAGATCATCCCCGCCTCGGCGGGCATCTCCAGCGGGTTCACCACCGACACGACCTCGGGCCCGTCGGCCAGCTCGGTCACGATCCGCGCGAGCGCGGCGGGGTCCTCCGAGAACGGCGTGTCCTGGTTGACCACCACGACCGGGTTCTCGGCGCCGAGCGCAGGGAAGTCGGCCCGCAGCTCCTTGCGGACGGCCTCGGCGGTCGATCCCTTGGCGTCCCAGCCTGCTCCCGAGAGCGCGCCGGTGAGGGTGAGGGCGAGCGGCGCCGCCACGAGCGTGACCGCGAGCCAGAGGAGGATGACCGCCCTGCGGTGGTGGGCCATCGATGCCGCGAGTCGTGAGAAGAGCGCCTTCTCGTCGGGCGGCGGCGAGGGCGCGTGGCCGATGGTCTCGGGGGTGAGCGTGGCGGATGACATGCCGGTACTCCTGGGTCGCGGTTCCGCCATGATACCCCAGGGGGTATCAATCTGCAAACCCCAGGGGGTATCGACCCGCCGTTCAGTCGTCCTCCAGCCGCAGGTGGCGGCCCCCGTCGACCAGGCGGACCACGGCCCGGCCCTCGAGCACCTTGTGCAGCTCCCGTCCGCACAGGGCCGCCCGCCAGCCGTCGTCCAGGCGGGAGGGCCGCCCGTACACGAGGTCCTTCACGTCATCGCGCGTCGCGAGCAGCTTCTTGTCGATGCGCTCGGCGGTCGCGAGCTCGGTGACCCAGGCCGACAGGAGCGACACCGCGGCGTCGAGCTCGGGCACGTCGTCGTGGCGCGCCGGCCGGCGGAGGGCTTCGGGCTCCATCGACCGGCCGGCCTCGACCGCATCGATGAGCTCGCGCACGACGGCGTTGGGCAGTCCGCCCACGCCGCGCAGCTTCTGCACGTCGGCCGCGGTGCGGGGCGGGCGGCCCACCACCGCGGCGAGCGCGAGCTCGGAGAGCACGAACCGCGGCGGGATGTCGAGGTGCTGGGCCCGGCGGTCGCGCCATGCCGCGACGGCCTGCGCGATGCGGGCCTTCTCGCCCTTCATGGTGGTGGCTCCCTTGATCCGCCACCACGCGGTGTCGCTGTCGGTGGAGCGGAGGAGCGAGGTGCGCAGCAGCTCGCACTCCGCGGTCGCCCACGCCTCCCGGCCGAGCGACTCGAGTCGGTCGCGCAGCTCGGCGGTGAGCCGGAACAGGTACGCCACGTCGTCGGCGGCGTACCGTTTCACCGAGTCGCTGAGCGGCCGGGCGCTCCAGTCGGTGAGCTGCTCGCTCTTGTCGAGCCGGATCCCGAGCAGCACCGACACGAGCGACGCGAGCGATGGCGTGCCGAGGCCCACGAAT
>VGCA01000304.1 GCA_016870245.1 Actinomycetota bacterium | reverse complement strand
CCGCCCGGGACGCCAGGTCGGCGTAGAGCGCGTCGAGGAGTCGCCGGGCGGCCCACTGGGCGCCCTCGGGCTCGAAGTGCCCACCGTCCTTGGGGCGCAGCACGATGCCGTCTCGGGTCGCGGAACAGGGGTCCGCGAGCGTCGCGCCGTCGGGGCACACGATCGAGGCGAGGTCGAGCAGCACGACGTCGTCGGGGTGCCGTTCGGCGAACTTGGCCATGAGCGCGTTGCCGTGGGCGGTGCGGTCGAGGTCGTCCTGGGTGACCTCGCGGGTCTGGTTGGGGGACATCGGTGGGTTGGTGACCATGACGAGCCGGCCCCCGGCGGACGCGACCGTCTGGCGGACGCGATCCATCTCCCCGAGCAGCCACCGGTCGTGGGCCGGGGTGTCGAAGCGCACCCGTTGGCCTTCGGCGGTCTGGTAGTCGGCGAGCTCCCAGGTGCTGAGCCACAGGACGGAGTCGGGCTGCACGTCGGCGATCGCACCCTGCTGGTAGTCGACGGTCGTCTTCGCGCAGTCGGGGCTCCACGGGATCTGTGATCCGTCCTTGTTGAGGGTGATCCCGGTGGTCATGCCGCAGCCGAGGCGGGCGATCGTGCGCGCCGTGACCCCGTCGCCCGCCGCGGTCGCGGCCAGTGCGTCGCCGAGCGACGCCGCCACCGAGTCGCCGAGGACCAGGATGCGCTGGGTGGGGGGTGCCACGGTGCCGGGCCGCGCGGTGACGACGGGGGTGTCGCCACCCTGGTTCAGCACCGTGCCCGGGCGGGCCTGGAGGATGTTGGCCGTGGCGCCGAGGGTGGAGACCACGATCACGGCCAGCGTGATCCCGAAGCCCGCGAAGACGAGCGTGCTGGCCCAGACCTTCTTGCGGTACTTGCGGTGCCGGATCGGCAGCTCGACGAGGTAGTAGGAGAGGGCGGCGATGCCGAAGGTCACTGCGAGCTGGACGATCGACAGTGGCCAGCCCGAGATGTCCCAGCCCCAGCCCTGGAGTCGCGACCGGCTGAGCGCCACCCACACGGGCCAGTGCCACAGGTAGACGCCGTACGAGACCTGGCCGATCCAGCGGATCGCCGGCACGCACAGCAGCGCCTTCATCGGGTTGGTCGTCGTCGGCTGCACGATGGCGGTGATCACCGCCGCGACCGCCACGGCGAAGAGGATGAAGCCGCCCCGGTACAAGAAGTCGTTCTGGTCGCGCGCGGCCCAGAACAGGAACAGCACGAAGACGGCCCCGACGGTGCCGGCGATCTGCACCGCGAGTCGCGACGCCCGGGCGCGCGGCGCCCAGTGCACGAGGAGGATCGCGAGCAGCGCGCCGATGAGCAGCTGGCTCGCCCGCGCGTCGGTGCCGTAGTACACGCGGGACGGGTCCTGGCCCGGCTCGAACTTCCACTGCATGATCGCGACCGACGCGACGCTGCCCGCCACGCAGATGCCGGTGAGCAGCGCGTGCCGGCCCTTGGCGAGCCAGAGGGCCCCGAACACGACGAGCGGCCACACGAGGTAGAACTGCTCCTCGATCGCGAGCGACCACATGTGGCGCAGCATCGAGGGCTCGGCCGAGAAGTACGACGTGCCCGCGACCACGAAGCGCCAGTTGGCCGCGTAGAACAGCGACCAGATGCCGTCCCAGCGCAGCTCGTGCCACTGGTCCGAGTCGAGGACCAGGCGTCCCCACAGCGCGACCGCCACCAGGAGGACGAACAGCGCGGGGAGCAGCCGGCGGAACCGGCGGGCCCAGAACCCGCCGAAGTGGATCGTGCCGCTCCCGGCCCACTCGATGAGCAGGAGCGACGTGATCAGGTAGCCCGACAGGACGAAGAACATGTCGACGCCGAGGAACCCGCCCTTCATCCATCCCGCGCCGAAGTGGTAGGCGACGACCGACATGACCGCGACCGCGCGCAACCCGTCGAGCGCGGGCTTGTACCCGAAGCTCGGCTTCTCGAGCACCCAGGCGCGCTCGCCCGGAGCCGACTCGGGCGCGACGGCGTCGGGGGTGGTGGTCGTCACGGTGCCAGGCTGCCAGATCCGACCGGGTCGGGAGTAGGCACCTTGTCCCCATTCGATCGGGCGATTGGTCCCGTCTCCGCCGCCGGCCCGGGCGCCAGGTCGGGCGCCAGGTCGGCCTCCAGGTCGGGCCCGCGGTCGGCAACGACCAGGAGCGCCAGCGCCAGGAGCCCGAAGGACACGAGGTGGTGGGCGACCCCGAACCGCGCCGGCCAGAGGGCGGAGTGCGGGTAGTCGTGGCGGACCTGCGAGATCCAGACGGAGCCGATGGCGGCGCCGATGGCGGCGAGGGGGGCGAGCCGGACCGCGGCCGCGAGCCGGCGGTGCCGCGCACTGACCGCCGCGGCGCCCGCGAACACCCCCAGGCCGACCCCGACCGGCAGGCCGACCCAGGCGGCACCGACCACGACGAACGCGATCGCGGCCCCCACCGGGATCGGGCGGAACCGGAACGGGTCGTCGGCCAGGCGGGGCGTCTGGGGCTGATCGGTCGCCCGGTTCCGGCGGCGGAGCCCGATGAGCGCGAGGCAGGCCAGCACTGCGAGACCCGAGAGCACGAGCGCGGCGGTGGCGGTGCGCTGGGGCGGCCACGAGAACGTGAAGGACGCCCGGCCGTCGGTGGCGCGGCTCATCGACCAACCGGAGGCGAACGCGTCGAGGGTATGCGCCTCGCCGAGGTCGACCGAGTCGCCCGCCACGGCGGCCGAGGCCTCCCAGCCCCGGTTGGCGCTCTGGTTCAGCCGCACCCAGTAGGGCGCCCCGTTGCCGTCGATGACCGCCGAGTCGGTGTCGGCCTCGACCACCTCGGGCCGACCGGGGCGGGTGTCGGTCGCCGGGGCGGCGGCGAACTCGGGCGACACCAGGGCGATGCGGTCGA
>VGCA01000303.1 GCA_016870245.1 Actinomycetota bacterium | reverse complement strand
GGCCGCCGACGCGGCGGTCGTGCTCATGACTGTGGCCGCATCGCCGCGACCTGAGCGGCGAACGCGTCGGCCAGGGTCTCGATCGCGTCGGGACCGATCTCCTCGTTGACGAACGGCAGCCGGATCTGGGGGAGCGGGAGCCGAGCCGCCAGACGCGTGATCTGCTCGTCCTGGATCGCCCGACGCGCGCCCACGAACGCGGTGGCGAGGTCGAGGGCCACCGCGTCCTGGGCCGGGAGGCGCTCCTGGGCCAAGGTGGCGTCGGCCACCGCGTGCGGGCTGCCGTTCCAACGGGCGGGCAGGCACTGGTTGACCACCACGGGGCCGAGCGCGAGACCCACCCGGTCCTCGAGCGCAAACGCCGTCTCGGTCACCTCGTTGACCGGCGTCTCCTCGGGCAGGGTCACGAGCAGCACCTGGCAGCGGGCCGGGTCGGACAGCATCTCCACGACCTCGTCGGCCTGGTGGCGGACCGGGCCCATCCGCACGGCGTCCTGGAGGCCGCGGGCCGAGGTCAGGAAGGTGACGGCGTGACCGGCGGCCGGCGCGTCGAGCACGATCAGGTCGGGAGCGGAATCCGACTGCTCGAGCTGCTTCACCTTGCCGAGCAGGAGGATGTCCCGCATCCCGGGCACGGCCGTCGCCACCACGTCGAGCGTGCCGGAGCGCACCAGTCGTCCGGAGATCCGCTGGAGCCCCTTCTGGTCGAGGTACTCGAGCAGCGCGTCGTCGGCCGAGAGGGCACGGAGGCGCAGTCCCGGCCTAGCCTCCACCTCCTCGTACGCGAGGGGAGGGAGGCCGAGCGCGGCCGACAGCCCCGACTTGCCTTCGACCTCGACGACCAGCACGCTCAGACCGCTGCGGGCGGCCATGGTGGCGAGGGTGGCGACGACCGTCGTCTTCCCGACCCCGCCCTTGCCCGCAACGATCACGATCCGGGAGGAGGCGCAGAACTGCGCAAGCTCCATGCACCGCATGCTACGGCCGCACCCCACCGCACCCGCGCGGCGGGGCGACGTGGCGCGCGCCTGGGCCTGGGGCTCCTCCTGGCCCTCGGCGGGGTGCTCATGCTGCTGCCCGGCGTGGCGGGCGCGGGGTCCGACGCCGCCCCGGGGCGTCGGGGCATCTCCGTCGTGCAGATCGAGGGGCTGCTCGACCCGCCCACCGCGTCGCTGGTCGAGGACGCGATCGAGAACGCCAACCAGGACCGGCGCACGATGCTGGTCATCCAGATCGACTCCCGGGGCGCGGTCGACGTCGACGTCGACGAGATCGTCGGGATGATCCGCCGTTCGAAGGTCCCGGTCGTGGCCTGGGCCGGCCCGTCGGGGGGCGCGGCCAAGGGTGGGTCGTTGCTCGTGCTCCAGGCGGCCCACCGGGCGTACGTCGCCAACGGCGCGTCGGTGGGTCCGGGCGCGCCGTTGAACCTCGACGAGCCCGACGCCGTCTCGACCGACGCGGTGGCGGCCGAGCTGGCCCGGCTCGCCGAGCGCAACGGCCGCGACCCGCGGGGCGCCGCGAAGTCGGCCCGCAACCAGTACTCGGCGGTGCTCGCGAAGCAGCTCGGCGTGGTCGACGGCGTGCGGCCCACGCTGGGCGAAGTCGTCGTGTCGATGGACGGCAAGACGGTCGAGACCGCGGCGGGCGAGGTCACCCTCGACACGGCCAAGGTGATCGGCGAGGGCCGTGACCGCCGCCGCCAGCCCAACCAGGAGGTCGTGTTCGACGGCATGGGCCTCGGCGCGCAGCTCCAGCACGCCCTGATCCGGCCGTCGGTCGCCTACCTCCTCTTCGTCGTCGGGCTCGGCCTCATCATCTTCGAGTTCTTCGCCATCAGCATCGGCCTGGTCGGCCTCGCCGGGGCGCTGTCGATGGTCGGTGGTTGCTACGGGTTCTCGCACCTGCCGACCAACTGGTGGGCGGTCGGCCTGCTCACCCTGGCGGTCGTAGGGCTGTCGGTCGACGTGCAGGCGGGCGGGCTCGGCTTCTGGACCGGGTTCGGCGTCGTCGCGCTCGTGGTCGGGTCGTGGTTCCTCTACGGCGGGTCCGACGCGCTCGACCTGCCCTGGTGGGTGATGGTGCTCGTCATCGGCGGGACCGTCCTGTTCTTCGTCTGGGGGATGACGGCCGCCGTGCGCGCCCGGTTCTCCACGCCGACGGTGGGTCGCGAGGGCATGGTCGGGAGGATGGGGACGGCAGAGGTGCCGATCGACCCCGACGGCGTCGCGCTGATCGACGGCGCCCGCTGGCGGGCCCGCACCAACCGCGCCACGCCGATCGGCACGGGCGACCCGGTACGAGTGGTCGAGGTCGCCGGTCTGGTGCTCGAGGTCGAGCCCGAAGAGGGCGGCGCCAAGGACCACCGCGAGGAGTACCGCGAGAAGAAGCGCCTGGCCCAGGAGGCCAAGGAGCGCGCCGCCGCCGAACGCGCGGCCGCCCAACACGAGCTCGAAGACGACCCCCCTCCCCCCTGATGCGCTTCTCACCGTCGATCCGGTGACCGCCGATGCGTTTCTCACCGTCGATGCGGCGCCATCGACGGTGAGAAGCGCATCGGGGACGGGTCAGGTGAGGCCGCTGGTGGGTCCGGGGATGCGGTCGTCGCCGCGGCGGCGCGTCACGCCGTTGCGGTCGAGCCAGTTGACGATCGGCAGCGTGAACTTGCGTGACGAGCCGAGGGCGTCACGCACGTCGGCCACCGTGATCGTGCCCTTCTCGGCGAGCAGCGCGACCACCCGGTCGCGCGCCGACGCCAACGCCGACGCGGCGAACACGGTGCCGTCGACGTCGACGAGCAGGCCCTCGCGCACGCAGGCCCGCACGAGCGCGATCGGCGCGCCGGCGTCGTCGGGTGCGGGTGGCGCGTAGGGCGACGCCGCGAACCGGGCCACG
>VGCA01000302.1 GCA_016870245.1 Actinomycetota bacterium | reverse complement strand
ACGCTCCCGAGCCCGCCGCGGTCACGGCGACGCCCGCCCCCGCTTCGACGCCGAACCCGGCGCCCGACGCCGCGACCGACGTCGGGACCGAGCCCGCGCCCGGATCCGCGGAGTGAGCACCTTCCGACTCTGGTCCGACGACGTCGAGGCCATGCGCCCCGAGGCGCGGGAGGCCGTCGCCAACGGGTTCTCGGTGCTGTCGGAGATGCTCGGCCGGGGTGGCGAGCCGCCGAGCGACCCCGTCGAGCGGGCGGCCGCGCAACGCGCGCACTACGCCGCGACGTTCCCCACCGTGCCCGAGGCCGTCGACCGCGAGATCGCCGGCGTGCGCTGCCGCGTCCTCACCCCCGACGGGCCCCCGAAGGCGCTCTATCTCCACTTCCACGGTGGCGGCATGGTCGTGGGAATGCCCGAGATGAACGACGTCGGCAACCGCGCACTGGCCCGCACCCACGACGTCACCGTCGTGTCGGTCGACTACCGGCTCGCTCCGGAGCACCCCTACCCGGCGGGCCCCGACGACGGGATCGCCGTCGCCCGCTGGCTCCTGGAGCACGCGGAGTCGGAGTACGGCACGTCCCGCTTCGTGCTCGGCGGCGAGTCGGCCGGGGGCTACATGGCCGCGGCGGTGCTGCTGCGCATCCGCGACGAGCTCGACGCGATCGACCGCGTGCTCGGCGCCAACCTCGTGTACGGCGTGTACGACTGGGGCCGCTCGCCCAGTCAGCGCGGCGTCCGTCCGCACGCCGGCCCCGACGTGCTCGACCCGGAGGGCATCGAGTTCTTCACCGACTGCTACGTACCGGGCCGCACCGACGACGAGCGGCGGGATCCGGCGATCTCCCCGGCCTTCGCCGACCTGCGGGGCCTCCCGTCGCTCCTGTGCTCGGTCGGGAGTGCCGACCACCTGCTCGACGACACGTTGCTGCTCGCGGCGCGGGCCGCGGCCGCCGACACGCCGGTCGAGCTGTTCGTCGCGCCGGAGATGCCCCACGGCTTCGGCGCGTTCCCGTGTGGGATCACCACCGCCTGGCAGGCCACGACCCACGCCTGGTTCACCCGGGTCCTCGCCGCCTGATGCGGATCATCGTGATCGCCGTCGATCCCGACGGGGAGACCCACTTCGTCGACCGCGACCTCGAGCTGCTGACCCAGGAGTTCGCGCCACCGTCGCCCCCCATGGAGGTGTCGGCGCCCATCCCCGACGCCCAGGGCCGGTTCTTCCGGATGCCGCCCGACTGGTTCGGGGACTGGCACCCCACCCCGTGCCTCCAGTACTTCGTGCAGGCCACGGGTGAGCTCGAGGTCACCGTGAGCGACGGCGAGGTGCGCCGTCTGCACCCCGGCGACGTCGTGTACCTGGAAGACGTCACGGGCAAGGGCCACACCACGCGCGTGGTGAGCGACGTCGCCGTCACCGGCGTGTTCGTGCAGCTCCCCGGCGCGTGAGCGAGCCCGGGGACGACGCCGCACGCGCCCACGCGCACGAGCTCGCCCAGGAGCGGCGCGCGCTCGCGCGGTTCGTCACCGGCGCGACGATCTCCAACGCCGGCTCGTTCATGCAGGCGACGGCCGTGCCGTTCGTCCTCTACGAGCTGACGGAGTCGAACGCGTGGGTGGGGGCGGCCGCGTTCGCCGCGCTCGCGTTCTCGGTGTTCGTGAGCCCGGTCGCCGGCATCCTGATCGACCGGTTCTCGCAGAAGGGCGTGCTGATGGCCGGGCAGCTCGTCCAGTTCGTACCCGCACTGGTGCTCACGGCCTTGGCCGCGGCCGACGCGCTCGCGCCGTGGCCGATGCTCGTGCTCATCGCGATCGGAGGCATCGGCGCCGGACTCCAGTTCCCCGCGGCGCAGTCGTTCGTCCCCACGATCGTGGCCGCCCAACGGGTCCCCGACGCAGTCCGGATGGTCACGCTCGGTCTCACCGTGTCACGCACCGTCGGGCCCGCGCTCGCGGGCGTGCTGCTCACCGTCACGAGCGCGACCGCGGTGTTCGCCCTCAACGCGTCGACGTTCGTCGTGTACCTGGTGCTGCTCCTGTTCCTGCATCCGCGCAAGACCACCGGTGACGCCACGGGGGTGAGCTGGCTGCGCCAGTACCGCGGCGCAGCCGCATACGTGCGCCGCCGGCCCAGCATCGTGGCGATCCTCGTGATCGGGATGCTCGGGGCGATGTTCGGCGCGTCGATCGGCTTCCTCGTGCCCGGCATCGCCGCGCTCTACGGCGCCGGCGCCGGCGGCACCGGCGCCCTCACGGCGTTGTACGGCGTGGGCGCGGTCGTCGGAGCCACGTTCCTGATCCGCCTCGGCGATCGGCTCCCCCGCTCGCGAGCGGCCCGGCTCGGGTACGTCGGCTACGGCGTCGGTGCGATCGCCGCGATGGCGACCAGCTCGCTGGCGATCGGTCTGGTCGCGTTCACGATCGTCGGCGTGGGCTACAGCCTCTGGCTCACGTCGATCGGCACTGCGTTGCAGGTCCAGCTCACCGATGCCTACCGCGGCCGGGTCACGACCTTCTACATCGGGGCGATCGTGGGCGGCACCCCGATCGGCTCGGTCCTCGGCGGATGGCTGGGCGACCGGGTGGGCCTGCGTCCGGTGTTCGTGGCCTACGGGTCGGTGCTGCTGCTCCTCGCGTCGGTCGGCGCCCGTCGCCTGCGCTTTGGCCGGCTCGACGTGTCGGAGCCCACCGTTGATCCCCGCCACGAGACTCCCTGACTTCGGGACGTTGGTCACTTCCCCGGCGGAGCCTCCGAAGATGAGACTCGTGCCGTGACCACGAGTTCAGGCTTCTGTGAGCAGTGCGGCGCACCGCTGGGCGACGGCGTCGCGTTCTGCGAGTCCTGTGGTGCGTCCGTCCCCCGGGACGAGACCCCCACCCCCGCGGCCCCCGCGGTCGCTGCACCGGTGGCAGCCGAGGCCCCCGCCCCCGCGGCCCCCGCGGTCGC
>VGCA01000301.1 GCA_016870245.1 Actinomycetota bacterium | reverse complement strand
CTACAACCCGCGGCTGCACCGTCGCTACGTGATCCGCGACGACATCCCGATCATGCTGATCGACGAAGCCGAGGCGGTCGACGACGCCGAGCACGAGCGTCTCGTCGCCAAGGCCGCGGCCGAGGGGATCACCCCCACGTTCGAGGCCTGAGGCCGAGCGACCGATGCCGGCGGACACCCTGGGGGTCGTCGACGCGCTCCGCGCCGCGCCCGAGCAGCTCGCGGCCGCCCACGAGGGCGCGGCCGCGGCGCTCGGCGCCGGGAGCCTTCCCGACCTTGCGCGCGTCGACCACGTCGTCCTCTGCGGCATGGGCGGCTCCGGGGTGGTCGGCGACATGGTGGTCGCGGTCGGCACCGCTACCTTGCCGGTGCCCGCGGTCGTGCTCAAGCACTACCGGGCCCCGGCGTTCATCGGTCCCCGGTCCCTCGTGTTCGCCGTGTCGTACTCCGGCGACACCGAGGAGACCGTGGGGCTGGCCCGGGCCGCGGCCGACGCCGGTGCCCAGCTCGTCACCGTCGCCGGAGGCGGCGCGCTCGAGGCCCTGGGTCGGGCGCGGGGCGTGTGCCACCTCCCGGTCGACGCCGACGTGCCCGGACCCCGCTTCGCGTTGGGTGCGATGGTCGCGCCGGTCGTCGTCGCCCTCTTCAAGATGGGGATGCTCCCCGAGGCCCATGCCGGGCTGGTGCGCGCTCAGGAGCAGCTGGCCCGCCGTCGCGACGAGTGCGTGCCCGAGGTCGCCGCGCCCAAGAACCCCGCGCGTGAGCTCGCACGCCGCATCGACCGGACCATCCCGCTGATCTACGGGCAGGGCGGTCTCGGTGGAGTCGCCGCCCTGCGCTGGAAGCAGTCGGTCAACGAGAACGCCAAGGCGCCGGCGTTCTGGAACCAGTACCCGGAGCTCGACCACAACGAGATCTGCGGGTGGGGCCAGCACGGTGACGTCACCCGGCAGGTGCTCACCCTCGTCGAGCTCACCCACGGCCTGGAGGACCCGCGCCTCGGGGTGCGCTCCGCAGCCACCCGCGAGCAGGTCGAGGAAGCGGTGGCGCAGATCCTCACCGTCGACGCCGGAGGCGAGGGGCGCCTCGCACAGCTGCTCGACCTCGCGTACGTCGGCGACTGGGTCAGCGTCTACCTCGCCCTCCAGAACGACGTCGACCCCGGACCGATCGACGCCATCCGCCGGCTGAAGGACACGTTGGCCGCCCACGGCGCGGCCGGCGGGTAGCATCTCCTCCAGTCGGGCCGCCCGCGGCTGTCACCCGGTGATCCGGGCCGACTCCCTCGCACCCGAGCCACCTCCGGCCGGAGCCCTCGCGCCCGGTGGAGCGCGACGGCGGTGTGCGCAGCGGAGCCGGCCCCACCCACGTGTGACCCAGGAGGCACCATGACCACGACCGACGCGTCCCCGCACGCCACGACCGACGACTTCAAGGTCGCCGATCTCTCGCTCGCCGACTTCGGCCGCAAGGAGATCGAGCTCGCCGAGCACGAGATGCCCGGCCTCATGGCGCTGCGCGACCGCTACGCGCAGACCAAGCCGCTGACCGGTGCCCGGATCACCGGGTCGCTGCACATGACGATCCAGACCGCCGTCCTCATCGAGACGCTGATCGAGCTCGGCGCCGAAGTGCGCTGGGCGTCGTGCAACATCTTCTCGACCCAGGACCACGCCGCGGCCGCACTCGCGGTGAAGGGCATCCCGGTGTTCGCCTGGAAGGGCGAGACGCTGGAGGAGTACTGGTGGTGCACGGAGAAGGCGCTGCGCTGGCCCGACGGCGAGGGCCCGAACATGATCCTCGACGACGGCGGCGACGCCACCCTGGTGGTGCACAAGGGCGTGGAGTTCGAGCGCGACGGTGCAGTCCCCGCTCCGGCGGCGAGCGACCCCGAGGACTGGAGCGAGTGCCTCGCGATGATGCAGCAGGTGTTCGCGGAGGACCCGCGCGCCTGGCACGGCATCGCCGAGGGCATCAACGGCGTCACGGAGGAGACCACCACCGGGGTGCACCGCCTCTACCAGATGCAGGGCGACGGCACGCTGCTGTTCCCGGCGATCAACGTCAACGACTCGGTGACCAAGTCGAAGTTCGACAACCTCTACGGCTGCCGCCACTCGCTGGTCGACGGCATCGCGCGGGCCACCGACGTGATGCTCGCCGGAAAGGTCGCGGTGGTCTGCGGCTACGGCGACGTCGGCAAGGGCTGCGCCCAGGCGCTCAAGGGCCAGGGCGCGCGTGTCATCGTCACCGAGATCGACCCGATCTGCGCGCTGCAGGCCGCGATGGAGGGCTACCAGGTCCTCACGGTGGAGGACGTCGTCGAGAGCGCCGACCTCTTCATCACCGCGACCGGCAACCACAACGTCATCACGGTCGACCACATGGCGCGGATGAAGCACAACGCGATCGTGGGCAACATCGGGCACTTCGACAACGAGATCGACATGGCCGGCCTCGCCGCCATGCCGGGCGTCGAGCGGGTCAACATCAAGCCGCAGGTCGACGAGTTCGTCTTCCCGGCCGCCGACGGCCGTGCGGCCCACGCGGTGATCGTGCTCGCCGAGGGTCGGCTCCTCAACCTGGGTTGCGCGACCGGCCACCCGAGCTTCGTGATGTCGAACAGCTTCACCAACCAGGTGATCGCCCAGATCGAGCTGTTCACCCACCGCGACTTCTACGAGCACAAGGTGTACACGCTGCCCAAGCACCTCGACGAGGAGGTCGCCCGGCTGCACCTCGAGAAGCTCGGCGTCAAGCTGACCGAGCTCTCGGAGGACCAGTCGTCCTACCTCGGCATCCCCGTGCACGGGCCGTACAAGCCGGAGCACTACCGCTACTGAGCCGGCGGCTCGGCGGCACGACGACGTGAGCGATCGAGTGGGCGGGACCGGGGCACGCACGGCGCGCGACCCGATCCCGCCCACGATCGCGTGGCGGGCCGGGAAGGTCCGGCTG
>VGCA01000300.1 GCA_016870245.1 Actinomycetota bacterium | reverse complement strand
GCCGAGGAGGTCGAGGTGGAGCGCCTCGGTGTACATCTCGAGTGCCGCCTTCGACGCGCAGTAGGCACCCACGCGCGCCGCGGCCGAATGGGTGCCCATCGTGGTGAGGTTCACGATCCGGCCGTGGCCCCGGTCGAGCATCCCCGGCAGGAGCGCCCGGACCAACGCCACCGGCGCGAAGAAGTTGACCCGCATGACCTCCTCGAGGTCGGCCTCCGACAGCTCGGGGATGCGGCGCCGCTTCGGGATCCCGGCGCAGTTGACCAGCACGTCGACCCCACCCAGCGCGGTCTCGACCGTCGCGGCGAACGCGGGGATCGCATCGAGGTCGCCCAGGTCGACCGCCCACATCCGCGACCTGGGCGCGTGGGCGCGGCAGACGTCGAGCACCTCGCCGAGGCGGTCCGCGCGACGCGCACAGATCCCCACCGTGGCGCCCGCGCGGGCCAACGCGACCGCGAGGGCGGCGCCGATCCCGGACGACGCGCCGGTGACGAGCACCCGGGCGCCGGCGACGACGTCGGTCGTCCCGTCAGCCATCGCCGGGGGCCTACTGGGCGGAGACCTGGAGGACGCCGCGAGCGAGCTTGCCGTGGTGGAGGTCGTCGGCGGCCCGCTCCCAGTCGGTCAGCGGATAGCGGGCGCTCACCAGCTCGTCGAGCTTGACGATGCCCTGCTTGTACATGTCGACGATCAGCGGGATGTCGTACTGCGGCCGGTGCGACCCTGCCCGCGAGCCGGTGAGGGTGCGCTCGACATGGGTGAACAGGCCGATGCGGGCGTCGACCGTCGCCGTGGGTGCCGGCACGCCGACCGCGACGGCGGTGCCGCCCCAGTCGAGCATGTCGAGCGACGCCTGCAGCAGGGCCGGGTGCCCGACGCACTCGAACGCGTAGTCGACCCCGCCGGCGCCGAACGGACCGGAGTGCTCGACGGTGGACGGCGGACCGTCGAACGGCACCAACGCCCGCACCTCGGCCGCGAGGTCCATGCCGGGCGTGCTGAGCAGGAAGTCGGTGGCCCCGAAGTCGCGGGCGAACGCCTCCTTCTCGGCCAGGGTGTCGATGGCGATGATCCGGGCCGCGCCCTTGGCCCGGGCGGCCTGGATCACGTTGAGGCCCACTCCACCCACGCCGATCACCGCACAGGTGTCGCCGAGGCCGAGATCGGTGCGGTTCCACACCGATCCGATGCCCGTGAGCACGCCGCAGCCGATCAGGCACGCCACCGAGAGGTCGATGTCGTCGTCGACCTTCACGCACTGATTGGCCTGCACGACGCTGTACTCCGAGAAGAACGAGGCGCCGGCGAAGTTCCACGCCGGCTCGCCGGCGAGCGTGAACGGCTGGCTGGCGTTGCCCATGCTCTTGCGGCAGTGCGCGGGGCGACCGGTCACGCAGAACTTGCAGAGCCCGCAGAAGGCGAGGGTGTGGAGCACCACGTGGTCGCCGGGGGCCACGTGGTTCACGGCCTCACCCACCTCGGCGACGATGCCCGCGCCCTCGTGCCCCAGCACGCACGGGTAGTTCCACGGGATGGTCCCGTTGATCACCGAGACGTCGCTGTGGCACAGGCCCGCGGCGACGATCCGCACCTTGACCTCGGTCGGCCCGGGAGCCCGGACGTCGAGGTCGTCGCGGATCTCGGCCTTCTCACCGTCGAACACCAATCCGAGCATGTCGCCTCTCCCCGTGCGGCTGTGGAGGGTGATCGTAGGGCGCCGGGCGCCCGCGATCACCCCGGTGGTCGTCGCGTCGGCCGGCCTAACCGGGCCAGACGATGCTCTGCATCTCGGTGTAGGCGTGGAGGCCGAAGACACCGCCGTCGCGCCCCACCCCGCTCATCTTCCAGCCGCCGAACGGCGTCTCGTGGTTGCGCTGGGCCGTGTTGATCCCGACGTTGCCCGACTCCAGCTGCTGCGCGACCTCGAAGGCCCGGCCCGTGTCCTCCGAGAACACGTAGTTGTAGAGACCGAACTCGGTGTCGTTGGCGATCGCGATGCCCTCGTCGTCGTCGTCGAACGGGACCACGACGATCACCGGCCCGAAGATCTCCTCGCGCACGACCTTCATCTGGTTGTCGCAGCCGGCAATCAGGGTGGGCCCCACGTAGTAGCCACGGTCGAGGTGGGTCGGGCGCCGTCCGTCGACGACGACCTCCGCGCCGGCGTCCGCGCCGGACTGGATGTACGACTCCACCCGGATGCGGTGCGGCCCCGAGATCACCGGGCCGACGACGGTGTCGGGCGACTCGGGCGGGCCGATCGTGAGGTGGGGCGCGGCGGCCGCCAGCCCCGCCACCAGCGCGTCGTACTTGGAGCGGTGCACGATGGCCCGGGTGGGCGCCGTGCAGATCTGACCGGAGTGGAAGCCCCACACCGACGCCAGCGCCTCGACCGCCTTGCCCAGGTCGGCGTCGTCGAGCACGAGGCATGCACCCTTGCCGCCGAGCTCGAGCAGCAGGCGCTTCATCGTGAAGCCACCGGCCTCGAAGATGGCCGAGCCGACCGCGGTGGAGCCGGTGAACGAGATCATGTCGACGTCGTTGGACCTCACGAGGGCCTCGCCCACCTCGGCCTTCGAGCCGACGATGCAGTTGACCACCCCGGGGGGGAAGCCGACCTCGTCGATCAGCTCCATGAGCACCACGATCGCCAGCGGGTCCTGGGGCGCGGGCTTCATCACGACGGTGTTGCCCATGGCGAGCGCAGGCCCGATCTTTCCGGCCATGTTCACCAGCGGGAAGTTGTACGGCGAGATGCACGCGACCACACCCACGGGCTGGCGCTTCACCACCGCCCCGATGAGGCCGCCGGCGGCGAGGGGGGTGGTCGGGGTGACGCTGGGCTGCACCGGGATCGAGATGTCCATCGTCGCCATGCGGGCGTAGGTCTCCAGGCGGTTGAGGGCCTGGGGAACCTGGAGCGCCGAGCCGACCTTCAGGGTCGCGCCGGTCTCCGCC
>VGCA01000299.1 GCA_016870245.1 Actinomycetota bacterium | reverse complement strand
GAGGTTCTGCAGGAGCACCGCCGCCACGATGAACTCGACCGGCTGCTTCGCGGTGGAGACGTCGCGATCAGCGAGCGGCCACGCCATGGCCGATCCCACGATCCCCACGAACCAGGCGATGGCGACGTCGGGCAGGCCCCAACGGACCCGGGCGCGGGCCACGGGCGACGGGGTGCCTTCCACGGCCCGGATGCTACGCGTGGCCCGGGCCATCCCGGTGGGCCGTAGCATGTTCGCCATGTCCCGCCCCCCGACCGAGCCGCCCCCCGGTCGTCGGCCCGAACCCGGACCCGGCGGCAGCGGCGGGCCGGGCGCACCGCCGCCCGAGGGCAAGGCGGGCGCGTCGTGGGTGAAGTTCCTCCCCTGGCTGCTCGTCGGTCTCCTGGTGCTCGTGTTCTTCATTCCCAACCTGTCGAACGACAGCTCGGGGGCGAAGGAGCTCACGTACTCGCAGTTCATCAAGAAGGTGGAGGCCGGGCAGGTCGAGAAGGTCACCTACAACAAGACCAACGGCACCATCGAGGGCGACTTCCTCGGTACGGTCGACGGCGCGGAGACCTTCACCACCGACGGCCCCAACGACGACCTGCCGGAGAGCACGCTCGAGCTGCTGAGCGAGCAGGGCGTCACGCTCGTCTACACGAGCGACCAGCCCAACCTCTTCCTCGACAGCATCCTCCCGCTCATGCTGCCGATCCTCGTGATCGTCGGGCTGTTCGTGTGGATGATGCGCCGCGGCGCGTCCCAGGCGAGCGGGCTGATGAGCATCGGGCGCAGCCGGGCGAAGGTGTACTCCACCGAGAAGCCCAAGACGCTCTTCGACGACGTCGCGGGCTACGGCCCGGTGAAGGCCGAGATCGCCGAGGTCGTCGACTTCCTCAAGAACCCGGGGAAGTTCAAGGACATCGGCGCCCGCATCCCGAAGGGCGTGCTCCTCGTGGGGCCACCGGGCACCGGCAAGACGCTGATCGCCCGCGCCGTCGCCGGTGAGGCCGGCGTGCCGTTCGTGTCGGTCACCGGCTCCGACTTCATGGAGATGTTCGTGGGCGTGGGCGCGGCTCGCGTGCGCGACCTCTTCCAGACCGCCCGCAAGCAGGCCCCGGCCATCATCTTCGTCGACGAGATCGACAGCATCGGCCGCAAGCGTGGCGCCGGCCTCGGCGGCGGCCACGACGAGCGCGAGCAGACGCTCAACCAGATGCTCGCCGAGATGGACGGCTTCGAGGCCACCGAGGGCATCGTGGTGATGGCCGCGACCAACCGGCCCGACGTGCTCGACCCCGCGCTCCTGCGCCCGGGACGATTCGACCGCCAGATCGTCGTGCCCCTGCCCACCCAGGAGGAGCGGGTCGCGATCCTGCGGGTGCACATGAAGTCCAAGCAGGTGTCCGACGACGTCGACATCGACATCGTCGCCCGTGGCACCCCGGGCATGAGCGGTGCCGACCTCGCCAACCTGGTCAACGAGGCGGCGCTGTTCGCGGTGCGCCGGGGGGCCAAGCTCATCCACGCCGAGGACTTCGAGACGGCACGCGACCGGGTGCTCATGGGCCTCAAGCGCGACTCGATGGCGCTCACCGACGAGGAGAAGGAGGTCGTCGCGTACCACGAGGGCGGCCATGCCGTGCTCGCCTACGTGCTCGACAACGCCGACCCCGTGCACAAGGTCACCATCCTCCCTACCGGCATGGCCCTGGGCGTCACCCAGCAGCTCCCGGTGGAGGAGCGTCACATCTACAAGCAGGAGTTCATCCGCGACTCGATCGGCGTGGCCCTCGGCGGCCGCCTCGCCGAGGAGATCGTCTTCGGCCACTACTCCACCGGCGCCCAGAACGACCTCGTCCGGGTCACCGAGCTGGCCCGGAAGATGGCCCGCGAGTGGGGCATGTCGGAGCGCATCGGCCCGATGGCCTGGGGCAGCCAGGGCGCCGTGTTCCTGGGCGAGGACCTGATGCACACCCGCGACTACTCCGACGAGACCGCGCGGGTGATCGACGAGGAGGTGGAGCGGATCCTCCGCGAGGAGGAGGCCCGCTCCCGCAAGGTCCTGGAGGAGCACCGACTCGGCCTCGACGCCGTCGCGCGGGCGCTGCTCGAGCACGAGACGATCGACGGCGCCGAGGTCGGTCGTCTCGTCGACGACGCCCTGGGCCGCAAGGCCGGCGGCTTCCGGCGCATCCGCCATGCCGACGGCACGGTCACCGAGGTGCGCCCCGGCGATGCCGAGATGCCGCTCGTGGAGCCGGAGGGGTCAGTCCTCGAGGGGACCCCGTCGCGGTTCGACGACTCCCCCGCCTGAGCCCCGGGCCCCGGCGTCGGCGGCCCGGACCTCGGCGAGCGCGGCCCACAGGTCGGTCGCGCTGACCGCGCCCACGAAGCTGCGGCGCACCACGCCGTCGGCGTCGGCGATCAGCACCATGGGGATCGCCGCGATCTCGTAGCGCTGGTGGAGCGCGCGATCGTCGACCGCCTCCATCCGGGCCGTGCTCACCTCAGGCGACTCGAGCACCGCGACCTTCTCCCCCATCCCTTCGCACGAGTCGCACGTGCGCGACCAGAAGTACGCGACCAGCCACGGCGCGTCGGGCCGGGGGAAGTCGGCCCGGTCGAGCTGGGCCGGCACGGGATAGGCGTCGCGGGGTGGTGGCGCGGGCCGCGGGCGGCGCCGGGCCACGAGCGCCACGCCGACCACCACCACGACGAGCGCGGCCGCGATCAGGAGCCGGGCGAGCACGTCAGCCCCGGAACGGCACGGCGAGCGCGAGGGACACACCGCCGGCGTAGGTCTCGCGACCGACGACGATCGGGCCGTCGGCCGACACCACCAGCACCTGGGAGGGATCGATGCCCCACTCGTCGAGGTCGAAGCGGGCCGTCTTGCCCGGTGCGAGCGCGATCGCCGGTGCGCTCGTCGGGCCGTCGACGTCGCCGGGGACCGAGGCCACCAGCTCGACCGTGATCGGCGCCA
>VGCA01000298.1 GCA_016870245.1 Actinomycetota bacterium | reverse complement strand
GTCGGCCCGGACGTCGATCCGGAACCGCTGTACGAGGTGCTCCTCGCCGGGCCGACGCGCCACGATGGGCGGGTCCTGGGCGCCCATCCAGTGCGCCCGGTGGTCGTGCCAGCGCGCCGTCTGCCCATCGCTCACCTTCCGCCACCGAGGTGGCGCCTCGGGGTCGGCCGACGGAGGGGGTGGCTCCGGGTCCCGCCGGACCCGGTTGAGGAAGACCGCGGGCGAGCGCACGTTCTCGAACACGCCGCGGGGCCCCACCCGCAGGTAGGCCTCGTCGTCGTAGCCGACGACGACCACGTCGGTGCGCCCCGTGTTGGTGAGCTCGAGGCGGTCGCCGTTGTCGGCCACCCGAACCGTCACGTCAGGGTCGGCCGGCGACACCGAACGGATGGTGGTGGCGTAGTTGGTGGCGTCGACCCCGCCGACGGTGTGGGCTGCCGCCGGTGCCGCGGTGGCGACGATCGCGGCGGCGCCCGACGCGGCGGCGACGACGAGTCGTCGGAGGCGGGGCCGACCGGGAGCACGCACCGTCGAGCGACGATACTGGGCGGGTCCCGCAACCCCGGAGCCGCCCCCATGCCCCCGGCGAGCCCGTCGGCCTCCCTGCGTCCTCCTCGTCCCGAGCCCGCGCCCCGGCCTCGCCGCGCGGGCGCGCTCGGTGCCGGCCTGTTGGCGTCGGCGCTGCTCGTCGTCCTCCTGGTGGGTCCCCTGGCCGGCGTGGCCGGGGCCCACGCCTCGGTCGTCTCGGTCGAGCCCGGACCCGCACAGGTGCTCGACCGCTCACCCGACGAGGTGAGGATCCTGTTCACCGAGGGCGTCGACGTCTCCCTCGGTGGCGTGTTCGTCTACGACGGCCAGGGCGACCGGGTGGACGTCGGGCGCCTGCGGCAGCCCGCCCCCGAGCGGTTGGTGCTGCCGATCGACGGCGACCTCGCCGACGGCTCGTACATCGTCACCTGGCGCGCGGTGTCCGAGGACAGCCATCCGATCCAGGGCACCTGGACCTTCCAGGTGGGGGACGCGAGCGCGTCGGCGACCGACGTCGAGGCGCTGGCCGCCGGCATCCTCGCCGGGCAGGAGGCTGCCCGGGCGGTCTCGATCGGCTGGGCGGCCGTGCGGTGGGTCGTCTTCGCGGCGATGGCGCTGCTCGTCGGCGGCGTCGTGTTCGGCAGCCTGATCTGGCCGTCCGCACGCGACGCCCGGGCGACCCGCAGGGTCGTCACCGCCGGATGGGTGACGCTCGCCGTCGCCACGACCCTCGGCCCGTTCCTCTTCGGCGCGTACTCCCGTGGGGGCGACCTCGCCGACGCCCTCGACCTCGACGGGCTCCGCGACACCCTCGACACCCGCTTCGGTCACGTGTGGCTGCTGCGCCTCGCCGTGCTGCTCGTCGCCTTCGGCGTGGTGCGGGTGCTCTTCCGCCGGCGCCCGGCGGCCACGCACCCCCTGCCCCGGTGGTGGCTGCCGGTGGCCGCCGTGACGGGCATCGCGCTGGTGAGCACCCCCGGGTTGGCGGGGCACGCCTCCACCGGGGACCACCGCGTCCTCGCGCTGCTCGCCGACGGGTTGCACGTCGCCGCCATGGCGGTGTGGCTCGGCGGCCTCGTCGTGCTCGCCGCCGCCGTGCTCCCCGGCGACGACCTCGAGGTCCTCCGCGCCGCGAGCCGCCGCTTCTCCCGCGTTGCCCTCTGGTGCGTGGTGGTGCTGATCGTGACGGGCGGGTTCCAGACCTGGCGGATGGTGGGCGGACTCGACGCGCTCCGCGACGACGAGTACGGCCGCATCCTCGTGGTGAAGCTCGTGGTGTTCGCGCTGATGCTGGTGGTGGCGTCGTTCAGCCGGGAGATCACCGGGAGGCTGTTCCCGGCGCCGCCCGCGGAGCCCGCTGTGGCGGCGGAGCCCGCGATGCCGGCGGTCCGCGTCGTGTCGGGCGCGGCCGTCGACCTCGACCCCACCTCGGCCGCCGACCCCCCGGCCGAGTCCGCCGAGCGATCCCGCGAGCTGCGGCGGCTGCGCCGGTCGGTGGTGGTCGAGATCGCGCTCGGTGCCGTCGTGCTGCTCGTCACCGCGCTCCTGGTCAACGCGGCACCGCCGGCCGACGCGACGTCGAGTCGCGACGGCGCCGCGGCGGTGACGATCGAGAGCCCGACCGTCACGCTCGACGTGTGGGCGACCCCGGGCGCGGCCGGGGTCAACGACCTCCACGTCAACACCTACTCGCCGCAGGGCACGCTGCGCGCGGTCGACGCGGTCGAGGTGACGCTGGCCCGTCCCGATCGCGGCATCGCGCCCCTGGTCGTCCCCCTCCGCCAGCTCGGCCCGGGGCATTACCTGTCCCCGGGGCTCGACATCCCGCTCGCGGGGACCTGGAAGGTCCAGGCCACCGTGCGCACCGGTCCCGTCGACCGGGTCGAGCTCACCGGTGACCTGGAGATCTCCTGATGGAGCCGTACCAGACCGAGCAGACCTTCTTCACGATCCTGACGCTGCTCGCCAACGCGGCGGTGGTGCTCGCGCTGCTGCTCGCCCTGGGCGCCGCGGTGTCGCGAACGGGTCGCCGCCTCGCCGGCCACGTCGTCGACGCCGTGGGGCCGCAGGCCAAGTGGCTCGCATGGCTGGTCGCCGCGGTCGCGACCGCGGGCAGCCTCTACTTCTCGGAGATCGCGCCCTACGTCCCCTGCCGGCTGTGCTGGTTCCAGCGGATCTGCATGTACCCGCTCGCGGCGATCCTGCTGGTGGGCGCGCTGCTCAAGGACCGCCGGGCCCGGTGGTACGCGCTGCCGTTCGTGGCGGTCGGGATCCCGCTGGCGGCCTACCACTTCCTGATGGAGCAGGGCGTGTTCTCGGAGAGCAGCTCCTGTGCGGTGACGGCGCCGTGCGCGGTCCCGTGGTTCACCGAGCTCGGGTTCGTGACCCTCGCCTACATGTCGCTCAGCGGGTTCGTGCTCATCGCCACGCTGCTCGTGACGGAGGCGGTCTGGGACCGTCGG
>VGCA01000297.1 GCA_016870245.1 Actinomycetota bacterium | reverse complement strand
AGTCGCCGGCGGTCGACCGCACCGACCCGGCGCTGCCGTTCGCGGGGATGAAGGTGGTCGATCTCGGCACGTTCTGGGCGGGCCCCTACGTCTCCATGTACCTCGGGGCGTTCGGGGCCGACGTGGTGAAGGTCGAGTCGATCCAGCGCCCCGACGGCTTCCGCTTCTCGGGCGCCTTCCCCCAGGAGGGCGACGACTGGTACGACCGCGGCGGTGTGTGGCAGGGCACCAACCTCGACAAGCGCAGCGTCACCCTCGACGCCACCCGCGACGACGGGCTGCGGCTGCTGCGCCAGCTCATCGCGCAGGCCGACGTGGTGATCGAGAACTTCTCGGCCCGGGTCGTCGAGCAGTTCGGACTGGACTACGCGGCGATCCGGAGCCTCAAGCGTGACGTCCTGATGCTGCGGATGCCCGGCTTCGGTCTCGAAGGGCCGTGGCGCGACTACGTGGGCTGGGCCATGGGCATCGAGCAGGCGTCGGGGATGGCGCAGGTGACGGGCTATCCGCAGAAGCCGATGCACCCGGGCGGCTTCGCCGACCCGATGATCGCGATGCATGCCGCGGCCGCGCTCCAGGCCGCGCTCGAGCACCGCGACCGCACCGGTGAGGGTCAGATGATCGAGGTCGCCCAGCTCGAGACCGCGTGCTGCCTCACCGCCGACCAGCCGATGGACTTCCAGCTCAACGGCCGGATCGGGTCGCGGTCGGCCAATCACGACCCGCGCATGGTGCCGCAGGGCGTGTACCGCTGCGCCGACGACGACTGGGTCGCGCTGAGCGTGCGCAACGACGGCGACTGGCGCAACCTGCTCGAAGCGCTCGACCGGCCGCTGTGGGCCACCGACGACTTCGCCACCGCGGCGGGGCGGGCCGCCGAGGCCGACGCCCTCGACGGTCTCGTCGGTGGGTGGTTCGCCGAACGGCCCGCGCGCGAGGCCGTCGCCCGGCTCCGGGAGGTCGGGCTCCCCGCCGGCCGGATGCTGCGGGCGCCCGACATGTACGACGACCCGCAGCTCCTCGCCCGGGAGTACTACGTGGCGCTCGACAACCCGACGACCGGCGTCCGTCGCTACCCGGCCTGGCCGGTGCGGTTCTCGTTCGCCCGGCAGGCCCACCGGTTCGGCCCGCCGACGCTGGGTCAGCACAACGCCGAGATCCTCACCGAGCTCGGGGTCACCGCCGCCGAGCAGGCCCGGCTGGCGGAGGACGGCATCGTCGGGACCCGCATGCTCGCCCCCTGATCCCGATCGGCTAGAACGGGTTCTACGCGGGGCCCGCGAGCGACCACCGGCCACGTGCCGCGACCGGACCGGAGAGGTGCGATGTTCCTCGACTACACCGACGAGCAGAAGGCGCTGAGCAAGGAGCTCCGTGAGTACTTCGCGAGGCTGCTCCCGCCGGAGGTCCGCGCCGCCATGGGCGCGTCGGGGGAGGGCAACCCCCGCTTCCGGGAGATCGTCGCCCGGATGGGCGGCGACGGCTGGCTCGGGATCGGCTGGCCGAAGGAGTACGGCGGCCAGGGCCGGGGGGTCCTCGACCAGTTCGTGTTCTTCGACGAGGTGCAGCGGGCCAACGCGCCGTTCCCGTTCGTGACCGTCAACACCGTCGGCCCGGCGCTCATGGAGCACGGCACGGACGAGCAGAAGCAGCGGTACCTGCCCGGGATCCTCGCGGGCGAGATCAACTTCGCGATCGGCTACACCGAGCCCGAGGCCGGCACCGACCTCGCTGCGCTGCGCACGAGCGCCGTGCTCGACGGCGACGAGTGGGTGATCAACGGCAACAAGGTGTTCACCAGCGGCGCGAACCAGGCCGACTACGTGTGGCTGGCCTGCCGGACCGACCCCGACGCGCCCAAGCACAAGGGCATCTCGATCATCGTCGTCCCCACGGCGTCGCCCGGGTTCACCACCACCCCGATCGTCACCGTGGGGAGCGTGGTCACGCAGGCCACCTACTACGACGACGTGCGGGTGCCGGCCGACAGCGTGATCGGCGAGGTGAACGGTGGCTGGCGGCTCATCACCAGCCAGCTCAACCACGAGCGCGTCGGGCTCGCGGCGCTGGCCGGCCAGACCCACCGGCTCTACGACGACGTGGTCGAGTGGTGCCGTACCACGCCCGCGGGCGACGGCACCGGGCGCATGATGATCGACGTCGAGTGGGTGCAGCGCGACCTCGCCGAGGCCCACGCTCGCGGAGAGGCGATGAAGCTCCTCAACTGGCGCATGGCCGCGGCCGTGGCCGACAACACCCTCACGCCCGCCGACGCATCGGCGGCGAAGGTGTTCGGCGTCGAGACGCAGATCGCGATGTACCGGCTGATGCTGAGCGTGCTCGGCGCGGTCGGCTACCTGCCCGAGGGTTCGCCCGGCGCGGTGCTGCGCGGCGACGTGGAGCGCAACGGCCGGGCCGCCCAGATCAACACCTTCGGCGGCGGCGTGGTCGAGGTGCTGCGGGAGATCGTCGCGACGACCGGCTTGGGAATGGTGCGTCAGGCCCGCTGAGGCCCATGATGCCCGTCGACTTCTGCGAGAGCGGGGAGTGATGACCGACACGACCAACGACGCCGCCAAGGCCGAGTTCCTGGCGCAGCTCAAGGCCTTCGAGGGCCAGGAGATCGACGCCCAGGTGGCACCCGACCCGGTCAACCAGGCGATGATCCGCCACTGGGTGGAGGCCATGGGCGATCGCAACCCCGTGTACACCGACCCCGAGGCCGCGGCCGCGTCGGCGCACGGCGAGATCATCGCTCCCGCCGTCATGCTGCAGGCCTGGCCGATGCAGGGACTGCACGGCAACAAGCGGGAGGCGGGCGACACCAACCCGCAGACCCAGCTGCTGAACCTCCTCGAGACGGAGGGCTTCGTCGGGGTGGTGGCCACCAACTCCGAGCAGGAGTACCTGCGGATGCTGCACCTGGGCGACCGCATCACCACCCGCTCGGTGATCCACGAGGTGTCCGACGAGAAGCGCACCGGGCTCGGC
>VGCA01000296.1 GCA_016870245.1 Actinomycetota bacterium | reverse complement strand
CGAAGAAGTGGCCGCGCTGCACCTGCTGCTCTCGGGCCGACGCCATGTTGTCGCGCAGGTAGTCGAAGCCGAACTCGTTGTTGGTGCCGTAGGTGATGTCGGCGGCGTAGGCCGCCCGCTTGGCGGACCAGTCGTCGATCTCCGGGAGCACCTTGCCGACCTCGAGGCCGAGGAAGTGGTGGATCCGGCCCATCCAGTCGGCGTCGCGCTTGGCGAGGTAGTCGTTGACCGTGACGAGGTGCACCCCGTAGCCGGCGAGCGCGTTGAGGTAGGACGGGAGCGTGGCGACGAGGGTCTTGCCCTCACCGGTCTTCATCTCGGCGACCCACCCGAAGTGGAGCGCCGCCCCGCCCATGAGCTGGACGTCGAAGTGGCGCTGGCCCAACGTGCGGACGCCGGCCTCCCGCACGAGGGCGAACGCCTCGGGGAGCAGCTCGTCGAGGACGTCGATGCGGGACTCGCGGTCGGCGACGGGGTCGGGCCCGGCGTTGTCGACGCGCTGCTTGAGCTCTGCGGTCAGGGCCCGCAGCTCGGCGTCGGAACGTCGCTGCATCTCCGGTTCGAGGGCGCTGATCTCCGGCACGAGGCCCTGGAGCGCCTTGAGCTTGCGCCCCTCACCCGCGTGCAGCACCTTCGAGAACAGACCCATGACGCCGGAGTGTACCGGCGCCCCCTCCCCGCCCATCCGGCGGCCATGTCTGCTCTCTGGTCGCTCCGCTCGCTCGAACGCCGGAGCCTCACCGCGGTGGACGCTCGCTGCGCTCCTCCCCCTCTGGTCGCTCCGCTCGCTCGACCGCCGGAGCCTCACCGCGGTGGACGCTCGCTGCGCTCCTCTGCTCTCTAGGCTGCTCTCGATGACCACGAGGGAGGGGGCGCCGCCGCGCAGCTCGCGGGCCGACGCGTGGCTCGTCGCCGGCGGCGCGGTGGCCGCCACGTGGGCGATCACCGCGCTCGCGCCAGGCTCGCTGGAAGGCGACCCGACCGTCCCGGTCGTCACCCAGGTGCTGCTGGCGCTGGCGGTCGGCGCCGGCGCGTTCGTGCTCACCCGCCGGTACTCGCCCACGGCGACGGGCGCGCTCGTGGCCCTGCTCACCGGGCTCTTCCTCTGCGGCGGCGCCACCGCCCTGCTCAACAGCACGCCGTTCGGACCGCTCGGCGCGGTCGCCGACCAGAGCTACCGGACCGCCTACCTGACGAAGTTCGGCCACACCTGGGAGCTGGTCGACTACGCCTACAAGGACCTCCCGTCGTTCTACCCGCCGCTGTACTTCTGGGTGCTCGGGCGCCTCGGCGCCGTCCTCGGCATCGCCTCGTGGGAGATGCTGAAGATCGGGACGCTCGCGGTGGCGTTCCTCGTGCCCGTCGCCGGGTGGCTCCTGTGGCGGCCGGTCGTCGGGCCGCGCCGGGCCGCCGTCGTCGTGGTCGCGACCTCGCTGGCGTTCCACGACTGGTACGTCCCCCACCTCTGGCTCGCCATCGCGGTCTTCGTGCCGTGGTGGCTGCACTTCGTGGTCGGCGTGGGGCGGCCGCCGGGGACCCGCCTCGGCCGGGGCGGCCTGATCGTCGCGATCGCGCTGGGTGCGGTCGTCGCCCTCACCTACTGGTACGTGCTGCTGATCGGGCTCGTGCACCTCGCCGCCATGGCGGCCACGCGCGCCGCGGCCCGGCGCCACGGACGGCCGCCCGAGCCGGCGAGCCTCCGCGACGTCGCGGTGGTCCTCGGCGGGATCGTCGTCGTCACGATCCCGTACTGGCTGCCCCTGGCGGTGAGCTTCCTCACCACGCCGGGCGCGCGCACGATGCAGAACCGGTACTACACGGCCGAGGAGGTGTCGCTGCCGCTGCCGTTCCTCGAGTTCGACCTGCGGGGCGCCCTGCTCGCGTTCGGTCTCGTCGCGCTCGTCGCGACCGCCCACCGGCGCCGCGTGTCGCTCCATCTGCTGGGCCTGCTCGCCGCCGCGTACCTGCTCTACCTCGTCGGCTACCTCACGTTCCTGGCCGACTTCCCGATCGACACGCTCCGGACCACCGGACTCATCGAGTTCCTGCTCGCGGCCGGGGCCGGGCTGGGCGCAGCCGACCTGTGGCGGATCGCCACCACGGGGACCGCAGGTGACCTCGGCGCGCGCGTCGGACCGTCCCTCGACCCACGAGCGGCGATCGCGCTGCTCGCGGTCGGAGCGGTGGCGGTCGTGTTCGCGCTCGGCCAGACGGCGGTGCGCGACATGCCGTTCCTCACCGAGCAGCGGGCCGCCACCTACCCCGACGCCCTGATCGACGGGTTCACCCGGGCCACCGACGGCGAGTACGCCGATGCCGTCGTCCTCACCGACGAGACCGACCTCAGCAGCTTCCTCCCCACCTACGTGTTCAACGTGAGCAACGCGCACTACTCGCATCCGGCCGCGCGCTTCGAGGACCGGGCGGCGCTGCTCACCGCGCTCGCGCGCGAGTCCGACCCCGACGTGTTCGCCCTCGCGCTGCTCCACAACGAATACGACGACGTCGACTACGTCGCGCTCCGGTCCGGGCGCGACGGCCTCGCCTACCGCTGGCTCGACGACGCCTTCCCCCGCGGCGTGACGTCGCGTTCGATCACCTTCTCCGAGGACTCGTTCGCCACCGACGCGTTCGAGGCACTGCCGAGCAACGGCTCCGGGCTCGAGCTCTACCGCGTCAGGCGCTCGGCGGACCCGCTGTCGTCGTTGCGGAGCTGTCCGGCGAACCCCGATCGGGAGCAGTGCGCGGTGCTGGGGTCGCTGCTGGACCGCTACGGGCGTCACCTCGACGACGACGCGCAGGATCTGGCCCGGCGGTGGCGGGCGGCGCGCTGACGCCACCGGCGACTGCGGCGAGCAGCCACACCAGCGCGAACCGCAGGCCCGCGCCCGACGGCACCAGGAGGCGCTCGTACTCCCAGCCCGCCGTGTGGGTCACGAACACGACGTTGCCGACGACGACGAGGGTGACCCCACCGGCGCCGGCCAGGGCCCGGCGCGCGCCCCGCGACCGCAC
>VGCA01000295.1 GCA_016870245.1 Actinomycetota bacterium | reverse complement strand
CGCCTCCCGCACCCCGCAGGCACCGACCACGCTGCACCCGCGCACGCGGCCGGCCACCCCGTCGGTGACGACGACAGCCCCGACGCCCTCGCCGCCCTCCGCCGGCGCCTCCTCGTGTCGACGGCGCTCACGGTCCCGGTCGTCCTCATGGCGATGGTGCCCGCGCTCCAGTTCGACCACTGGCAGTGGCTCTCGCTCACCCTGGCCGCGCCCGTGGTGGTGTGGGGTGCGTGGCCGTTCCACCGCGCCGCGTGGGCCAACCTGCGCCACGGCGCAGCCACGATGGACACGCTCATCTCGCTCGGCACGCTGGCGGCGTTCGGTTGGTCGCTGTACGCGCTGTTCCTCGGCGATGCCGGCGACGCGGGGATGCGCATGGGCTTCGACCTCACGCTGTCCCGCGGCGATGGCGCCGACGAGATCTACCTCGAGGTCGCGGCCGGCGTGACGGTGTTCATCCTCGCGGGCCGCTACTTCGAGGCCCGGGCCAAGCGCCGCTCGGGCGCCGCGCTCCGGACGCTGCTCGAGCTCGGAGCGAAGGACGTCACGGTCCTGCGCGACGCCACCGAGGTCACCGTGCCGATCGAGCAGCTGGCCGTGGGCGACCGGTTCGTCGTCCGCTCGGGCGAGAAGGTCGCGACCGACGGCGTGGTGGAGGAGGGCACCTCCGCCATCGACGCGTCGTTGCTCACCGGCGAGAGCGTGCCGGTCGAGGTCGGCCCCGGCGACGACGTCACGGGCGCGACCGTCAACGCCGGCGGACGGCTGGTCGTGCGGGCCACCCGCGTGGGCAGCGACACCGCCCTCGCACAGATCGCCCACCTCGTCATCCAGGCCCAGACCGGCAAGGCACCGGTCCAGCGGCTCGCCGACCGCATCTCCGCGGTCTTCGTCCCCGTGGTGATCCTCCTCGCCGCGGCGACCCTCGGCTTCTGGATCGGCGCCGGTGGCGGCACGACCGAGGCGTTCACGGCCGCGGTCGCGGTGCTGATCATCGCCTGCCCGTGCGCGCTCGGGCTCGCCACCCCGACGGCCCTGATGGTCGGCACTGGTCGGGGCGCGCAGCTCGGCATCCTGATCAAGGGTCCGGAGATCCTGGAGTCCACCCGCCGGGTCGACACCGTCGTGCTCGACAAGACGGGAACCGTGACCAGTGGCCGGATGGCGCTCGTCGAGGTCGTCACCCTCGGCGACGACGACGCCCACACCATCCTGCGCGTCGCCGCCGCCGTGGAGCACGCGAGCGAGCACCCCATCGGCCGGGCCGTCGCCGACGGCGCGCGGCAGCGGGGGATCGAGCTCGCCCCCGTCGAGTCGTTCGCCGCCACGCAGGGGCTCGGCGTGCAGGGCGTGGTCGACGGCCACGCGGTGGTCGCGGGCCGCCCGGCCTTCCTGGCCGACTGGGCCCTCCACCCCGACGACCGGGCCCGGGCGGCGATCGACGCCGCCGAGGCCGCGGGTCACACCGCGGTGGTCGTCGGCTGGGACGGCGCCGTCCGGGGCGTGCTCGTCGTGGCCGACACCGTGAAGGACACGTCGGCCGAGGCCATCGCCGCGTTGCGCGACCTCGGGCTCACCCCCGTGCTCCTCACCGGCGACAACGCACGAGCGGCGCGCACGGTCGCCGACATCGTCGACATCGACGACGTCGTGGCCGAGGTGCTGCCCGCCGACAAGGTGACGGTCGTGCGCGACCTCCAGGCGCAGGGCAAGGTCGTCGCCATGGTGGGCGACGGCGTGAACGACGCCGCCGCGCTGGCGCAGGCCGACCTCGGCCTGGCGATGGGCACGGGCACCGACGTCGCCATCGAGGCGTCGGACCTCACGCTGGTGCGCGGCGACCTGCGGGCCACCGCCGACGCGATCCGGCTCTCGCGCCGCACGCTGCGCACGATCCAGGGCAACCTGTTCTGGGCCTTCGCCTACAACGTGGCGGCGATTCCCCTCGCGGCGGCCGGCCTGCTCAACCCGCTCGTGGCCGGGGCCGCGATGGCGTTCAGCAGCGTGTTCGTCGTCACCAACAGCCTCCGGCTCCGCCGGTTCCGGTCCATGATCCCCGAGCGCGACCGTTCGCTCACCGCCAACCAGGAGCATTGACGTGCGGGGCTACTCCATCAGCAAGGACGACTACCAGAAGCGGTTGCGCCGCATCGAGGGCCAGGTACGCGGGCTGCAGCGCATGATCGACGAGGACACGTACTGCGTCGACGTGCTCACGCAGATCTCGTCGGTCACCAAGGCGCTCCAGAGCGTGGCGCTCGGCCTCCTCGACGAGCACGTGCGCCACTGCGTCGCGCACTCGCAGGGCCGCGCCGGCGTCGCGGCCGAGTCCGACATGATCGACGAGGCGATGCAGGCGTTCGAGCGTCTCCTCCGGACCTGACCCGAACCCGGCCTTGCCCGCGGCGTCGCCGTCGTGTATCCCCTGCCCCATCCGAACAGGAGCAGATCCATGGCCGACTCCCCCGACATCGAGTTCGACGCAGAAGACGCGCGCACCTGGATGCTCGCCGTCGGCTCCGGTGAGGCGACGGCGCTCACCGTCGATGACGACACCGGCCTGTTCGGCAGTCGCGTCGCGCTGCTCGACTTCGACCCGTCGGACCTCGACCATGTTCGGCGGCTCGTCCCTCACACCCGGGTCGCGCCCACCCCGGGGGTCGACTCCGCCATCGCGATCTCCGGCAGCTCGGCCCAGGGCCGCATCCAGCTCTTCCCCGGCGACCTCGACTTCTTCGAGCGGATCAACATCCACGCTCCCGACGAGGCGACCGCGCACGCGATGCTGCGCGACGCGATCCACCGCACCGCGATCCGCGCCTTCGCCGAGCCCGACATCGTGCTGGTCGAGTGCAACCTCGGCGTCTACACCGAGGCGGTCGACGAGCGGGGCCGCAAGAAGGACGCCGGCGACTCCATCGAGTGGGCCCCGGCCGACGTGGTCGCGAAGGAGATCACCGTCACCGCCGTGTCCGACGGCACACCCCGCACCTACCGCTGGGACGAGGCGCCGCTCGTCGGCGGCTGGTTCTACTTTGGCTGGGTGGC
>VGCA01000294.1 GCA_016870245.1 Actinomycetota bacterium | reverse complement strand
CCCGATGAGGCCGCCGGCGGCGAGGGGGGTGGTCGGGGTGACGCTGGGCTGCACCGGGATCGAGATGTCCATCGTCGCCATGCGGGCGTAGGTCTCCAGGCGGTTGAGGGCCTGGGGAACCTGGAGAGCCGAGCCGACCTTCAGGGTCGCGCCGGTCTCCGCCATGATCAGCGGCAGGAGCTCGTCCTCCCGGGCCCGCACCGCGTCGGCCAGCTTCTGGAGCAGGTTCGCCCGCTCCTCGGGCGGGGTGCGCTTCCACCCGGGCAGGGCGGCCTTGGCCGCGGCGGCCGCGGCGTCGGCGTCGGCCACGGAGGCCTCGGGCGCCTCGGCGATCACCTGCTCGGTGGCGGGGTTGACGATGCCGTAGCTGCCGGCCGACCCCGCCACCCACGCGCCGCCGATGTGGTTCCGGTAGTCCTTCGTCGCGGTCGCCATGCCGTGCTCCCTGCTCCACCGCCGAATCTGACGCGGCGTCAGATTCGGAGCGTATCCGGGAGCCCCCCGAGATCTCGGACTGCGGTCGGCGGTCAGCCGCCGGTGCGGGCGATGCCGCGTTCGCGCAGCTCGTACTTGACGACCTTGCCGTTCGCGTTGACCGGCAGCTCGTCGCAGATCTCCACGAAGCGCGGGACCTTGTAGTTGGCCATGTGCCCGCGGGCCCAGCCCGCCACGTCGTCCTCGGACAGGGTGGCCCCGCTGCGCGGCACGACGAAGGCCATCCCGACCTCACCCATGCGGGCGTCGGGGATGCCCACCACTGCGACCTGGGCGATCTTCTCGTGCTCCAGGAGGATGCCCTCGATCTCGGCCGGGTACGCGTTGAAGCCACCGACGATGTACATGTCCTTGAGCCGGTCGGTGATGCGGATGTATCCCCGCTCGTCCATGATCCCGATGTCGCCGGTGTGGAGCCAGCCGTCGGCATCGATCGTCGACGCGGTCTCCTCGGCGTCGCCGAAGTAGCCCTTCATCAGGTGGTAGCCGCGGGTGACCACCTCGCCGGGCTCGCCCCGCGGGACCTCGTTGCCCGCCTCGTCGACGATCCGCAGCTCGGTGTCGGGGATGGCCCGGCCCGAGAACATGGCGATCGTCTCGGGATCGTCGTCGAACCGGCACATCGACACGGTGCCGGTGGTCTCGGTGAGGCCGTACCCGGTGATGATCGTCTCGAAGCTCATCTCGCTGCGGAGCCGCCGGATGAGCTCGACCGGCACCACCGCGGCGCCGGTCACGGTGAGCCGCAGCGTCGACAGGTCGTAGCCGTCTCGGTCGGGGAACTCGAGGATCCCCGAGAGCAGGGTGGGCGGCCCCGGGAGCACGGTGATCCGCTCGGCCTGCACCTTGTCGAGGACGGCCGAGACGTCGAACACCGGCATCGGCACGATCGTCGCGCCCCGCATGATCGACGAGAACCAACCGGCCTTGTACCCGAAGCCGTGGAAGAACGGGTTGACGATGAGATAGCGATCGCCTTCCCGCAGGCCCACCACCTCGCTCCAGGCCTCGTAGACCCGGAGGTTCTGGGCGTGGGTCGACATCGCGCCCTTCGGGCGACCGGTGGTGCCCGACGTGAACATGATGTCGGCGAGGTCGTCGCCGGTGATCGAGTCGATGCGGGCCCGGGCGTCGTCCTCGCCGACCGCCTCGGCCCCGGCCAGGTACCCCTCCCAGGTGTGGTCGTCGCCGCCGGCGGCGCCGTCGAGCACGACGACCCGGGCGAGGTCGGGGAGGTCCTCTCCGGTCTCGGCCAGCGCGTCGCGCAGCATCGCCGCGTAGTCGGTGTCGAGGAAGCCGTTGACCGTGTAGAGCACCTTGGCCCCCGACTTCCGCAGCACGTAGGCCGCCTCCCCACCCTTGAACCGGGTGTTGAGCGTGACCAGGACGCCGCCGGCGCCCAGCACCCCCAGCGCGGCGATCACCCACTCGGCGCAGTTGGGCGCCCAGATCGCCGCCCGGTCGCCCTTGGTGATGCCGGCCGCGATCGCCGCGCGCGTGCTGCGGACCACCTCGTCGGCCAGCTCCGGATAGGTGATGCGGAGGTCGCCGTCGACGATCGCCTCCAGGTCGGGGAACCGGTCGGCGGCGGCCAGCGCCAGGCGGGGGATGCTCACGTACTGCTCGTCGAAGCGCATGGCGCGAGAGGCTATCGGCGGGCGTCACCCATCCCCGTGGTGGGGTGCGCCGACGTCGTCGCCGGCGAGATCCGGGGACTCGTCGAGCAGGTCGCCGGTCAAGGCGGCCTCGGCGGCGAGCGCCCGCAGGCCGCGCTGGTTGCGGACGATCATGCCGAGCGCCACGAGCACCGTGACCGTGCCGGCGACCTGCAGCGGGCCGAGCGCCTCGGAGAAGATGAGCCAGGCTCCCACGATCGACACCACCGGGTTGGCCAGGGTCAGCATCGACGTCACGCTCACGTCGACGTAGTGGTGCGCCCAGGTCATGAACCCGTGCCCGATCATGCCGGGCAGCAGCACGATTGCCATCACGTACAGCCAGTCGATCCCCTGCAGCGTCCCGACGCCGCCGTGGGAGACCACGGCCCAGGGGGTCACGACCACCCCCGTCCACACGAACACCGCAGCGAGGAACGACCAGCTGTGGACGTTTCCGGTGCGGGCCTGCTTCGCGAGCAGGAAGTAGACGGTGAAGACGAGGAGGTTCGCGACCGCGAGCAGGTCGCCGTAGCGCGACGCGCCGTCGCTCCCGGCACCCAGCACCACCGCCGCGACGCCGAAGAACGCCACCAGCGCCCACAGCACCTCGGCCCGCGAGCGTCGCTCGCCGAACATCCGGCTGGCGAAGACCAGGATCAGTGCCGGCTGGAGTGCCGGGATCAGCGTCGCGTTGGCGATCGAGGTCTCGCGGAACGAGCTGAAGCCGGCGATGATGCTGATCGCGAAGCAGATGCCCGTCATCGCGGCCCGGCGCATCAACGGGACCGACATGCCACCGCCGGTGGCGTACGCGGCCCCCACCGCGATCGGCAGGGCCAGCAGCACCCGCCAGAAGATGATCGTGGCCGAGTCGGCGTCGATCGCCCGCACCAACAGCGGCGCG
>VGCA01000293.1 GCA_016870245.1 Actinomycetota bacterium | reverse complement strand
GTTCCGATGCCACTCGTCGGAGTCGTTGCACGCGCTGCGGCTCGAGGCCCTGGCGGAGCAGCGGTGGTGGCGGTCGCGGGAGCTGGCGATCACCGCGGTGCTCGACGAGCGGGGTCAGATCGACGACTCCACCGCAGGGAAGGACGGCACGTCCACCAAGACGGCGCGGCGCACGCGCAAGACCGCGGCGACGCTCAAGCACCAGCCCAAGGTCGCCGAGGCCGCGGCGAAGGGGAAGCTCTCCCCCGAGCAGCTCGACACGGTGAGCGACCTCGCCGGCGACGATCCCGAAGCCGACCGGCTCTGGGCGGAACTTGGGCCGGCGTGGTCCCCCGAGGACCTCGCCGACGAGCTCCGGAAGCGGCGCAAGCCCTCGGTGGAAGACGCAGCGGCGCGGCGCCAGGCCCGAGAGCTCAGGTACTGGTGGAACCGCGACTCGGGGATGCTCGACGGGCGGTTCTCGCTCCCCGATGTCGACGGCGCGACGTTCGAGTCGGTCATCGAGGAGATGATCCAGAAGATGAGCCCCGCCGCCGGTCGGGCCTGGGACACCCGGGAGCACCGCGGCGCCGATGCGCTCGTCGATCTGTGCCGGCTCTGGGGCGACGGCGGCACCATCGATCAGCCGAGCACGGGGGCGAAGCCGCACTTCATCGTCGAGGTGCCCCTCGACGGGCCGGCCACCGTCGCCGGCGTGCCGCTGCCCGACGAGATGGTCGAACGGCTGCGCGCCCAGGCCCGCATCGAGCCGGTGATCACGGTCAAGGGCGAGAAGGTCCTGGTCGGCCGCACCGAACCCGCCTTGTCCGAGAAGAAGAAGCGGGTGGCCAAGCAGCGCGACGGCCACTGCCGCTATCCCGGGTGCCATCGCCGGACCGGGCTCCAGGTGCACCACCTCTGGCCGGCGTCGTGGGGCGGCAGCGACGACCTCTACAACCTCGCCTGCCTCTGCCCCCTGCACCACGCGCTCATGGCGCCACAGGGCCGGACGCTGCTCCTCGGGAACCCCAACCACCCGGCCGGTCTCACGCTGATCGACCGCGACGACCTCCCCAAGCTCGCCCAGCTCGCCGCCGAGCAGTCCCGAGCCGACTCCGCCGCGTGAAGCGGTGACCGCCCGACCCGGTGGCCGAGCGATCGGGAAGAAGGGACCGGCAAGGAGGGACCGTGAAGCAGGGACCCGGGATCAGACGCCGAGGAGGTCGAAGCTGGCGTGGTCCTGCACGGCGGTGCCGAGGCGCTGGACGAACGTGACCAGGATCGGGCGCTCCACCCGCTGGGTGATGCCCCACATGAAGTAGCCGTACACGAGCGCGGCGCGGTACGCGGCCCAGGCGTCGGCTTCGGCCGGCGCGTCGCCCCCGTGCGCGCGCACGGCGTCGAGGTAGTGGCCGAGGAGCGCGCGCTCGTGGACGCGGCGGTCGGGCGTGTCGAGCACGGCACCGAGGTGGTAGGCGACGTCGAGCTCCCACGCGCCCCACTGCACGACCTGCCAGTCGATGAGGCCCGGGGCGCCGGTGGGATCGAGGTAGAGGTTGCCGGCGTGGGCGTCGCCGTGCACCAGGCACGCAGCCGACTCGGCGCTGTGCGTCGCGAGCGCGCCGAGGCCGGCGCGCAGGCGGTCGGCCCGGCGCACCGCGGCGTCGAGGCCGTCGGCCCGGCCGTCGTCGAGCTGGGTCTGGAGGCGCTCCTCGGTCACGTAGTCGAGGTAGCCGCCGAGGCGAGGGGCGAGCCAGGCGGTGTCGACCGTGATCGCCGACCGGTCGGCGGTGTGCAGCCGGGCCAGCTGCTCGAGCGTCGCCGCGGCCTGGTCGACGGAGTAGGGGCTGAGCGCGGTGAGGAACGTCGACCCGCCGGCAACGAGGTCCTCCATGAGGATCAGCCCGTGCTCCGTCTCCGGGTCGATGCCGGTGTGCACGCAGGGCGGCACGTTCACGCGCAGATGCGGTGCGATCTCCGAGTAGAAGCGCGCCTCCATCTGACCTAGCGCCACGAACCCGGCGCTGTCGGGCCCGAAGTAGCCCTTCACGCAGAGCGCGCCGGGCGCGCCCGACGGGTTGGCGTCGAACGCGACGTCGAAGCGCACCTTCGTGGCGATCGTGCGCAGGTCCTCGGTCACCGTGGTGCCGGCGACCCGGGTGCCGGGGTAGCGGGTGCCGAGGACGGCGTCGAGCCACGTGGGTGACAGGACCTCGTCGAGGTCGAGGGGGGCGGGGCTCACCATCCCAGTCGCTCACGCGCGATCGAGAAGCCGAGGTTGGACTCGTAGTCGAGCGCGTTGGGCGCGCTCAGGATCGACATCGTGCGGAACGACAGCAGCCCGACCTGGAAGCCGGTGAACACCTCGTACCAGGTGAGGTCGCCGGCCGGCTCGCCGGTGCCGGCCTCCCAGTAGGCGATGGTCTCGTCGCGGGTGCCGAGGCCGTCGAGCCGGGTGAGGCCCCGCGCCACGCTGTGGAAGTCGTCGAAGAACAGCCACCACGCGAGGTCCATGCGCACCCCGCTGAGGTTGGCCTGCTCCCAGTCCATCACGCCCACCAGGCGCAGGTCGTCGCCGAACATCATGTTGCCGATGCGGGCGTCACCCCAGGTGAACCCGTTGACGGCGTCGTCGGGCACGTGGGCCGCCAGCCACTCGTACATCTCCCAGACCGGGTCGGGGGTCTGCCCGCTGGTGGAGAAGTCGATCGACCGATGCCAGTACTCGAGCTGCTGGTCGACCGCGCGCGCACCCAGCTCGGGCTGGTCGAGGAACCCGAACCCGTCGATCGGCACGACGGCGATGCGGCACAGCTCGTCCATCGCGCTCTCCCAGAACGCCCGCCGGTCCGCCGTCGACGCGTCGAAGATGCGCCCTTCCACGTTGTAGCCCGGGAAGCTGATCGGCACCCAGCCCCGCAGCTTGGACATCACGAAGAACGGCACGCCGATCACGGTCGCGTCGTCCTCGTAGAACAGCGCCTCGGCGACCTTCACCCGGTCCTCGCGGTGGAGCCGGTCGATCACCGTGAACTGCTTGCGGAAGTCGGGCTCGCGGAACAGCTGCACCTTGTCGGGATGGGTGCGGGCCACCAGCCCGCGGT
>VGCA01000292.1 GCA_016870245.1 Actinomycetota bacterium | reverse complement strand
GCTCGCTGGGCGAGCGAGATCACGCCCCGAGCGGCCCACCATCCGACGCCTTGAACGCCCAGCGGGCGGCGCTCATCGCGGGCCTGGAAATTCGGCTACAGGCCCTAAGCTTGCGATTTAACGACTAGGGCCGCGGCGGGCATCGGGTGGCCTGGTCCCGTCATGGCGAGGCTGAGCGCCGCCGGCCCGACCGATGATGGTCCTCGGGGGGCACCGCGCCGAGGGTGAGCGCACACAGCTCGGCGACGAGCGAGCGCAGCCGCCGGGCGTTGTCGAGCAGCGGCTGATACGCCGCCAACTCCTCGTCGGTGAGCACTCGGGTGACGGTCCGTCCGGCGACCTTGCGCGTCCAGACGTTGTAGGGCCCGTGCAGCCGGGGCGGCGTGGCCCGACAGGCGCAGGCAGCCTTCCCACACCGCATGCGGCGGACCTCGACCGAGCCCAGCAGCGCGGGGCCCGTCGTCGCGAGCTCTCGGCGGATGCGCCGCAGTGCCGCGCGAGCCTCGGGCGAGAAGCGCAGGCCCACCGTTCCCATCGCAGCTACCATAGCCCCGTCAATCCTACGGTATTCCTACCGAAGGACACTAGGGCGGCAGGAGGCGACGATGGCAGCAGAGGGGAGCCGGCGCTCGACGCGGCGGGCGGTCGGGAGGGGCGCGCCCAGCGACGAGACACCCGCGGCGCTCGACACGCTCCGGCGCTTCCGCGCCGGCCTCTACGGCTGCCTGACCCGGCGGGCCGACGCGTCCTTCGAGCTCGCCGACACGCTCGTCGCCGGGCACGCCGTGGCGACCGCGCCGCCGCCGCATCTGAGCCTCGAGCCCGCGTTCCGCCGCGGCTGGGGGAGCACGTACGGGGCGCTCCGGCGGGGTCGCATCGCCGAGGCGGCGCTGCGCGACCTGCTCGTCGCCGCGCGCCCGGCGGACTGGCCGGCGGTGTTCGCGGTCGACGCATCGAGCTGGACCCGCTGCGACGCTGAGTGCAGCCCCGAGCGCGGCTACTACCATCATCCGTCGCGCCACTCGAACGGCCAGCCGATCGTGGCCGGCTGGAACTACAGCTGGATCGCCGGACTCAACTGGGAGGCCGACAGCTGGACCGCGCCGCTCGACGTCCGGCGCATCCATCCACGCGAGGACGCCGGACGGGTGACCGCGGCCCAGGTGGAGGCCGTCGTCGGCCGGCTCGGGGCCGACGGATCGGTGCCACTGTTTGTCTTCGATGCCGGCTACGACCCGATCGCCCTGTCGGTCGACCTCGCCGCCACGCGCGCCCAGATCCTCGTCCGGATCCGCTCCGACCGGGTCTTCTTCACCGACCCGGAGGCGCGTCCCGCCGGGATGCGCGGGCGACCCCGCCGGCATGGGCAGCGCTTCGCCTGCGTCGACCCGGCGAGCTGGCCGGCTCCCGACGCGGCGCTCACCGCCACCGACCCGGGTTACGGTCGGGTCGAGGTGCAGGCCTGGAGCGGGCTCCATCCGCGCCTCGCGCGCCGCGGCCGCTGGGCCGGCGACGACGGCCCGCCGATCGTGGCCGGCAGCGTCATCCGGGTCGCGGTCGAGCACCTGCCCAAGCCCACCGCTCGCGCGCTCAAGACGCTCTGGCTGTGGTGGTCGGGGCCAGGCCTGCCCGATCTCGAGGTGTGCTGGCGGGCCTACATCCACCGCTTCGACATCGAGCACACGCTGCGCTTCGTCAAGCACACCCTGGGCTGGACCACGCCCCGCGTCCGTCTGCCCGAACAGGCCGACCGCTGGACCTGGCTCGTCGTGGCCGCCTACACCCAGCTCCGCCTCGCCCGCGGTCTCGTCGCCGACTGCCGGCTGCCCTGGGAGCCCCCGCGGGACCCCGGCCGGCTCAGCCCGACGCGGGTCCGCCGGGGTTTTCGTCGACTGGTGCAGATCCTCGGCACCCCGGCCAGAGCACCGAAACCCACCAAGGCGGGGCCCGGGCGCCCCAAGGGCAGCCTCCGCGGACCCGCGCCACGCTACCCGGCGATCAAGAAGGCCGCCTGAAGGGGTTAAATCGCAAGCTTAGGGCCTGTAGCCGAATTTCCAGGCCCGCGATGAGCGCCGCCCGCTGGGCGTTCAAGGCGTCGGATGGTGGGCCGCTCGGGGCGTGATCTCGCTCGCCCAGCGAGCGGGTCCGCGGTGGTGGGCTCGATTCTGCTCGCCGGGCGAGCGGGCTGACCGTGCGAGGCGTCGGACCGAACGCTCGGCGAGCGGGCCGGTCAGATCGAGGCGCGCCAGGCGAGGTAGCCGACCGAGGCGACCTCGAGCCAGGTGCGGGCGCTGGCCTCGCTGCCCTCGTAGCAGCGCGACAGCCGACGCCAGCGCCCCAGCTGGGCGAAGACGTGCTCGATCTTGTACAGCGGCCAGAGCGGGGTGAACCCGGTCTGCCCCTTCGGCGGCGCCTTGACCTCGAGGTTGACCCGCTTGCGCTCGGCGAGGTTGGCCAGACCGCGGTAGGCGCGGTCGCCGATGATCGCCCGGACGCGGTACAGCGCCGGCAGCTCGTGGCGCAGGAGCTCGCGCGCGGCGGTCACGTCATGCGGCCGGGCCGAGCCGGCGTCGGCGGCCACCGGCAGCCCCAGGATCTCGACGAGCAGGGTGCGCTTGGTGCCGATCGTCCGGCCGCCCCGGCCACCCGGCGCGTGGAACGTCGGCCCGTAGCGGGCGCCCTTCACGGTCTGCGCGTCGACCATCACCATCGACGGCCCGGGCTCGCGGTCCTGGAGCACCCGGACGATCGCCGCAAGACGGGTCATCGCCCGGGCCCACACCCCGGACGCCCGCCAGCGCCGCCACTGGGCCCAGACCGCGGTCCAGGCGCCGTAGCGCTCGGGCAGGTAGCGCCACTGGCAACCGGTCCGCCCGATGAACAGCATCGCGTCGACCATCTGGCGGCGCGCGATGACGGCCGGCGCGCCCCGTCGCCCCGGCGGGTCGAACAGGTCGGCCACCAGCTCCCACTGCTCATCGGAGAGAGCGATCGCGAAGCTCATGGCCGCGATCCTGACCGGCCGCCGTGTCAGCTTTGGTGGCACAAACCGGCTGATCCGAACGGTAGAATTCGGCTACAGGCCCTTAGTCAGGTCTGGGGCCCGGG
>VGCA01000291.1 GCA_016870245.1 Actinomycetota bacterium | reverse complement strand
GCGGTGCTCGCCTGACTGCCCGCAGCCATGGCCGCGACCATCCCGAACGTGGCCGAGATGCCGAGACCGGTGGCGAGGGCCCGGCCACCGGGCGCGGCGCGGCGGCGGCCCATCAGTCGTCCTCCGCCTCGGCGACCACGCCGGTGGCCGCGACGAGCACCGCCGGCACGACGACCGCCGGCGCGACCGCCGGCACGGGCTTCTCGGACATGGCCACGGTGGATCCCTCCTGCTCGATGTCTATCGACGGCAGGGGCGGTCGGCCTTGAATCGACATCCGGCCCGGATCGCCCCGATCGGGGTGGATCGGGGCGATGCAGGCCGCGGGGCAGCCGGATCCGCGGTGGTGCCGACGACGCGCGGCAGGCCCCCGGGAGGTTTGGCCCCGGCTGCACGGGGCTGCGTAGGGTGCGGACGGCTCCCAGGGAGGGTCATGTCCCGCATCCCCTACAAGTGGATCGTCGCGATCGTGTTCGTGGCCGGGACGTTCATGGACATCCTCGACACCACGAGCGTCAACGTGGCCCTGCCGACCCTGGCCCAGGAGTTCGACGCCTCGATCTCGCAGATCGAGTGGGTCGTCCTCGGCTACCTGCTGTCACTCGCCGTGTGGATCCCGGCGTCCGGCTGGATCGGCGACCGCTTCGGCACCAAGAAGGTCTACCTGTTCGCCCTCGTCGTGTTCACCGGCGCGTCGATGCTGTGTGGCGTCGCCGGCTCGTTGGCCCAGCTCAACGCGTTCCGCATCCTGCAGGGCGTGGGTGGCGGGATGCTCGTGCCGGTGGGCACCGCGATGCTGTTCCGGGCCTTCCCGCCGATCGAGCGGGCCAAGGCGTCGACCGTGCTGATCGTGCCCACCGTGCTCGCGCCGGCGCTCGGTCCCGTGGTCGGCGGGTGGTTCGTCACGTACCACTCGTGGCGCTGGATCTTCTACCTCAACCTCCCGGTGGGCATCATCACCTTCTTCATCGGGCTGTTCGGCCTGAAGGAGCACAAGGAGCCGCACGCAGGGAAGTTCGACCTCCCGGGCTTCGTGCTCTCGGGGGCCGGGCTCGCGGCGATCCTCTTCGCGCTGTCGCGCGGCCCGTCCGACGGGTGGGCCGCGCCGATCGTGCTGATCCCGTTGATCGGCGGGCTGCTGGCGTTCGCGCTGCTCGTCTACGTGGAGGCCCACGTGGAGGAGCCGATGCTCGCGTTGCGGCTGCTGAAGGAGCGGATGTTCCGCAACGCCAACGTGGTCACCGGACTCGCGTTCGGCAGCTTCGCCGGTCTGCTGTTCATCCTGCCGCTGTTCCTGCAGACGCTGCTCGGCCTCAGCGCGATCCAGTCGGGGCTCACGACCTTCCCCCAGGCCGTCGGCATGATCCTCGCGAGCCAGGTGGCCGGACGGCTGTACCACAGCGTGGGCCCGCGCCGGCTCGTGATCGGTGGTCTCATCGCCATGACGATCGTGACGCTGCCGCTCGCGACCGTGGGCTTCGGGACCAGCCTCTGGACCATCCGGCTGATCATGTTCGCCCGGGGCCTGTGCATGGCCTTCGCGTTCGTGCCGATCCAGGCGTCGAGCTACGCGAACATCCAGCCGCAGGACACGGGGCGGGCGTCGGCGATCTACTCCGCGCAGCGCCAGATCTCGGCGTCGCTCGGCGTCGCGATCCTCGCGACGGTGCTCGCCGAGGCGATCGCGCACTACGCCGGCAGCCCCTCGAACCCGGCCGGCGCGCTCGACGCCTACCAGCTCACGTTCTTCGTCGCTGCGCTGCTCATCGCGGTGGCCGCGGCGTCGGCGTTCCTCATCCGCGACCGCGACGCCGCGAGCACGATCCGGCGTCTCGCCGAGGCCGACGACTTCGTGGTCGAGGACCCGGCGCCGCTCCCGTACGAGGAGCGCAGCGAGCGTCGGTGACCCGGGTAGCGCGGTCGCCGTTCCGGTGAGCGAGCGCAGCGACCCGGGAAGGAGGAGCGCAGCGAGCGTCGTTGACCGCACGGACGTGTAGCCCCAGTTGGCGATCAGGTGAGCGAGCGCAGCGACCCGGGAAGGAGGAGCGCAGCGAGCGTCGGTGACCCGGGTAGCGCGGTCGCCGTTCCGGTGAGCGAGCGCAGCGACCCAGGAAGGGGGAGCGCAGCGAGCGTCGTTGACCTGCACGGACGTGTAGCCCCAGTCGGCGATCAGGTGAGCGAGGAGGCCGCCACCGGTGCCTCGCCGGCCACGGTGGTGCGGTGCATGGCGCGGCGGTGCCCGGTGAAGTCGGCCATGGCCATGTGCTGCACGGCGCGGTTGTCCCAGATCGCGACGTCGCCCACGCGCCACTGCCACCGGCACGTGAGCTCGGTGCGCGTGGTGTGCGCCGCGAGGAAGTCGAGCAGCGGGCGCGCCTCGTGAGGGGCGAAGCCGCACAGGCCGACCGTGTACTGCGCGTTGACGAACAGCGCGGGCACGCCCGTCTCGCCGTGCGCGCGTACCGCAGGGTGCACCTGCGTGCGGGTGGCCGACTCGTCGGTCTGCACCGACATCCCCGCGAAGGTGTCGTGCACGGCCTGCATCTTGGGGGAGTACGCGTTGACCGCGCTGTGGACGCCCTCGAGGGTGGTGAGCATCTGCCGCATCGCGGGTGACAGCGTTCGGTAGGCGAGGGTCTGGCTGGCCCACACGGTGTCGCCGCCGAAGGGCGGGACCTCCAGCGCGTGCAGGATCGACGCCGACGGCGGCTCCGGGAGGAACGAGAAGTCGGAGTGCCACAGGCCGCCGAACGTGTAGCCGTGGGTCTCGGTCGCCTCGCGGACCACGGCGATGACCTCGGGGTGCTCCGGGATGGCCTGCACGAACGGCACCGGGCTCGGCGGCCCCAGCCGGCGGCTGAACCGGACCTGCTGGTCGGGATCGAGCCGTTGGCCCCGGAAGAACACGACCTGGTGGTCGAGGAGGGCCTGGCGGATCTGCGCCACCTCGGCGTCGTCGAGGTCGGCGGCGAGGTCGGCCCCGTGGACGACGGCGCCGCAGGCTCCGGCGACCTGCTCGACGGTGATCATGGGTGCAGCCTACGGAATGCGCGCGTCGGGGCCGGCCCCGCGCTACGTTCTGTCCGAGATGCAGCGGATCCAGCACCGCCCCGGCGTGCCGGTCGACGACGTACG
>VGCA01000290.1 GCA_016870245.1 Actinomycetota bacterium | reverse complement strand
CGACCCGGCGGGTGCGGCGCGCGCCGTGTGGATGGAGTCGGCGTGACCGCTACGTCGCAGGGACGAGCTTGACCACGCCCCGCTGGAGCGACAGCAGGTAGAGCTCGCCGTCGGCGTCCTGGCCGAACGACGACACCGTGGGCAGCGCCAGGCCGAGGTCGCGCTCGCGCACGGTGCCGTCCTTGCGGACCTTCGCCGCCTTGACGGAGCCGTTGCAGAAATCGGTGTAGACGTACCACCCGCGCAGCGAAGGGATCGCCGAGCCGCGGTACAGGTACCCACCGGTGATCGAGCAGTTGCCGTCGGCGTGGCTCGTCACGATCTGCGGCATCACCGTGCCCAGCACGCTGTCGCCCAGGTACCGCTCGGCGCCGTCGTACCGGTTCCAGCCGAGGTTCGCCCCCGCGGCGGCGTCGGGCGCGAGCCGCGTGACCTCCTCCCACTTGTCCTGGCCGACGTCGGCGATCCAGAGGTCGCCGGTCTTGCGGTCGAACGAGAAGCGCCACGGGTTGCGCAGCCCCGACACGTAGATCTCGGGACGCCCGCCGCCGTCGGCGTAGGGGTTGTCGTCGGGCACCGTGTACGCCATGCCGCCCGACGGCGAGGGATCGATGCGGAGGACCTTCCCGAGGAGCGTCTGCAGACTCTGCCCGTTGCCCCCGGGCGCGTGGCCGGAGCCCGCGTCGTCGCGGCCCCCGCCGTCGCCGAGGCCGAGGTACAGGTGGCCGTCGGGCCCGAAGGCGAGCTGGCCGCCGTTGTGGTTGGGCTGGGGCTGGGGCACCGTCAGGACCACCCGCCGGGTGGCGGGATCGGCGACACCGCCGGTGAACGCGTACTCCTCGAGCACCGTCTCGCCCGCCGCGGCGCCCGAGTAGTGCACGTAGAGCTTCGTGCCGTTGGGGGAGAAGGCGAGGCCGAGCAGCCCCTGCTCGCCGCGGGCGCGCGTGAGGGCGCTCACGTCGAGCACGGTGCGGGGCGCGGCGTCGGCGGTCAACGCCACGACGGTGCCTTTCTGGAGGGCGACGTAGGCGGCGGGGTCGCCCGCCCGGATCGCCATCGCGGTGGGGCCGGTCAGGTCGGACACCGGCTCGAGCGCCACGGCGGGCGCCGCGGCGGCCGGCCGTGCCGAGCCGAAGAGGGCCGCGGTCGTGAGCGCGGCGACAGCGATGAGACCCACGGCCCGGGGGGAGCGGAGCACGGCGCGAGGGTACGGGCCGGGAGGGCCCGCCCGGACCGCGGTCGCCCGGACCGCGGCCCGGCGTCCCGCCCCCGTGGCCGCGTACCATGGTGTGCGTGAAGTACGTGGTGCTGGTGCCCGACGGGTGCGCCGACGAACCCAACGCCGAGCTGGGGGGCCGCACGCCGCTCGAGGTCGCGGCGATGCCCCACCTGGCCGCGATGGCCGCCCGGTCCGAGGTCGGCCGCGCCGCCGTGATCCCGCCGGGCCTGCCCGCGGGGAGCGACGTCGGCAACATGGCCATCCTCGGCTACGACCCGGCCGAGTACCACACCGGCCGCGCGCCGATCGAGGCTGCGGCGATGGGCGTGGACCTCGCCCCCGACGAGGTCGCCTTCCGCTGCAACCTCGTCACCGTCGACGACGCGGGAACCATGGTCGACTTCGCGGCCGGACACATCACCAGCGCCCAGAGCCACCCGATCGTCGCCGCGCTCGACCGCCAGCTCGGCCAGGGTCGCGACGGCGTGCGCTTCCACCCGGGGGTGGAGTACCGCCACCTCTGCGTGGCCCCGGCCGACTGGGCCGACGCCGACTGCACCCCCCCGCACGACCTCACCGGGCAGCCGTCGGTGTGGCCCACGGGCCCGGCCGCCGCGAAGGTGCACGCCCTGATGGACGCGTCGCGGCCGGTCGTGCGCGCCGCCGCGGCCGACGTCGGCTCGGTCGCCACCCAGATCTGGCTGTGGGGCCAGGGCGTCGCCCCGGTGATGCCCCGCTTCGCCGACCGCTACGGCATCGAGGGACGCCTCTCGTCGGCCGTCGACCTGGTGCGGGGCCTCGGCGTGCTCACCGGCATCGAGGTCGTCGACGTGCCCGGCGCCACCGCCGGCTTCGACAACGACTACGCCGGCCAGCTCGCGGCGTGCCTCGGATCGCTCGCCGACCGGGACCTCTTCCTGCTGCACGTGGAGGCCACCGACGAGGCCGGCCACCAGAACGCGGTCGCCCAGAAGGTCGTCGAGCTGGAGCGCTGGGACGCCGAGGTGATCGGCCCGCTGGTGCAGGCGCTCGACGGCGAGGCCTACCGGGTGCTGCTCCTGCCCGACCACGCCACGCCCTGCGCCCGCATGACCCACACCTCCGACCCGGTGCCGTACCTCCTCTTCGACTCCACCCGCGACGCCGCGGGCGGGGAGTACACCGAGCCCGGGGTCGCGGATCGCCCCGTCGTGGCCGCCCACGGGCTGATGGCCCGCCTCGTGGCCTGATCCCGGGTGTGACGCCCGTGGCCGGCCGGTCCGTCGTGGCCGCCCACGGGCTGATGGCCCGCCTCGTGGCCTGACCCCACCCAGCCGGTACACTCCCCGGAGTTCCCGCCGCCTCCGTGCGGCACCCGGGACCCGGTCGGGTTCCTCTCGCCCATCGTCCGGCATCACTCGTGGCCGGCGGGCGTGCCCCCGACGCTCCCTCCGTCGGATCGGTCGACCCGGTCGATCCGTCCGGGCGGGTTCCGTGCACCGACGTCCGGCCCGAGCGCTCCGCGCGTGCCGGGCCCGACCGCACCGTCTCCAGGAGTCGATTGCATGACCACCGACATCGACCGTTCGATGCTCGAGGGCAAAGACCGCGAGGAGCTGCACGCGATCGCCAGCGCGGTCGGGGTGAAGGCCCCCACCCGGATGCGCAAGGCCGATCTCGTGACCGCGATCCTCGACGCCACCGGCGCGGGCGGGTCCACGCCGGCCGGTGACGACGCCCCGGCCCCGAAGAAACGCACCGTCCGCTCGGCCCGGGCCTCCCAGGCGGAGGACGGGTCGATCGAGGCCCTTGCCGCCGAAGAGGAGGCGATGGTGGGCGGCGCCGAGCCGGAGCCCGAGATCGCACCCCGCCCCCGGAGGGCGCGGGCGGCCGCCGCCCCGGAGGCCCCGGTCGACGCCGACGCGCAGCCCGAACCCGGCGAC
>VGCA01000289.1 GCA_016870245.1 Actinomycetota bacterium | reverse complement strand
GGCAGCCGGGCCAGTGCGGCCCCCACCGAGATCGCGGCGGTGGCGCCGAGGAAGGCGCGGCGACTCAGCACCGCCGGGCCCCCGCGTCCCCCTGCGGGCCGGTCGCGCCCGGGGATACGGTGCGTCCGCACGGACCGAGCGAAGGGCGCGTGCGGGACGGACGAGGGGGAGCGATGCGGTTCCGGGACAAGGTGGCCATCGTGACGGGGTCGGCGTCGGGGTTCGGACGCACCACCGCGGCGCGCTTCGCCGAGGAGGGCGCCCACGTCGTGATCGTCGACGTCGACGAGACCGGCGCGCAGGGTACCGCCGAGTTGGCGCGGGGCACGGGCGGCGACGCCGAGGTGGTGGTCGCCGACATCTCCACCCGGGCCGGCGCAACGGCGATGGTCGAGCGCACCCTTGCCCGCTTCGGTGGGATCGACGTCCTCGTCAACAACGCCGGCATCGCGCAGCTCGACACCACCGGCTCGTGGGACTGCACCGAGGAGGTGTGGGACCGGCTGATCCAGGTCGATCTCAAGAGCGTCTTCCTGTGCAGCAAGGTCACGATCCCGCACCTGCAGGCGCGCGGGCGCGGGGCGATCGTCAACATCGCCTCCATCGCGGCGTCGGTGTCGATCGGTGGCGCGGCGTACGCCGCGGCGAAGGGAGGGATCGTGAGCTACACGCGTCACGCCGCGCCCGAGCTCGCTCCGCTCGGCATCCGGATGAATTGCGTGTCACCGGGGTTCATGCGCACGCCGATGGCCACGGGCGAGCGGCACGGTCTCACACCTGAGCAGCAGGAGGAGCGGCTCGCCGCGATGGGGGCGAGGGTGCCGATGGGCCACACCGGCTCCACCATGGACATCGCCGAGGCCGTGCTCTTCCTGGCGAGCGACGAGGCCGGCTACGTCACCGGACAGGAGCTGATCGTCGACGGCGGCTACGTGGTGCGCTGACCCGCCCGGTCGGTCCACGCGTCGACTCGGGGCGGGAGATCGTCGGGTCGGCAGTGACGCAGGAAGGCGGGACCGGGGCGTCAGAGCCCGGTGGGCGCGCTCGGGGTCCCCGGGGCCTTCGGGACGTAGTCGGGGTTCTCCTCGGCGTAGTCGTCCATGGCCTTCGCCACGGCGCGGCGCGCCTGTCCGTCCCAGTCCTTGTCGTCGCCCATGGTCCACTCGTACGACCGGGTGGGCGCCGCGAGCTGGCCGTTGAAGTGGGGCATCACCTGCTCCGCGAACAGGCGGTAGGAGTTGCAGGTGTCCTCGAAGCCCGCCCAGTAGCCGCCGTTGAGCAACAGGGTGCCGAAGCCGCCCGACCGGTCGACCAGCCGTTGGATCTGCTCGACGGCCCGGTCCGGGGTGCCGATCACCACCGCACCGCTCGCGTTGGCGGCGTCGATGCGCTCGTCGAGCGACATCGTGCCCGTCGGACGGGGAACCGGCAGCACGTGCGTGAGGTAGTCGGAGATCTGCTCGTAGCCGAAGCGCAACGCGGCGCGGGCCTCGGCCTCGGTGTCGGCCAGGAACATCGGGGCCACCAGGCGCCAGTCGCCACGGGACACCGTCTGCCCGTGCTTGGCCGCCTCGGCCTCGGCGACCTCCCAGTGCGACGCGAGACGCTCGAACCCCTCGGGCGACGTCGCGCTGATGGAGAGGAGGCCGATCCCGTGCTTGCCCGCGAGCTTCGGGCCGGCGGGGGAGAACGAGCCGGCGACCGTCATCTCGAGGTGGGGACTGCTGAACGGCCGCAGCTGGAGCACCGCGTCCTGCACCGTGAACCAGTCGGTCTTCGCGCTCACCGGCTCGGTCGAGCGCTGGAGCGCCATGATGACGTCGAGCGCCTCCTCCATCATCCGCCGCTGGTCGTCGGGGTTGATGCCGAGCACGTGGGCGTCGAACGGGAGCTGGCCGGGGCCGACGCCGAACATCACCCGCCCGCGGGTGAGATGGTCGAGCAGCACCATGCGGTCGAGGAGGATGAAAGGGTGGTGGTACGGCAGCGAGCTCACGCCCGTGCCCAGGCGGATGGTGCGGGTGCGCTCCGACGCCACGGCGATGAACGTCTCGGGCGATGCGATGATCTCGAGCCCGCCCGAATGGTGCTCGCCCACCCACAGCTCGTGGAACCCGAGCGCGTCGAGGTGCTCGGCGACCGCGAGGTCCTGGTGCAGCGCGAGCGTGGGGTTGCCGGGCAGGGGGTGGAACGGCGCCATGAACACGCCGAACCGCATGGTCCTCGCCGGGGTGCCGGTCATGGCCGGACGGTAGCCCAGCCCCGACGGGCGCGTCAGGGAGCGATCAACCGGTGAAGTTCGGCTCGATGGCCGCGACCTGCACCTCGAACGCGCCGACGTCGATGCGGCCGTTCGAGATCCGGGCGTACCCGGGTCCCCGCTGGTCGTCGGCGTCGAGCGGGAAGGTGGGCGGCGGGACGGCGCCGGCGTCGATGGCCGGTGAGCCGTCGAGGAGCGCGTGCGTCCGGGTCGGACCGCCGTTGTCCTGGAGCGGCCCGAGGAGCGGGTTGGTCACCCCGGCCTGGTTGCCGCCCGCGTCGACGAGGTTGGTGCCGGGATCGCTGGTGCCGAGGACCGACGACGACGCGGTGATGCTGCTGTCCGCCGCGACCCCCGTGCCCAGATCGCCGCCCGGGTTGCCGGCGACGATGGTGCCCAGCAGGGTGAGCGTGGCGGGGCTCGGGGGCAGACCGTTGACCTGTGGGCGCACGGTCCTGACCGCCCCCGGACGGTCGGTCTCGCTGCTGTCGATCCGGGCCGACGTGCTCGCCTGACGGTCGCCCGGTGAAGACACCCCGGCATCGCTGTTGAGCGTGACGGTGGTCTGCACCAACGTGACGTCGCCGGAGCCCACGAAGAGCGCGCTCCCGGACCCCACCGCGGAGTTGCCGGAGAGGGTGGAGTTGCTCACCACGAGCGTCGCGTCGTACGTCGCGTCGCTGCGGAGGTAGGCGTAGATGGCACCGCCGTCGCCGCCGGCGACATTGCCGGAGACGGTCGAGTTCTCGATCCGGTGGGTAGCGGGTCGGGAGGCCTCGATCTGAACCCCGCCGCCACCCTCCTCCGTCGTGTTGCCCGAGATCGCGGTGTTGCGCACGCGGAGGAGCGACGTACCGCTGGCAGTGCTGTCTTGGAAGTAGATGCCACCGCCGTCGTCCCCGGCGGT
>VGCA01000288.1 GCA_016870245.1 Actinomycetota bacterium | reverse complement strand
CCGCGCGCGCGGTCGCCGCCGCCGCCAGCGCGTTCCACACGTTGACCGGACCCACGAGCGGAAGGGTCGTGGCGACCTCCTCCCCCGCGCGCCGGTCGACCACGAGGAGGTCGGTGCCGGTGACGCCGTAGCGCACGTCGGCCACCCCGACGTCGGCGGCCACGTCGTCGCGTGCGTAGGTCACGACCGGGATCCCCGACGCCGCGGCCCGGCGCGCGATCTCGCGTCCGTGCGGGTCGTCGAGGTTGGTCACCGCCACCTCGCAACGCTCGGGCACGAAGAGGCGGGCCTTCGCCTCGAAGTACGCGTCGAGCGTGCCGTGGTAGTCCAGGTGGTCGTGCGAGAGGTTGGTGAAGCACGCCGCCGCGAACCGCGTGCCGTCGACGCGATGCTGGGCCAGCGCGTGCGACGAGACCTCGATCGCGACCACGGTCACGCCGGCGTCGCGCATGCTGGCGAGCAGCGCCTGCAGCTCGGGCGCCTCGGGGGTGGTGAAGCCCGTCTCGACCGGGCGGTCCCCGATCCGGGCCCCGGTGGTGCCGATGAGGCCCGCCCGTTCCCCCGCCGCGGCCGCGATCGACTGGAGCAGGTAGGTCGTGGTGGTCTTGCCGTTGGTCCCGGTGACGCCCAGGCACCGCACCGAGAGCGACGGGTCGCCCGCGAGGCGCGCGGCCACCGGGCCGAGGACGCTGCGGACGTCGGGCACCCGAGCCTCCACCACGCCGAGGCCGAGCGGGCGCTCGACGAGCAGCGCCACGGCGCCCGACGCGACGGCGGCGGGCGCGTGGGCGTGCCCGTCGGTGTGCAGGCCCGGGATGCACGCGAAGCACGCGCCGGGCTGCACCCGGCGACTGTCGGATTCGACGGATCGAACGTCGACGGCGGGGTCACCCTCCAGCCGGAGCGGGGTGATCCCGTCGAGGAGGTCGAGGAGCAGCACGGGGGCCGGGCCTTCCATCACGGGAGCAGGGTCAGGGTACCGGCCGCCCCCGGGACCCGCTCCACTGCGAGGGCCTGCTGCATGATCCGGGAGAACACCGGCGCCGCCACGGTGCCGCCGAAGAACTGCTTCGCCGGCTCGTCGAGCACCACGATGGCCGCCAGGCGGGGGTTCTCCACAGGAGCGAAGCCGACGAACGACGCGACGTACCGGTAGGGAGGCGTCTCGTAGGGGGGCTTGCGCGCGGTCCCCGTCTTGCCCCCCACCGTGTAGCCGGGCACCTGTGCCTTGGTGCCGGTGCCCCCCTCGACCACGGCGGCGAGCATCTGGCGCATCTGCGCGGCCGTCGACGCCGACACCACCTGCCGGGTGGTGCCGAGGGGCAGGTCGAGCCGCTCGCCGTCGGAGTCGATGGTGGCGGCGACGAGCCGGGGCTGGCGGGCCACGCCGTCGTTGGCGAGGGTGACGTACACGTCGAGCATCTGCAGCGCAGTCACGGCGAGGCCGTTGCCCACCGGCATCGAGGCCAGCGACGTGTCGTTGTACTGGCTCAACGGCAGGAGGATGCCCGGCGCCTCCCCGGGGAAGTCGAGCCCGGTGGTGCGGCCGAAGCCGAAGTTGCGCAGCGCCGCGTCGAAGCGGGCGCTGCCGAGGGTGCGGGCGATGAGGATCGTCCCCACGTTCGACGACTCGCGCAGGATGTCGGCGACGGTGAGGTCGGTGCCGTGCGCCTCGACATCCTCGAACTTCTGCCCGTCGACCTTGATCGCCTGCGGCACCACGAAGCGGGTGTCGGGGGTGACCAGGCCGGCTTCGATGGCCGCGGCGACGGTGACCACCTTGTTGGTGGAGCCCGGCTCGAACACGTCGGTGACGGGCCGGTTGCGCTGGGCGGACGGCGCCGGCTGAGCCCCGCGCTCGTCGGTCTCGCCGTCGACGGTCACCATGGCGAGGATGTCACCCGTCGTGACGTCCATCACGATCGCCATGCCGCCCTTGGCGTCGATCGCCTCGACCTGCTCCACAAGGGCCCGCTCGGCCTCGTACTGGATCGACCGGTCGATGGTCAGGACGAGGTCGACGCCACGACGGGCCGCCTTCACGGTGCGCTCGGTCCCGGGCAGGTCGGTGCCCGTGGGGTCCCGCTCGACCGACAGCTCGCCGGGGCGGCCGGCCAGGGTGCCCTCGAGCGCCTGCTCGAGTCCGCTGAGCCCCTCGTTGTCGAGCCCCACGAAGCCCAGCACCGGCGCGGCGAGCTCCCCGGCCGGGTAGTAGCGCTTCGACTCGGGGACGAACCCGATCCCGATCAGGTCGAGCGCGCGGACCGCGGCCGCCACGTCGGGCTCGACCTTGCGGGCGATGTAGGCGAACGCGCTCCTGGGCTGCGAGAGCTTCACGCGCAGCTCGACCTCGTCGACCCCCACGAGCGGGGCGATGGCCGCCGCGTACTCGGCCGGGTGCTCGATGAACCGAGGGTCGGCGAAGATCGTCTGGCGGTCGAGCGAGAGCGCGAGGTCGTAGCCGTTGCGGTCGAAGATCCCGCCCCGCTCGGCGGCCAACGTCACCGACTTCTGACGCTGGTCCTCACCCAGGGCCTGGAAGTAGTCACGGCTGCGGGTCTGCACGTCGGCCACCCGGAGCGCGAGCACGGTGAAGACGACGGCGACCACGGCGAGGATCGCGACGAGCCGGCGGCGGGTGCTGCCGGGCGCGGGCCGCCACGCCGGTGCGCCCGGGGTGTGGGGTGCACGGGCCGGTGCGGGCCGGTGCGCGCGCGTCGAGGCCGCCGAACGCGTCGGCGGCCGTCGGGGCCCGGTCGGCGGGGCCACGGTGCGGGTGCGGGGGGGACCGGTCCCCGCCCCCGCCCGTCGGTCACGGGGCGGGGTCGAGATGGCGCTTCACCTCCGCCCAGTCCGCGAGGGTCGCCGACGACGCACCCCGCTTGGGGACCACACCGGCCAGGGGGATCGCCACCGGCGCCACCCCCGGTGGGCCGAGGCCCAGCTCGGCGGCCCGGATGGTGATGCGCTCCGGCGACGTGAGCTGGCCGTTCTCCAGGCGGAGGGCCTCGTAGCGCGACTCGGCCTGGGCGGTGCGGGCCCGCAGCTCCTCGAGCCGCACCTGGTTCTGGGCCAAGAAGGCGTGGAACCCCGCGATGGTGACGACCACGGTCCCCACCGCCAGGACGAGCGCCGCCACGCGCCGGCGCGACCGGGGCCGGGGCGGCGTGGGGGGCGGGACGA
>VGCA01000287.1 GCA_016870245.1 Actinomycetota bacterium | reverse complement strand
TGGTGACGATCACGAACCGGTGGGGGAAGTGCTCGTAGCCGCCGAGCGACGCGTAGAACTCGCGGAAGTACAGCTGCTCGTTCTGGAACATCTCGCGCGGGGTCATCGCAGGTGCGATGAGCAGGTTGTGCTCGCACGCGAGCTCGTACAGCTCCTGGTTCGTGTGGCGCGACAGCCAGTCCTCGAGCGCCGCCTGGATCGCGACGAGCTCGTCCTCGGGCGCGTTGGCCGGGTTGTAGGTGGTCCAGTCGATGGCCCCGATGACCTCGGCGCCGGGGACGCCCTCCTCGGTCAGGAAGCGGTGCAGCAGCCCCCAGTGCTTCACCCGGGCGGCGCCGGCCCGGATGCCGCAGGAGATCCAGCCGTCCTTGGTGCGGAAGATCTCGCGGGTGCGGCCGATGTTGGAGCCCGAGCGCTGTCCGCGGCTGCCCGTGATGTAGTGGTCGGTGATCCCCGACATGTTGGCGACGAAGACGACCTCCTGCATCGACAGGTCGACGCGGCGCGCGGCGCCGGGGCCCGCCCACAGCGCGCTCAGCGCGGCGAACGCGACCTCGCCGCCCGTGTGCGCGTAGCCGGAGGGGAGCGTGCACCTGATGGGGGAGCGGTCGGGGTCGCCGGTCATCCACATGTTGGCGCTGCTCGCCATCACGCCGAGGTCGGCAGCCCGCCAGTGGGCGCGCGGCCCGTCGAGTCCGAACGGCGTGACGCTGATCCAGGCCGCCCGGGGTGCGCGGGCGGCGTCGAGCGTCCAGGTTCCGGGGAAGCCGGGGGTGTCGATCACGATGTCGGCCTCGGCGAGCAGCGCGTCGAGGCGCGGGTCGTCGGGACCGTCGACCACGACCGAGCGCTTGCCGGCGCCCCACGCGGCCCAGACGTGGGGGAGCGTCCGCAGCGGCGACCCGTCGGGCGGCTCCACGAGCACGACGTCGGCCCCCAGGTCGGCGAGCACGCGGCCCGCGATCGCCGCGGGCTCGCCCGCGAGGTCGACCACCCGGATCCCATCGAGCAGCGGCGTGCCCACGAAGCGTCCCCCCAGTCGCGGCCGCCGAGCGGCCCGTGTCGGCTCGACGTCGGCTTTTCCTGACGTCGGCGTCAGCGTACTCTTGGCCTGCCCGTCGCGACGTCCGACGCGCCGGGCGCCGACGCATCCCGGATGGGAGCGTGAAGGGGGAACGCAGATGACCGAGCAGGCCCGCATCGTCGACTCCGACTGCCACATCCTGGAGCCGCCCGACATCTGGGAGAACTGGCTGCCCGAGCGCTACCAGGACAAGGCGCCCAAGCTGGTGAAGGACCACCGTGGTGGCGACGCCTGGCTCACCGCGGTGGGGGGCGACCCCGACCCCATCGGCCTCGTGTCGACCCCGGGGATGCCCTACGACCAGTTCCGCTGGTTCGGGGTGACCTACGAGGAGGCGCGGTCCGGTTGCTACAACGGTGCCGAGCGGCTGAAGGACATGGACGCCGACGGCGTGTGGGCCGAGATCCTGTTCCCGCCGCAGCGCACGATGAGCCACTTCCTCGGTGACGACGACGACGACTTCGTGCTCGCCGGGGTGGAGGCCTACAACAGCTTCCTGTTCGAGGAGTTCTGCGCCGCCGACCCGAAGCGGCTGATCGGGCTCGCCCAGATGCCCTCCCTCGGCATCGACCAGTCGGTCGACGCGCTCCGCAAGGCGAAGGCCCGTGGCGCCAAGGGGGTGATCATCTCCAACTGGCCCTCCGGCGGCGACGCCCTCTCACCCGCCGACGACCCGTTCTGGGCGGCCGCCTGCGACGAGGGCATCCCCGTCTCGATCCACATCAACATCATCAGCCGGGCCCAACGGGCGGCCGGGCGGCGGGCTGCCGCCGCGCAGGGCAACGCGCTGTACGACATGTCGAGCGAGGCCACCCGGGCCAAGGCCATCGGGGGCATGAGCCACGTGTTCTCGATGACGGCCGGGGCGATGACGTCGATGCTGTTCACCGGCGTGTTCGAGCGCTTCCCCGAGCTGCGGATCTGCTGGATCGAGACCGGGGTGGGCTGGATCCCCCACCTGATCGAGTCGATCGACGACCGCTACTGGCGCAACCGGGTGTGGGGCGACCTGCCCATCTCGGAGCCGCCGTCCACGTACTGGTACCGCAACTGCGTGGCGTCGTACATCAGCGACCGCTCGGGCATCGCGCTGCGTCACGCCGTGGGGGTCGAGAACATGATGTGGTCGAGCGACTACCCGCACCACGGCAACGACTGGCCGTACTCCCGCAAGGTGATCGCCGAGACGCTGGGCCACGTGTCGGCGGCGGAGCGCGAGCTCATCGTGGGTGGCAACGCGACGCGGATCTGGCACCTCGACGACTGAGGGGAGCGATGAGACAGGCCTGAGCGGAACGATCAGGCAGGCCTGAGCGGAGCGATCAGGCGTCGATCGCCTCGGGCGCGGCCGGGTCGACGATGGGGAGCTCGTCGGTCGCGTCGGGGTCGACGGCCTCGGGGTCGACCGTCGTGCCCCGGGCCACCGCGTCGAGGGTGAGGCGCTGCAGCGTGCGGTGGTGCGTGTAGTCGACGAGACGCCGCATCGCGGGGAGCATGGTCTTCGCGTCGCGGGCGACGATCTCGCGCATCTCCTCGAGCTCGATCGGATCGGTCCAGCCGACCGACCCGCCCGTCGCGAAGACGTCGACGATCCGGCGCTGGGTCTGCTCGATGCCTTCCGAGTAGATGCGGCCGATCTCCCGCAGCGCCTTGATCGGCACCCCGGCCTGCTCGAGCCGGGTCATCCCCCTGAGCATCTCGAGGTCGTCGCCGTCGTACGCGGTGCGGCCGAAGTCGAGGGGGTCCCGCAGCACGCCGGCCTCCTGGAGGCCGCGCGCGAGCTCGGTCGACGCGCCGCTGCGGGTGACCAGCTCCTCGAAGGTGAGTCGCACGCTCTCGCCGTCGTCGGCGAACACACCGGCGAGCCGCTCGCCGTCGCCCGAGACGAGCGCGTGGATCGCCGCGATCGAGAAGCGGCGGCGCTGCAGATCCTTGATCCGGCGCAGCCGCTCCACGTGCTCGGGGCCGTAGATGCGGTGGCGGCCCTCCCGCTCGCCCGGCGGCAAGAGGCCCTGACGCTGGTAGTAGCGGATGGTGTCGACGGTCAGGCCCGTCTCGCGGGCGAGGTCGTCGATCCGCCAGCGTTCGGTCGCGTTCATTTGGGCGGGTGGGCTCCA
>VGCA01000286.1 GCA_016870245.1 Actinomycetota bacterium | reverse complement strand
TGCCGACGACCAGAACCCGCACGATCGGCGGCACTCCGAGGCGGATCATCACGAACAGGGCGACGAGCACGAGGGCTCCGCCCCCGAAGGTCGCAAGGATGGCGCGGGGGCTGGCGAACGGGGCTTCGAGGATGTCGGGCTCGAGCGCGACGAGGACGAGCATGACCAGGAGGTACAACCCGCCCGCCACGATCTCCAGCCGGCTCAACCGGGGCCGCTTGGCGACTCGCTCGCGGGTCTCGGTGGTCTGCGTCATGGGATGTGTACGGAGCCACCTGCGCGAGCGGATGGGCGACCGGTCGTTCGAGGTCGTTCGACGGGGCGGCGGTCACCCCGTCGCCCGGCCGGGCCGGGTCAGGCCCGGTCAGGCGGTGACCCGGGCGACGAACGCGGCCATCTCGTCGACCGCCTGCACCGCCTCGGGGAACGCGGGGTAGCTCGTCTGCCAGACGTGGGGCATCCCCTCGTAGACGGTGTGGGTCACATCGACCCCCGCGGCCCGGGCCCGCTCGGTGATCCCGACCGAGTCGTCGTACAGGGTCTCGATGCTGCCGTTGAGCACGAGCAGCGGCGGCATGCCGGCCCAGTCGCCGAACAGCGGCGACGCCAGCGGCTGACGGGGGTCCTGGCCCTGCAGGTACAGCCCGGCGGCCTCGACCGCGCTCTGCTTCCCGAACAGCTTGTCGGTCTCGGCGTTGCGCTCGTAGGAGTCGGCCTCGTTGGTGAGGTCGAGCCAGCCCGACAGGAGGATCCCGCCGGCGAGCATGGGCAGCCCCTGCTCGCGCGCGGCGAGGAGCAGCGACGCGGTGATCCCGCCCCCGGCGGAGTCGCCACCCGCGACCACCCGGCTCGGGTCGACGCCCTGGTCCAGCACCCAGCGGTAGGCGGCGACGGCGTCGTCGACCGCCGCCGGGAAGGGGTGCTCGGGGGCGAGGCGGTAGTCGACCACGAGGACCCTGGCCTTGCAGGCGCGGGCGAGCTGGGAGCCGTGGGCGCGGTAGGCCCGGGCGGAGCAGATGCGGAACCCGCCACCGTGGAAGTAGAGGAGCCAGGGATCGTCGTCACCGCCGTCGCGGGTGCAGAGGATCGAGAACACGCCGTGGGCGTCGACCTCCTCGGCCGACGTGCCCTCGGCGAGCGGGAGGTTGCCCATGTTGGTCTCGATGCGCTCGCGCAGCTCCTGGATCGAGGCCGGAGGCGGCGGCACGGGGTTGGCCGCCATCTTCTGCTGGAACTCGACGAACTCGGCGCTGGGCATGGTCTCCCCTTCGGGTGGCGGACGCAGGCCCCGGACCCGGCGCCGGGGCCCGCAGATCATGCCACCGCGCCGGACGGCTCGGCACCGGCCGGTCGTGGGGCACCTCGATCATGGGGTGCGGGTCTCCTGTTGCAGCTCGATCGTGTTGCCGGCCGGATCGACGATCCAGATCTGCACCGTCGACTCGCCCTGCACGGCCCGCACGTACTCGATGCCGCGTGCCTCGAGCTCGGTGACGGCCTGGTCGAGGTCGTCGACCGCCACGCAGTAGTGGTGCCCGGTCGGATCGATGCCTGCCCCCTGGGACGGGGCCCCCACGATGTGCAGCTCCTGGTCGCCGACGGTGTGCCAGTGGCCGGCGACCCCCGGGATCTCGGGGCGGGGCTGGTCGCCCAGTCCGAGGACCGTTCGGTAGAACTCGACGACGTCGTCGACCGGCACGCCGTTGGTGTTGACCGACACATGGTGGAAGCGGGTCACCTTCACGCCAGCTGCTCCATGAAGACGCCGGCGCGCTCGCCGCTGCCCCACTCTGTCCGGTCGCGCACCTCCGCACTGTCGGCCACGGTCGCTCCCTCCTGCCGGCCGGCGTCAGTCTGGCGGGCCCTGGCGGGTCCGGCCAGCCGCCTCGGGGTCGGTACGGCCGGGCACACCTGGGATGGCCTGGGATGATGGGGGGATGACGGGGTTCGACGACGTCACGCTCGAGGCGCAGCTGCGGCGGCGGACGGTGAAGTGGACGCTGCACCCGCCCGACGTGCTGGCGGCGTGGGTGGCGGAGATGGACTTCCCGGTGGCGCCCGTCGTGCGCGCCGCCGTCCTCGACGCGGTCGACCGCGAGGAGTTCGGTTACGCGGCGGCCGACCACTCGGTGCTGAGCGACGCCTGCGCGGCGTTCATGGCGCGGCGCTACGGCTGGAGCATCTCCCCGAACCGGGTGTTCCCGGTTGCCGACGTGCTCGAGGGCATCGGCGGGGCACTCGACCTGCACTCGCCCGCCGGTTGCGCGGTGGTGGTGCCGACGCCGGCGTACCCGCCGTTCTTCGCGGTGGTGGCGCGAACCGGGCGGGTGCCCGTGGAGGTCCCGCTCCTCCTCGCCCCCGACGAGCGTTGGGTGCTCGACCTGGAGCGCATCGACGCCGCGCTCGGTCGTGGCGCCCGGGCGGTGCTCCTGTGCAACCCGCAGAACCCCACCGGCACGGTGTTCGGCCGCGACGAGCTCGCGGCGCTCGCGGCGGTGGTCGACCGCCATGGCGCGCGGGTGGTGTCCGACGAGCTCCACGCGCCGCTCGTGTACCCCGGCGGCGTCCACGTGCCCTATCCCACGGTGTCCGACGCCGCGGCCGGGCACGCGGTCGTGGTCACGTCGGTGTCGAAGGCCTGGAACGTTCCGGGGCTGAAGTGCGCGCAGGTGCTCACGCCGGCCCGCGCCGACGCCGACACCTGGCGGGCGCGCCCCGACTTCGCGGTGCCCGACCCCACCCCGATCGGTGTGGCCGCGGCGGTGGCCGCGTACTCCGAGGGCGAGCCGTGGCTGGCCGAGCTGCTCGCGTACCTCGACGGCAACCGTCACCACCTCGCCGGGCTGCTCGCCGCCGAGCTGCCGGGGGTGGGCTACCGGCCGCCCGGCGCCACCTACCTGGCCTGGCTCGACTGCACCGCCCTGGGCCTCGACGACCCGGCGGGCTGGTTCCTCGCCCACGCCCGCGTCGCGCTCAACGACGGTCCGCCGTTCGGCGCCGGCGCACAGCGGTGCGTGCGCCTCAACTTCGGCACGTCGCGGGCGCTCCTCGACGAGATCGTCGGCCGTATGGGCGCCGCCCGTCGCTGACCGGATCGACGGTGGGAAGCGCATCGGGGTGGGCGGGATCGACGGTGAGAAGCGCATCGGGGTGGGCGGGATCGACGGTGAGAAGCGCATCGGGGGGTCGGGATCGACGGTGAGAAGCG
>VGCA01000285.1 GCA_016870245.1 Actinomycetota bacterium | reverse complement strand
GTCGGGCACCGTGAGGTCGCGCACCTCCACGTCGGTCGCGTCGAGGCGCCGGGCCAGCGTGCCGGTGAGCGCGACGGCCAGCTCGTCGAGGTCGAGCGCCCGCCGCTCCTTCGCCTTGGCGAACGCTTCGGGGTCGTAGCCCTTGGCCTCGGCCATCAGTGCGCGCTCACACGTCCCAGACCGCAGGCACCGCGGTGGGGCCGCGCTCGTACATCCCGATGATCCGGCCCGGCTCGGCGTCGGGGTCGCGGCGCAGGCCCGGCAGCCGGTCCAGCAGCGCGCCCACGCCGGTGTTGATCTCGGCCCGGGCCACGTGCATCCCGACGCAGACGTGCGGACCGCTCCCGAACGCCAAGTGCGTGCGCGGGGTGCGGTACGGGTCGAACGTGTCGGGGTCGTCCCAGCGGGCCGGGTCGCGGTTGGCCGCGGCGTAGCACTGGTGGGTGACCGATCCCACGGGCATGGTCACCCCGCGGATCGTGGTCTCCTCCCACAAGAAGCGGGAGAACACCGGGTCGGTGGGCATCCAGCGCACCCCCTCCTCGACCACCGCCGGGAGCAGCGACGGGTCGGCCCGCACCGCGTCGGTGAGCTCGGGACGGTCGAGCAGCGCGGTGAGGGTGATCCCCATCTGCTTCCAGGTGGTGCCCGAGCCCGCGGCCATCAGCAGGTAGGCGAACGAGAGGATCTCGGGGTCGGAGAGCGTGTGCGTCTCGCCGCCCTCGGTGAGCTCGGCCTGCACGAGCACGCTGATGAGGTCGTCGGCCGGCTGCGTGCGCCGGTCTGCCACGATCGGGTGCACGATCTGCATGAACCGGTCGACGGCGTGGCCGCCGGAGGTGACCGACTCGCGAATGTCGAGCGCGTCCTCCACCGACACCCCCATGCTCCCGCAGATGGTGAGCAGCGGGATGGCCGCGCAGAAGTCGACGTTGAGGTCGGCCGTGCCGGCCGACTCGATGTTGTCGATCAGCGCGTGCACGGTGGTCTCGATCCAGCTGCGGATCCACCACTGGGCCTTGCCGGGCACGAACGACGGCTGCACCAGCGCGCGGTAGCGCCGGTGCCGGTCGCCGTCCATGTACAGCATGCTGCTCTCGTGCAGGAGCCGCTCGCCCTCGTCGGGGTCGGGCGGCGCCATGCGGAAGACCTCCGGGTTGCGCACGATCGCGTCGCACGTCGCGAAGTCGAACACCGAGAAGTGCACGCGGTCGGGCTCGGGGAGCCCGTGGAAGAACTCCGCACCCTGGAACCCGATCAGCCGTCCCGGGGTGCCCGGGTGCACCGGGCCCGACTCGCGCAGCCGGCGGAACGCGGGGTACGGGTCCTCGTCGAACGACCCTCCCATCCGGTCGTAGACGTGGCTGCGCAGGTCGAACAGCTCGCGGATGCGGGCCGGGTCGAGCCGCAGGCGCTCGGTCGACACGGGTCAGCTCCGCTCGAGGACCACGACGGGGATGACCCGGTCGGTGCGCTCCTGGTACTGGTCGTAGTTCGGCCAGATGCCCGTCATGAGCCGCCAGAGCTGCTCGCGCTCGTCGCCTTCGGCGGTCCGCGCGCGTGCGGTGAACTGGTCGCCCTTCACCTGGACCCGCACGTCGGGGTTGGCGACCAGGTTGAGGTACCACTGTGGGTGCATCGGGGCTCCGCCCATCGAGGCCACGATGACGCAGCGGTCGCCGTCTGCCCCGAAGATGAGCGCGCTGTCGCGCGGCTGGCCGGTCTTGCGGCCGGTGGTGGTGAGGACCAACGCGGTCGCGCCGTTCCACAGGTAGCCGACCTCGCCGTCGGTCTCCCGGTACCGGCGGACGTGCTCGTCGCCGATGAGGCTGAGGTCGGGCTGGACGTACTCGGCCATGGTGGGTCCCCCTTCGAGGCGGTGGTCGGTCTACTTGGCGACGTAGCCGCCGTCGACGGGCAGCAGCACGCCCGTGATGTTGTACGCGTCGTCCGACGCGAGGAACAGCGCGGCGGCCGCGCAGTCCTCGGCGGTGATGTAGCGGCCGTTCGGCTGGAACGTCTTCGCGAACTCCAGGTGCTCGTCGGATGGCACGGTGAACGGCTTGTCGGGATCGGCCATGATGAAGTTCGTCAGCGGCATCGTGCCCGGGCAGATCGCGTTCACCCGGATGTCGAACGGTGCACACTCGATGGCCAGGCTCTTGGTGATCTGGTTCACGGCGCCCTTGGTCGCGCCGTAGACCACGCTGCCGAAGCCGACCATCCCGGCCACCGACCCGGTGTTGACGATCACGCCGCCGTCGCCCTGCGCCTTGAACCGGATCACGGCGTGCTTGCAGCCGAAGAACACGCCCTTGAAGTTGATGGTGGTGAGCCGCTCGAAGTCGGCCTCGGTGGCGTCCTCGAACATCGCACCGGGGCGGGTCAGCCCGGTGACGCCGACGTTGTTGAACATGACGTCGAGCCGGCCGAAGTGCGCGACCGCCGCGTCGACGGCGGCGGCGACGTCGGCCTCCACCGTCACGTCGCAGTGCTGCGCGATCGCGGTGCCCTCGGCCTCGTTGACGAGGCGGACGGTCTCGGCGGCCCAGTCGTCCATCACGTCGGCGACGAGGACGCGGGCGCCCTCCTCGGCGAACCGCAGCGCCGAGGCCCGGCCCACGCCCGAGCCCGCGCCGGTGATGAGCACCGTCTTGTCCTGCAGCTTCCCTGCCATCGTGTCGAACGACTCCCCTAGTTGACGACGTCGCCGAGCTTGAGCTCGACGATCCGGTCCCAGTCGTAGCCCAGCTCCTGGAGCACCTCGTCGGTGTGCTGACCGTGCTCGGGCGCGCGGCGCAGCGCCGTCGGCTGCTCGTCGAACTGCACCGCGCCGGTGGGGAGCACGAACGACACCTCACTGTCGGTGACGGTGCCGAGGTAGCCGTTGGCCACCACCTGGCGGTCGTCGGCCATCTCGGTGACCGCCTGGAACGGCTCCCACGGGAACCGCTCGTCGGCGAAGGCCTCCCGCCACTCGGCCAGCGTGCGGGAGCCGAAGATCTCGTCGAGCAGCGCCATGCACTCCTCCTTGTGCTCGGCCCGTACGCGGATGTCGACGAACCGGGGGTCGTCGGCGAGGCCCGGTCGACCGACCGCCCGGCACAGGTCGGCCCAGTAGCGATCGGGCTGGAGGAAGCACAGCGACACGAAGCGGCCGTCGGCGCAGCGGTAGCTGCCGGTGAGCGGGTTGGGGGCGGGGTAGCGCGAC
>VGCA01000284.1 GCA_016870245.1 Actinomycetota bacterium | reverse complement strand
GAAGCGGCCGACCTCGTCGGGGTGCTGCCCGGTCTGGTCGGCGGTGCACTCGACGATCATCTCCATGTCGGGACCTTCCTTGGGGAGCGGGGCGGCGGGAGGCGGCGCCCACGGTTCGCCGAGCTGTGGGAGCGCCGCCTCGAGGTTGTCGCCGGGGCAGCCGGTCGGGTTGCCGGGCGCGTCGCGGTGACCTCGGATGATCGGGTCGTCGACGAGGGCGCCGTCGGCCTTCAGCGTGGCGATGAGCCAGCGGAACGAGCGGATCGCCGCGGGCGTCGGTTCGTCGCCACCGGTCGCCGGGTCGAAGTTCCCGACGAACACGACGCCGAACGAGCACGGGTTCCAGCCCCACGGGGAGCCGCCGCACCCGTTGCCGGCGGTGTGCGCCCCCCGCCGGGTCCCCTGCCCCTCGCCGATCGTGCCGTTGGGGTGGATGGCGTAGGAGTAGGAGATGCCGCCGTGCCCGCGGGAGAGGCCGATGCCGTCGAGCTCGAGGAAGTCAGCGATCGCGTCGGCGGTCGGGTTGACGCCCACGTCCTCGTTGGTGACCGAGTGGTGCACCTGCACGGCCACGGCGGGGAGCGCCATGGCCGGCCAGCCGTTGGCGGTGCCGCCCCACTCGTCGAGGGCGAGGTAGACCGGGTCGCTCACTGGTCGCCGCCGGTGCGGCGCCGCGCCTCGAGGGTGAGCAGGTTCACGACGGCGACGAGCGCCGCCGTGCCGGCCGCTTGGGCGGCGTCGAGGCCCAGCGTGGGGGCGGCGACGATCACGCCTCCAGCGGCGCTGACGGCGGTCCAGAACAGCCTGTTGAGCAGATCGCGATTCGTCATCGGTGGGGCGCCTTTCGTCGGGGGAGGGCTTCCTGCCGGGAGCACGAGCCGGTACGGTCGAGCTCGTGGATCGGCGGTCCTTCCTAGGAGCAGCGGTCGCCGCGCCGTTCGCTCTGCGGGCGGCGACGCGCCAGCGGTTCCGGGCGGGTGCTCACAACTGACCTTCGGGTGCCGCACCAGGATCCGGATGACTTCTATGACGTCGCCTGCGCGGCAGCGCTCGGCTTCCACGGCGTCGTGCTCGACGATCCGCATGCGGGGACGATCGGAGCGACACGGGAGGCGGGAGCGCGCGTCCTCGAGCCCGAGGACCTCCGCTCGGCGGACGCGATCGTGGTCGTCGGCGCCGGAACGAACGCGGCCCGGCACTACCGGCGCGGCCAGCGGGTCGTGCTCTTCGCCGGCGACGCCTCGGGCGTCCCGGAGGTCAACGAGCTGATGGATCCGGATGCCTATCGGTTCCTGCGGGAGCGGCCCGACGCCGTATGGGTGCCGTGCTTCGACGGCGGAGGATTCCAGGGTTCCGACCGGGCCTCTTGGAAGCTGCTGCTCTCGAACTCGGCGAGGCGGTCCCAGCCGTTGGGGATCTCGTCGCCGTCAGCCGACGCGAGCAGCGCCTCGTAGAGGCGGAGGCGGACGGTCGCCTGGTCGACCGTGACGCTCCGGTGTGCCCGGGCGGCGGCGTCGGCCTGCACTGCATCACGTGTGCGGATCTCGACGTCGTTGGTTGCCACCTCGACGACGGCCAGCGCCTCGGCGGTGAGCTCGCCGTCGAGAGCGGCGAGAGCCCGGTTCAGAGTGGCGCGCGCTTCGTCAACGCGACCGTGCGTCTCGGCGGCGATCGCATCGACCCACGTCTGACCTTCGACGGCGAGGGCCAGAGACTGCCGCTGGCCGGCGACGAGGTCCTCGAGCTCGGCGCGGGTGAGCGGCGCCCGCTCGAGCACGACGGGCGGTGGGGCGAGCCGCTCGGCGACGGCGGCGGCGAGCTCGTCGAGATTCGGCATCGCGTCCTCACTCACGGGATCGGCCAGACGGTGATGGTGCGGCGGAGGAACGAGCCGGTCGCCGCTCCGCCCATGTACTTCGCGGTGAACGTGTTGCTGCCCGCGGTGAGGCCCGAAATCTGGTACTGCCGGCCGAGCTGGGTGTAGTAGCCGGCGACGGGAGCGTTGACGACGGTGCCCCACGTGTCCTGAGCGGCAATCGTGGTCGCGCCGCTCACGGCCCACGACATTCGGAGCGACGTGCCGAGAACCGAGTGCTTCGCCTGACACGACACGAGGACGATGGCCTTCGTTCCGGTCGTGAGGGTGACGGCCGGCCCCGAGGTCGAGAGGTCGCCGTAGGACCCGGCGGTGTGCGTCTCTTCGGCGTCGACCGTTGCGGTCGCCGGGGTCACCTGGGTCCATGCGGAGCCGTTGTAGACGAGGACCGTGTCGGTGTCGGTCTGGTAGATCGTCATGCCCTCGACGGGCGAGCCCGGTCGGGTCCCCGCAGTGCAGACAATGACGGCCTGCTTCATCAGATAGTCGTTCACGTCGGCGGCGGTGAGGACGTTGCCGTCGGCGAAGGTCTTGAATCCCATTCGGGTCCCCTCGTCTAGCGCGGCGTGAGCACGACGCCGAGCGCCGGTGCGTACACGTCGACGTTGCCGGCGCCGCCGGTGCGGCGCGCCTGGATGTCGAAGTAGTACGGCCCGGACCACAGGTCGAGGCCGTGGGCGTGGACGTTGTCGAGGAGCACGGTGGTGTTCACGGTTCCCCCTCAGGGTCGTATGGCAGGGCTACGCGGACGGTGCCGAGCCCTCGCAATGCTTCGACGCATTCCTGCCCGAACGCGGCGACCACGACGGCCAGCCAGATCGGTGCCGGCGCGCTCCCAGGGCGAACGAACTCCACCTTGCCGCCGTTGGGCAACAACGCCACGCCGTCGGCTTCGGTCCACATCTCGGACAGCCAGCCGGACTTGGCAAGCGGCAACAGCGCCACCCCGTTGCGGTGTGCTGCGAATCGTTCCCACCACGGACGCACGCCTGAGTACGGCGGGTTCATCCATACGCGGCCGTGCCACGGTGCGGTCAACCCGTCGTCGGCCATCGTGTAGTACCGATCGCACGGCACGAACGGGCCACCACCTGGCGGGGCGCACACATCCAGGTCGAACCTGAGGCCGAGCCGGTCGAACACCCACTTGGGCGTGTAGTAGTCATCCGAGGTGCGTTCCTGCTGTTCCATCCCGAACAGCGTCAGACCAGACACGAATCGCCCGCCTCAGGCCATCAGGTCGCCGTCGAGGACGACCTCAACGGCGGCGGGCTTCGACGCGAAGAAACTCCCGACGGTCGCCGCGACGAGCGGCGAGATATCACACGTCGAGTCA
>VGCA01000283.1 GCA_016870245.1 Actinomycetota bacterium | reverse complement strand
CCGTGCGCGCCCTGTCCGACAGCATCCTCGTGCCGATGTGGATCGTGAACCTCGCGGGTGCGGCGCTGCTGCCCGACCTCAGCGGCGACCTCGAGATCGCTCCCGCAGGGACCGACCGGAGCGTCATCGCGCTCAATGCCACCTACCGCCGCATCAGCCACGAACGTGACGAGCTCGTGCGCATCGAACGGGCCACCGAGGCGGGGGTCCGCACCTTCCTGAGCGGGATCGCGGGACACCTGGGCCGACCGCGTCGGACCGTCTGACCGGTCGCGCCGCCGACAGTCGTAGGCTCGGACGGTGACCAGCGCCTGGCGCTTCGTGGGCGGTCGCCCGAGTCCCGAGACGATCGACGTCGAGGCCGCGCTCACCGCCGTGCGCGCCCCCGCCGGCGCAACGGTGTGGATCGACATCGAGGGAGCCGACCCCGACACCCTGGCTCGGATCGACGCCGCGGCCGGGCTCGGGGAGTTCCTGCTCGAGGACCTCATCGAAGGCACGTCCAATGCCGGCCGGCGCACCAAGCTCCAGCAGCACGGCGACCTCTTCCACGTGGCGGTGCGCGACTGCTCCGTGCTCGACGGCCGCCGCCTCGCGGAGCGAGAGGTCGACCTGCTCTTCGGCCCGGGCTGGCTGGTCTCCGTGCGCCACGTCGACCCCGGCGGGCCCGGCGGGCCCGGCGGGCCCGTCGACGCCGACCCGTTCCCCATCGACGACGTGCGGCGCCGGCTCGCCGCGCAGTGCGCCCACGAGCGCGGACTCGACGAGGGATTCGTGCTGTGGGCGTTCCTCGACGTGGTCACCGACCGCTATCTCGCGATCACCGACGCGATCGACGAGCGGCTCGACGAGGCCGAGACGCGGCTCCTCGACGACGGGCCCGCCGACACCGCGACGCCGCGCGAGCTGTTCGACACCGGCCGGATGCTCACCAGCTTCCGGCACCAGGTCATCCCGCTGCGCGAGGTCGTGGGTGCGCTGCTCCGGCGGGAGGACCCGGCGATCGGCGATCCCGCGATCCTCCACTTCCGCGACGTCTACGACCACCTCCTCGGCATCAGCGAGCTCGTCGAGTCGCAACGCGATGTGCTGGCCGGGTTGCGCGACGTGCACCTGACGGTCGTGTCGAACCAGATGAACCGCTCGATGCAGCAGCTGGCGGCCTGGGGTGCGATCTTGATCGTCGCGACCCTGATCACCGGCGTGCTCGGCATGAACTTCCGCGACGCACCCGACCTACCGTGGCACATCGGATTCGCCGCGGCCCTCGGCGTCATCGCGCTGTTCACCCTCCCCATATACTTGTTCTTCCGACGAAAGCGATGGCTCTGATGTCCGACGAACCGCGCGGCCGCGTCCCCCAGCACGCGGAGCGCCACCGGTACGACCGGATCGGCTGGTTGCGGGCCGGGGTGCTCGGCGCGGGTGACGGCATCGTGTCGACCGCCAGCCTGCTCATCGGGGTCGCCGCGTCGAACGCGGGGCGGTCCGAGCTCATCGTCGCCGGGTTCGCCGGTCTCGTCGCGGGCGCGATGTCGATGGCGAGCGGTGAGTACAACTCGGTGAGCTCCCAGCGCGACACCGAGCGGGCCGACATCGCCAAGGAGACCCGGGAGCTGTCGACCGTGCCCGAGCGCGAGCTCGACGAGCTGACCGAGATCTACGTCCGCCGGGGTCTCGGCCCCGAGCTCGCCCGGGAGGTCGCCGTCCAGCTCACGGAAGCCGACCCGCTCGGCGCGCACCTCCGCGACGAGCTCGGCATCCACGTCCAGGGCCGGGCCCGACCGTTCCAAGCGGCCTGGGTGTCGGCCGGCTCCTTCGCCGTGGCCGCGATGATCCCGCTGCTCGCCGTGATCCTCGCCACGTCGCAGGTACGGATCCCCGTCCTCGTCGTCGTGTCCCTCGTGAGCCTGGCCGCGCTCGGCATCGTCGGCGCCCGCCTGGGCGGGGCGCCCCCCGGACGGGCGGCCCTCCGCGTGCTCGTGGGCAGCGGACTCGCCATGGGCCTGACCGCCGTGATCGGCGCGCTGGTCGGCACCGCCGTCTGACCGGAGTACCCCGGGCCGAGGGCCGGAAGCCCCTGGCCCGTCGGCGCGGGCGCCGTCATGCTCCAGGTGAGACCCGCCACCGGGCATCGGCCCGCTCGGCGCGGCCGAGGAGTTCACATGCACGAGTCGCTCCGATTCGGAACCTTCCGGGGGATCGCGATCGGCTGCAACTGGAGTGTCCTCGCGATCGCGGCCCTGCTGGCCTGGGGGCTGGCCGACGGATTCCTCCCGGCCGAGGCGCCCGGCTACCGCCCGCACGAGTACTGGATCGTCGGCGTGGCCGGGATGGTGCTGTTCCTGGGCGCGCTGCTCGCCCACGAGCTCGGGCACTCGCTCGTGGCCCTGCGCCGAGACGTGGCCGTCGAGAGCATCACGCTGTGGCTCTTCGGCGGGGTCGCCCGGCTGCGCGGGGAAGCCCGGACTCCCCGCGACGAGCTCGCCATCGCGATCGCCGGTCCCGCGGTCAGCCTCGCCGGTGCCCTGTCGTTCGGGACCGCCGCGGTGGTCCTCGACGGCCGGGGGCCCGACATCGTGGTGGTCGTGCTGGCCTGGCTGGCGTTGGTCAACGGCATGCTCGTCGTGTTCAACCTCGCCCCGGCCGCGCCACTCGACGGCGGACGGGTGCTCCATGCCGTCGTGTGGGGCGCCACCCACGACCGGGCCCGGGCCACGCGGACGGCCACCACCGCCGGCAAGGGGTTCGGGTTCCTGCTCATCGGGCTCGGTGGCGTCCTGTTGGTCAACGGCGACATCGGCGGTGCCTGGATCGGGCTCGTCGGCTGGTTCGTCATCGCCGCGGCGAGTGCCGAGGCGACGCACGCGCTCCTGACCACCGCGCTCGCCGGCATCCGCGTGCGCGACGTGATGACCGCCGACCCCATCACCGTGCGCGACGACGTGCCGCTCGACGTCGTGGTCGCGGACGTCCTCCTCACCCACCACTGCTCGACCTTCCCCGTGGTCGACGGCGCCGGCGAAACCGTCGGGCTCCTCACCCTGCGCCGGGTGCGGGCCGTCCCGGACGAGCAGCGCCCGCGGCTCGTGGCCGGTGACGTCGCCGTTCCGCTGGCCGCGACGGCGATCGCACGACCCGACGACTCGATCGCCGAGATGCTCGAGCACAGCGACCCCGATGCGCCCGGCGACGGCCGGATGCTGGTCTTCGAGCACGGACGCCTCGTCGG
>VGCA01000282.1 GCA_016870245.1 Actinomycetota bacterium | reverse complement strand
GATGGACGAGAACATCTCGCGGGCGGCCGGCGCCGCCCACGGCCAGGAGCTCGACGACGCCGACTTCCTCGCGATCGTGGAGCCGCTCGGACGCCCGCTGGCCCAGCGCACCACGCTCTACGGCCGCACCACCACCGAGGGCAAGCGGCTGCGCCCGCCGCCGGAGACGGTGCACGAGCCGGTGCTCGACGTCGTCCCCGTCACGCTGCGCGCCCGGGAGGCGGTGTCATGAGCGAGCTCCGCACCCTCACCGACGTCCACACGCGGCGAGCGGGGCCCGAGCGGCCCGGCGCGAAGCGCCTGGAGCGGGAGTCATGAGCGAGCTCCGCACCCTCACCGACGTCCACACGCGGCGAGCGGGGCCCGAGCGGCCCGGCGCGAAGCGCCTGGAGCGGGAGTCATGAGCGAGCTCCACGCCCCCGACGTCGACGTCGTGGCGGTGGGCAACGCCCTCGTCGACGTGCTGTCGCACGAGAGCGACGAGTTCCTCGCCGCCCACGACCGCATGAAGGGATCGATGACCCTCATCGAGGCCGACGAGGCGATGGCGCTCTACGCCGCGATGGGCCCCGGCATCGAGATCTCCGGCGGATCGGCCGCTAACACCGTGGTCGGCATCACGTCCTTCGGCGGCACCGCCGCGTTCATCGGGCGAGTGGGCGACGACCAGCTCGGCACGGTCTTCGGCCACGACATCCGGGCCGCGGGCGTGCGGTTCGACGCCACCCCGTCCGCCGGTGGATCCGGGACGGGTCGGTGCCTCGTGCTCGTGACCCCCGACGGCGAGCGCACCTTGAACACCTTTCTCGGTGCGGCGGCCGAGGTGAGCCCCGACGACGTCGACGCCGACCTCGTCCGGTCGGCGCAGGTGACCTACCTCGAGGGCTACCTCTGGGACCAGCCCGCGGCGAAGGAGGCGTTCCGCTACGCCGCCAGGGTCGCCCACGCCGCCGGTCGCCGGGTCGCGCTGACCCTCTCCGACCGCTTCTGCGTGGAGCGGCACCGGGCCGACTTCATGGCGCTGGTCGACGACGAGGTCGACATCCTCTTCGCGAACGAAGCGGAGATCTGCGCGCTCTACGAGGTCGACGCCTTCGACGACGCGCTCCAGCGGGTCAACCACCACTGCGAGGTGGCCGCCCTCACCCGTTCGGCGAAAGGCTCGGTCGTCGTGAGCGGCGACGAGGTGCACGTCGTCGACGCCGCCCCGCTGGCCGGCTCCGTCGTCGACACCACCGGAGCGGGCGACCTGTACGCGGCGGGGTTCCTGTTCGGCTTCACGCACGGCTACGACCTGGGCTCCTGCGCGCGGCTCGGGTCGGTCGCGGCCGCCGAGGTCATCTCCCACCTCGGGGCGCGGCCCGAGAGCTCGCTCGCCGCGCTCGCGGCCGACGTGCTCGCCTGACGGTCGCCCGGTGAAGGCACCCCGGTTCCGCACGGGCGATCCGGAGCTCGACGCCCAGATCGCCGCACTGGTCGATCGCGTCGACGGGACGGTGCACGACGACCTGGTGTTCGAGATGATCGCGTCGGCGCTCCTGCTCGACCGCGACAAGGCCGATCGGGGCGACCTGAAGATCGCCAGCGCCGCGATCCAGGAGCTCCGTCACGCCTTCGCCACGTTCGGGCCGTTCCGCCATGTGCGGAAGGTGGGCATCTTCGGATCGGCGCGGACCCACCCCGACGACCCGCTGTACCGCCAGACGGTGTGCTTCGCGGAGGCGATGGCCCGCCAGGACTGGATGGTCATCACCGGGGCCGGCCCCGGGATCATGGAGGCTGGCATCGAGGGCGCCGGCGCCGACAACGCGTTCGGGGTCGCCATCCGGCTGCCGTTCGAGTCGCCGACCACGCAGTTCGTGGCCGACGACCCGAAGCTCATGCGCTTCCGCTACTTCTTCACTCGGAAGGTCACCTTCCTCAAGGAGTCGCACGCGTTCGCCCTGCTGCCGGGCGGGTTCGGCACCATGGACGAGGCCTTCGAGCTGCTCACCCTGGTCCAGACCGGCAAGGCGCCCCCGGCGCCGATCGTGCTGCTCGACGTCCCCGGAGGCACTTACTGGTCGACCTGGCGCGACTTCGTGCAGCGGGAGGTGCTCGACCGCGGCTACGTGTCGCCGCACGACCTCTGCTTCGTGCGGGTCACCGACGACGTCGACGAGGCGGTCGACGAGATCGTCGGCTTCTACTCCAACTACCAATCGCAGCGCTTCGTCGGTGGCCGACTCGTGCTGCGCATGCGCCGGGCCCCGCGCGACGACGAGCTCGCGGCGATCAACCGGGACTTTGCCGACATCTGCGTGCGGGGAGAGATCGAGCAGATCGCGCCGACCTCGGCCGAGGTCGCCGACGGCGATGCCCTCGACCTGGAGCGGCTGCGGGTGCCGTTCGACCGGCGCAGCTACGCCCGGCTGCGGCAGCTCATCGACCGGGTCAACGGCCGCAGCCCGCTGGGGTAGCCCGCGCTCAGAACTCCTCGGGCGCGCCGCCGAGGTCGCGGATCGCCTTCTCCACCGCCCGTCGGGCCTGGAGCACCTTCTTCTCGTCGAGGGCGGCGTCGGCGTCGCCGGCGGCGGCCTCCCGGAGGCGGTCGTAGGCGAGGTCGCGCAGACGCTCCTCGATGCTGCGCAGCTCCGCGACGATGTCGTCGACGTCCATCAGGTCGGGTCCTCCAGTGCGGCGGCCAGCAGCTCGGCGGGATGGCGGACGTCGAGCCCCGCCGCCCGCAGGTGCAGCAGACAGCCGGGGTTGGCCGACGCGACCACGGGGTCGGGTCCTCCCGCCGCGCGGATCGCGGCGACCTTGCGGTCGCGCACCGCGCCCGACAGCGCAGGCTGGAGGGCGCTGTACGCGCCGCCCGCGCCGCAGCACAGGCCGTCGTCGTCGGGCTCCCGCAGGGTGTAGGCCGGGGCGAGCACGGTGCGGACCGGGAGGTGGGCCTTCTGCACGTGGCGCAGGTGGCACGGGTCCTGCACGACGACGCGGCGGCCCGTCGCCCGCAGCGGCAGCGGGTCGCGGGCCGCCAGCCACTCGGAGAAGTCGACCACCCGAGCCGCGAACGTCGCCGCCTCGCTGGTGCCGAGCAGGTGGCCGTAGTCCTTCATGGCCGCGCCGCAGCCGGCGCTGTTCACGACGATCGGTGCGTCGCCGGGCATCGCGGCGATCAGGCGCCTCGCGAGCGCCCGGGCCTGGTCGACCCGGCCCGCGTGCACGTGCAGGGCGCCGCAGCAGTCGCTGCCGGCCCCCG
>VGCA01000281.1 GCA_016870245.1 Actinomycetota bacterium | reverse complement strand
CGAGCGGAGCAGCGCCGCGGTCTCGAGCGCGGTCGCGGCCGCCTCGGCCCCCTTGTGGCCCTCCGATCCGCCACAGCGGTCGAGGGCCTGCGCCAGTGTGTTGGTGGTGAGGACGCCGAAGATCACGGGCACGCCGGTGTCGAGCGCGACGCGCGCCAGCCCGGCCGCCGCCTCGCCGGCCACGTAGTCGAAGTGCGGGGTGTCGCCCCGGATCACCGCGCCGAGGCACACCACGGCGTCGAACCCACCCGACTCGGCCAGCCGCTTCGCCACCACCGGCAGCTCGAACGCGCCCGGCACCCAGTACTCGGGTGCGTCGCCGTCGGTGAGGCCGTGGTCGCGCAGGGTCGCCCGGGCGCCCTCGAGGAGGAGCCCGGTGACGTGATCGTTGAAGCGGGCCACCACGACGGCCACGCGCAGGCCACGCGCGTCGATCGCCTGGTCCCCTGCCGAGTACTCACCCATGTCGTGACCCCTAGATGTGCTGGTCGAGCCCGACCTCGAGGTCGAGCAGGTGACCCAGCTTCTCCTGCTTGGTCCGCAGGTACGCGATGTTCTCGTCGGTCGGCGTGGCCCGCAATGGCACGCGGTCGACGATCTCGAGACCGTAGCCCTCGAGCCCGCCGTACTTGGCCGGATTGTTGGTCATCAGCCGCATCGTGGTGATGCCGAGGTCGACGAGGATCTGCGAGCCGATGCCGTACTCCCGGCTGTCGGCGGCGAAGCCGAGCTCCTCGTTGGCCTGGACGGTGTCGCGCCCCAGGTCCTGGAGGTTGTACGCCCGCATCTTGTGGCCGAGGCCGATGCCGCGCCCCTCATGGCCCCGCAGGTAGACGAGCACGCCACGGCCCTCCTCGGCGATCTGCTCGATCGCGAGGTCGAGCTGCATGCCACAGTCGCAGCGCATCGAGCCGAAGACGTCGCCGGTGAGGCACTCGGAGTGCACCCGCACGAGCACGTCGTCGGCGCCCGACACCTCGCCGCACACGAACGCGATGTGCTCGACGTCGTCGAGGTGCGACGCGTACACGTAGCCGGTGAAGTCGCCGTACTTGGTGGGGATGCGGGCCTCCGACACCCGGGTGACGAGCTTCTCGCGGTGGCGGCGGTAGCGGATCAGGTCGGCGATCGAGATCAGGTGGAGCCCGTGCTCCTTCGCGAACACCTCGAGCTGCGGGAGCCGCTGCATCGTGCCGTCGTCGTTGACCACCTCGGCGAGCACGCCGGCCGGCTGCAGCCCGGCGAGGCGGGCGAGGTCGACCGCGGCCTCCGTGTGCCCGGCCCGCTTGAGCACGCCACCTTCCCGGTAGCGCAACGGGAAGATGTGCCCGGGCCGGGCGAGGTCCTCGGGCCGGGTGGTCGCGTCGATGAGCGTCCGCACCGTGGCGGCGCGGTCGGCGGCGCTGATGCCGGTCGAGGTGCCCTCCACCGCGTCGACCGACACGGTGAAGGCGGTGCGCTGCACCTCGGTGTTGTGGGCGACCATGAGCGGGAGCCGCAGCTCGTCGAGGCGCTCTCCCAGCATCGGCATGCAGATGACGCCGCTCGTGTGACGGATCATGAACGCCATCGTCTCGGGGGTGACCATCTCGGCCGCCATGATGAGGTCGCCCTCGTTCTCACGGTCGGCGTCGTCGACCACGACGACCAGCTCGCCGCGGGCCACCGCGGCGATGGCGTTCTCGATGTGGGTGAAGGGCATGGCGGGCTCTATTCCTTGGTGACGAGGAGGCGCTCGACGTGCTTGGCGATCATGTCGGCCTCAAGGTTGACGCGGTCGCCCGGTCGGCGGACGCCGAGGGTGGTGACCGCGAGGGTGTGTGGGATGAGCGCGACGCCGAACTCGGCGCCGCCGTCGGCGAGGTCGCCGACGGTCGTGATCGTGAGGCTGGCGCCGTCGACGGTGACCGACCCCTTCTTCACGAGGTAGCGGGCCAGCGCGGCCGGCGCGCGCACGGTGACCCGGGTGGAGCCGTCGGGCTCGGGAGTCACCGCGGTGACCTCGCCGACACCGTCAACGTGGCCGAGGACCAGGTGGCCCCCCAGGCGGTCGCCCATGCGCAGCGGGCGCTCGAGGTTGACCGGGTCGCCCGGGGCCAGGGCGCCCAGGGTGGTGCGGTCGAGGGTCTCGATCTGCGCGTCGGCGGCCCACCACCCGTCGCCCAGCTCGACGACGGTGAGGCAGCAGCCGTTGACCGCGATCGAGTCGCCGACGCCGGCGTCGTCGATCACCGTGGTGCAGGCCAGCTCCAGCCGGGCGCCGCCCGCGCGGTGCGCGACGGCCCGCACGCGGCCGAGCTCCTCGACGATGCCGGTGAACATCAGCCCTCCCCCGCCACGGGCGCGACCGGCACGTAGTCGAGCCGGACGTCGTCGCCGAGGACGGTGGCGTCGAGGAGGCGCAGCCGGGGCGCCGACCCGATCGACCGCGGGCCCGGCCAGTCGAGGCCCGGCTTGCCGTCGGCGCCGAGGAGCGCGGCCCCGACGTACACGCACAGGTGGTCGACCAGGCCGGCGGCGAGGAGCGCCCCGTGCAGGGCCGCGCCGCCCTCCACCATCGCCTGGACGACGCCGTGGGCACCGAGGAGGCGGAGCGTGGCGGCGAGGTCGACCTTGCCGGCGGCGTCGGGCACCGTCTCGACCTTGGCGCCGGCGGCCTTCCAGGCCTCGACGACCGTCGGGGCGGCGAGGTCGGTGGTGACGACGAGGGTGGGGGCGGCCGCGTCGAACAGGGGGCCCGCGGCCGGGACCCGGCCCCGGGCGTCGAGGAGCACCCGCAGGGGTGGCGTCGCCGGCGCAGGCGTGACGTCGCGCACGGTCAGTGCCGGACGGTCCGCGAGCGCGGTGCCCGAGCCCACGACGATCGCCTGCGAGTCGGCCCGCAGCCCGTGGGCGTCGGCTCGGGCGGCGGAGCCGGTGATCCACTGCGACGAGCCGTCGGCCGCGGCGGTGCGCCCGTCGAGGCTCAGCGCGCTCTTGACCAGGCAGTACGCACGCCCGGTGCGACGGTGGTGGAGGTAGGGCGCGAGCTGGCGGGTCGCCGCGTCGGCGCCCACCCCCAGGGTCACCGCGACGCCGGCCGCCCGGAGGCGCTCCGTCCCCCGCCCGGCCACGAGCGGGTCGGGGTCGGTGGCCGCGATCACGACCCGGGCGACCCCGGCCTCGACCAGGGCGTCGGCGCAGGGGGGCGTGCGGCCGTGGTGGCTGCAGGGCTCGAGCGTCACGTAGGCCGAGGCGCCCCGGGCCGACGG
>VGCA01000280.1 GCA_016870245.1 Actinomycetota bacterium | reverse complement strand
GCCGCGGAGCCCCTCAGAGCCGGATCCCCGGTCCGGAAGATTCGTGCCCGCCGCCCCGCGCCCACCATGATCCGACCGGACCGCGGGAGGACCATGGCCGACGACGCACACCTCGAGGGGACACACCACTCGACCGACGCGCAGCCCCTCGACGTCTTCGCGCCCGGGCTGTTCCGCGGCCGGGTGGCCCTGGTGACCGGGGCCGGCACCGGGATCGGGCGCATGACCGCGCTGGGCTTCGCCCGCTACGGCGCCGACCTCGTCCTCGCCGGGCGCACGGCCGAGACGCTGGAGGCGACGGCCACGGACGCACGCGCCCACGGCGGGCAGGTGCTCGTGGCCCCCACCGACATCCGAAAGCCGGAGCAGGTCGACGCCCTGCGCGACGCCGCGTACGCCACGTTCGGCCACGTGGACTTCCTGGTCAACAACGCCGGCGGGCAGTTCCCCGCACCGCCGTCGCAGATCTCCGACAACGGGTGGCGGGCCGTCGTCGACCTCAACCTCAACGGCACCTGGACCGTGATCAACCGGTTCATGGGCCCGATGAGCGAGGCCGGGACGGGCACGATCGTCAACGTGGTCCACGTGTACTCGTTCGACCAGGGCGCGCCTGCGTTCGCCCACTCGGGCGCGGCCCGCGCCGGTGTGCTCAACCTCACCCGGACCCTGGCGCCCTACCTCGGCCGCCACGGGGTGACGATCAACGCGCTCGCCCCGGGCGTCGTCGATACCGCCGGGGTGAAGGCCAACGAGGCGGAGGCGCTCGGGCTGGACGAGGCCGCGGGCCGGGACCAGGCGGCCGCCATGGCGCCGGTGGGCCGCGCGGGCGACGCGAGCGAGATGGCCGCCATCATCCTGTTCCTGTGCTCTCCCGCCGCCCGCTTCGTGAACGGCGCGGCGATCGTCGCCGACGGCGGTGAGCTGGTGAACGGCCTCTGGAACCCGTTCCCGCCCGGGACGCTCTGAGCCATCACCGCGCCGCGTCCCGACCATGTGACGGGAGCCGGCGGCATGTGCCACCTGTCGTCACATGCTCGGGACTCGGGGTGGGATCAGGCGACGACTTCGCTCGTCTGCACCACGGCCTGGATCGTCGTGTAGTTCGCGACGTCGGCCATGACCGCGCCGGTGCCCTCGGCACCGAGTGCGGCGCCGAGCGCCTCGGGTGACTCGAAGGTGAAGTGCACCGCGGCCTCGTGGGGCCCGTCGAGTCCCTTCTCGATCGTCACGTTCGCAGGGTCGAGACCCCAGGTCGTGACCGCGAGCGGCACGTGCGAGTCGCGGTAGTAGTCGTGGTCGAAGGAGGCGCCTTCGGTCTTCGGGTAGAACACGCTGAACCGGATCATCGGAGTCCTCTCGTGGGCGACTGGTGCGGCAGTCTCGCCGCGACCACCCGCGCCGCGCCACGCGGCCCGATTCCGCTCAGTCGGGGCGGGCGTATGTCTCCGCTGCCCCCGAGTCGAACTCGAGGCCGACGACCGCTTCGTCGCCGACCACCCAGGCGTCGTGCCCGGGGTAGACGACGTAGGCGTCGCCCGGCACGATCTCCATCTCGGTGCCGTCGTCGTGCGCGACGTGCAGCCGCCCTTGGAGCAGCGTTCCCTCGTGATGGACCTGACATGAGTCCGTCCCGACCACCGGCTTGATGCATTCTGACCACCGCCATCCCGGCTGGAAGACGATCTGGGCGGCCTTCACACCTCCGAGGTCGACGACCCGGATCTCCGACTTGTCGGGAGCCCGCAGCTCGTCGGGCGACGCGAAGCTCTTCTTGGTCACACCGCTCATAGTGCCCCCTCGCTCAGCCTGCCGGGCTCAGGATCGCGCGGGTTCCGCATGCCGTCAATCGCCCCACGAGGTCCGACCAGCCACCGGCCTCGCGATCGGAGACCCACGGAACAGGGCGCCGCTATCCCAACGACGCCGCCAGCGCGTCGGCGCAGGCGTCGGGCGTGCCGAACGCGGTGTTGGTGAGCCACGCGCGCTTCAGGTAGAGGTGCGCGTCGACCTCCCACGTGAAGCCCATCCCCCCGTGCACCTGGACGGACGTCTTGGCGTTCTTCAGCGCGGCCTCGCCGGCGAGCAGCTTGGCGCCGCGGATCGCGCGGTCGACGTCGCCCACCTCCGGATCGTCGAGGGTGACGGCGGCGGCGTGCACCGCGGTCCGGGCGACCTCCGCCCGCACCAGGGCGTCGGCCAGCAGGTGCTTGATCGCCTGGAACGAGCCGATGGGCCGGTCGAACTGCCTGCGCGCCAGCGAGTACTCGGTCGCCTGCTCGACGCACGCATGGGCCATGCCGGCCTGGAACGCGGCGGTGAGCACCGCGCCGGCCCGGTTCCACTGCGCACCGTCGGCACCGGCGACGGGCTCGCCCTCGGGGAGCGTGTCGACCCGGGTGATGGGGGTGAGCGGGTCGAGCGGCCAGTCGAGCAGCGCGCCCGACACCGCCGACGCCGCCACGCTGCGCACCGTGTCACCGTCGAGGATCACGACGGCGTCGGCCGCCGCGAGGTGCTCGACCATCGCGGGCGCGCCGGCGGCGGGCCGGGCCAGGCCCGTGGGGATGCCGTCGACGAGCCCGTGTGCGAGCACGCCCCACACGAGCGGGCCCGGCACGACGGCCCGACCCAGCTCCTCGAACGCGATCGCCGCGTCGGCCCACGAGAACCCGTCGGCGATCAGCGAGAACACGCCGGTCTCGGCGAGCTCGTCCCACACCCCGCGGTCGAAGCCCGCCCGCACCCGCTCGGACGTGAACCGGCCCTGGCACACGGCGCGGATCCCGTCGCGCAGCGCTTCCTGGTCGTCGGTGAGGTCGAAGTTCATGTGCCTACTCCCCTGCGTCCCCTGCGCTCACTCGGCCGGCCACTGGCGCTCGCGCGGCAGGCCGAGGACCCGCTCACTCAGGATGTTGCGCTGGATCTGCGACGTGCCCGCGGCGATGGTGAGCGACAGCGTGCGCAGGCGCTCCTCCACGTAGGGCTCGTGCACGTCGAACGCACCGCGCTCGAGGGCCCGCATCGAGAGCTCGCACAGGTGGTCTCGCGCCTCGGAGTAGGCGAGCTTCATGATCATCCCGCCGAGGCCGGTGTCGCCCTTGGTCGCGGAGTTCGACACGTTGCGCTTCGTGAGCGCCCACAGCGCGTCGAACTCCGCGATCACGTGGCCGAGCTCGCGGCGGTCGGCCGGGTCGTGCACGAGCGGCGCCAGCTCCTCGGCCATGCGCATCGCGTCGACCATCTCCGACACGAACGCGGTGCCCCGCTCGAAGCTGAGCG
>VGCA01000279.1 GCA_016870245.1 Actinomycetota bacterium | reverse complement strand
GGACCGCGAGCACACCGGCGTCGACGGCCCGGGCCACTGCGGGCCGGACCGGGACCCGAGCGAGCACCGGTCGGTCCAGCACGTCGCGGGCCTCGGCCGACCCGAGGGCACGCCCCGGCTCGTCGACGAACGCGATCCCCGCGGCCCGCAGCGTGAGCGGGGTGTGCACCGCGCGCCGCAGCGTGAGGTAGCAGCCCCGCACGACGATCACCGACGCGTCGGCGACCTCGACCACCATCCGACCGGCCGGGTCGTCGGCGCGGCCGGCGTCGACGATGCACGGTCCGGCGCCGCCGCGCAGGGCGAGCCCGAGCGCGGCGCCGGCCTCGGCGGCCGCGGTGGGGGCGAGCACCCGACGGGTGCCGGCCGGAACGAGCCGCAGCCCGGGCGCCACCTCGACGGCGAGGCGGTCGAGGGCCTCCACCGGAGCGTCGGGGCCGGTGGCCAGCCACTCGGCGAGGCCGGTCTCGGGGTCGGCACCGAGGCCGAGGACCGCGGGCTGGTCGCCCGCGAGGTCGGCGAGGCGGCACCCACCCCGCCGGGCGAGCACGGCCGCGCACGCGGCCGCGAGGACTGAGGTGCCGGATCCCCCCTTGGGGGACCAGAGAGCGACGAGCACGGACGTGCCTCCCGGGACCGGCGGTCGCGTGAAGGCACGACCGGATCGACCGGGGAAGTCGCGAGGGGGAGATGCCGCCCGATCCGTGCGCGGACCGCCGACTCAGGGCAACCTATTGCCCACGAGGTCCGGGGTCAAGGGTTCGTGACGACGCGGCGAGGAGCCGCTCAGGCGTCGCGGACCTTCTTGGCGACGGCCACGCCGATGGCGACGAGGATGAGAAGGATGATGATCTTCTTCATCGGAGCTCCTGCGTTCGATGGGGCGGCACCCGTGCCGGCCCGACCGGCATCGTAGCCCCGCGCCCGGCCGTGCAGCACTGGCAGCCCCCGGTCCTCTACGAGGAGCGCCTCCGCCCCCGGGGTCGGGCGTGGTGGTGGCTCCTCGTGATCTCCGTGATCACCCTGTTCACCCTGGGCCTGATCGTGGTTCCCATCGCCCTCGTGGCCTGGTTCGTCAACGTCGGCCGCTTCGCCCGCACCCGGATCAAGGTCGACTCCGAGCGGATCTGGGTGGGCAGCCGGTCGCTACGCCTGACGGCCCTCGACCTCGACACCGTCGACCGGGCCACCAACCCCCGGCCCTGGCGGGTCTTCAACCGCCGCTACCTGTGGGGCAACCCGGTGTGGACCCGCGACAGCATCGGCATCAAGGGGCTCGATGCCGGCAAGAAGTGCTGGGTGTCGGTGGGCACCAACCGACGGGACGAGCTGCTCGAGGTGCTCCACGCCGCGGCCGGCGAGGCCCGGGCCCGACGCGAGGCGGCCGCCGCGGCGTACGCCGGAGCGCCGCTGGCCGCGCCGGGCTGGTACCACGACCCGTGGGACGGGTCCCGCATCCGCTGGTGGGACGGCGAGGAGTGGACGGGCTACGCGGCCTCCCGGCACGACGGCGGAGGCGCCCCGTGATCCCCTTCGCCGACGAGACGCCGGTCCGCCGGTTCCCCTGGGTCACCGTGGTGCTGATCGCGATCTGCGTGATCGTGTTCTTCGCGGTGCAGCCCACCCGCATCGCCACCGAACACATCCTGTCGCCCGACCTCGAGCTGGTCGACGGCGACGACCTCCGGTTCCTGGTCGACAACGCGGCGATCCCGTGCGAGATCGTGAAGGGTCGCCCACTCACCGAGCGCGAGTTCAACGACACGTTCCGCGTCGGCGACGCCAGCGCGTGCAGCGACCGCGACGGGCGCCGCCACAGCCCTGCGAAGATCGTGTACCTCGCGTTGCTCACGTCGATGTTCTTGCACGGCTCTCCCGCCCACCTGTTCGGGAACCTGCTGTTCCTCTGGGTGTTCGGCAACGACATCGAGCACCGGTGGGGACGATGGCGCTACCTGTTGCTCTACCTCTTCGGCGGCGTGGTCGCGAGCCTCGCCCACGTGCTCACCGATCCGAACTCGACGGTGCCGTTGATCGGCGCGTCGGGGGCGATCGCGGCCGTGATGGGCGCGTACCTCATCTGCTACCCGTCGACCCGGGTGAAGACGATCATCTTCTTCGGCTTCATGCTGCTGCGGAAGGTGAAGGCGCTGTGGCTGCTCCTCGCCTGGCTGGCCATGCAGCTCCTGCTCATCCCCGGTGACCAAGGGATCGCGTGGGCCGCCCACGTCGGCGGGTTCGCGTTCGGCGCGCTGGTCGGGCTGCTGTGGCGCACACGCGGCCGCGAGCGCGACGACGGCGCCGCCGCGCCGAGGGACGCCGTCGCCGCGCCGACCTGATCCCGGGCCGTCACGACGGCCGGTGCCAGACTGCCCCCATGCTCCGCGCTCGCCGGATCGGCGCCGCCGTCTTTGCAGTCCTGACCGCGATTCTCCTCTTCCTGAGCTCGCTCGGGATCTGGGCCGACCGCCATCTGCTCGACTCCCCGCGCTTCACCCGGAGCGCGAACGGCGTGCTCGACGACCCCGACGTGCAGAGCGCGCTCGCGGTGGCGATCACCGACCAGATCAGCCAGGCGGCCGGCACCGACCTCCGCGTCGTGCAGCCGTTCATCAGCTCGATCGTCACCGGTGTGGTGCAGAGCAGCCAGTTCCAGTCGGTGTTCGACGCCGCCGTGCTGCGGGCCCACGAGGCGGTCGTGGGCGGCGGGGCCCGCGACGCGGTCCTGAACCTCACCGACGTGGTCGACCGGGTGCGGGCCACGATCGAGCCCATCGCCCCCGACATCGCCGACAAGATCCCCAAGGGCGAGAAGCTCCGCCTGAGGATCCTCGACAAGACCCAGCTCGACACGGTCTACAACACGCTCGAGTTCGTCAAGGACCTGGTGGCGGTCCTGACGATCCTCACCGCCGTGTGCTTCGCAATCGCGCTGGCCCTCTCCCCCCGTCGGTGGAAGACGCTCGCGCTCATCGGCTGGGTCGTCTTCGGGGTCTTCGTGGCCCGGCTCGTGGCCCAACGGTTGGGCCGCGGCATCGTGGGCGGCCTCTCCGACGTCCCGGAGTACTCGGCGGCCGCGCAGTCGTCCTACAAGGTGCTCCTGCACGGGCTGCTGGTGCAGACCTGGACCATCGTGATCGTGGCACTGCTCGTCGCCCTGTTCGCCGGCTGGACCGACCGCCACGGCGGGTGGGCCGGCGTGGTGTCGACGGCCAAGCGGGGCGGCGGGTGGGCCAAGGCGCAGCTCCCGAGCCGGGCGCCCGCACCGGCCCCGGCGCTCGCCACGGTGGGTGCCGGCCCGGTGGCCGAGG
>VGCA01000278.1 GCA_016870245.1 Actinomycetota bacterium | reverse complement strand
GGCTGCAGGACACCGACTGGGCCACGCCCGTCCCGCTCCTCGTGCGCATGGGGCTCAACAGCGGCGAGGCCGAGCTGCGCGACGGCGACTACTACGGCCAGTCGGTCAACCGGGCCGCCCGGATCACGGCCGCGGCCCACGGCGGCCAGGTCGCCATCTCGCAGACCACCGCCCAGCTGCTCGAGGACTCGCTGCCGCCGGGTGTGACCCTCGTCGACCTCGGCGAGCACCGGCTGCGGGACCTCGCCCGCACGGAGCACGTGTTCCAGGTCCGGCACCCCGACCTCCCGTCGGAGTTCCCGCAGCTGCGGACCCTGGATGCCTACCCCACCAACCTCCCGGCCCAGCGCACCAGCTTCGTGGGCCGCGAGGAGGACGTCGACGCCGTCGCCACCGAGCTGCGGGAGCACCGGGTGGTGACGATCACCGGCGTGGGCGGCGTGGGCAAGAGCCGGCTCGCGGTCCAGGTCGCGGCCACCATCCTCCCCCGCTTCCCCGACGGCGCCTGGCTGTGCGAGCTGGCCTCGGTCACCGACGAGGCCCTCGTCGCCGACTCGCTGGCCGACGCAGTGGGGGTACCCCCGGGGTCGGGACCGGCCCGAGAGGCGCTTCCCTGGTTCCTGCGCGACCGCAAGGCCCTGCTCGTCATCGACAACTGCGAGCACATGCTCGGGCCGGTGATCGAGGTGGTCGACGACATCCTCGCCCGCTGCCCCCGGGTGGTGGTGCTGGCGACCAGCCGCGAGCCCCTCGGCGTGGCGGGCGAGCGGACCTACGCGCTCAACACCCTGCTCCCGCCCGCGGGCGCCGACGCCCGGGCGATCCGGTCGTCGGCGGCCGGGCGCCTGTTCGTGGAGCGGGCCCAGGCCGCCCGCCACGACTTCGTGCTCGACGACGACAACGCCACGGCCGTGGGCGAGATCTGCACCCGGCTCGACGGGATCCCCCTCGCCATCGAGCTCGCCGCCGCCCGGGTGCGCAGTCTCACCCCCGCCCAGATCCTCGACCGGCTCGACGAGCGGTTCCGCCTGCTCACCGGCGGCACCCGGGCCCGGGGCCGTCATCAGACCCTGCGCGGCGCGCTGGCGTGGTCGGCCGATCTGCTCGAGCCCGAGGAACGCGACGCGTTCGCCCGACTGTCGGTGTTCGCCGCCCCGTTCGACATCGCGGCCGCCGAGGCGGTGATCGACGCCGAGGCGTGGGAGCACCTCGACGCCCTCGTCGACAAGTCGCTCATGCTCGCCGAGGAGGTGCGGGGCGAGATGCGCTACCGCATGCTCGAGACCGTGCGCGAGTTCGCGGCGGAGCTGCTCCTCGAGTCGGGGGCGGTCGCCGAGGCCCGTACGGCCCATGCCCACCACTACTCGCGCCTCGCCGCGACCCTCGGCGCGGAGGGCTCGTACCGCAGCGCCAACGCCATCCGGCGTGAGGCGCGCAACATGGGCACCGCCCTCAGCTGGCTGGCGGCCGAACGCGACGTCGAGCGGTCGCTCCAGCTCGGGCTCGCGTTCGAGAGCTTGTACCTGTTCCGCGAGGCCGGCGGCGTCGGCCGGATGATCGAGACCGCGCTGGCCATCCCGGGTGCCCACGAGCACCCGCTCGCCCCACGAGCGATGGCCGCGGCCGCCAACCGGTCGATCTCGCGCGGCGAGAGCCCGCTCGCCGCCTACACGCTGGCCAGGTCGTCGCTCGATCTTGCCGCCGAGCTCGGCGTGGAGATCGGCATCCAGCACCGGCTCAACCTCGCCGCCACGTACATGCGCTCCTTCCACCTCGAAGAAGCGCGGGAGAACGCGCTCGCCGCGATCGCGCTGAGTGCCGGCGATCATCTCCAGGCGACGCGCTCGTACGTGGTGCTCGCCGCGCTGGAGCGGTGGCGAGGCGATCTCCCGGCCTCACGCGCCGCGGCCGATGCCGCCGAGGAGGCGGCCCGGGCCGCCGAGCAGCCCTTCGACCTCGCCTACGCCCTGCTCGTGAAGGGCTACGCGATGGAGGAGGTGGACCCCGTCGGCGTGCTCGAGATCTATCACGACGCCGTGCGCATCGGCGAGGAGCGCCTCCCGGGTGGCATGCCGCTCGTGTGCTACTCGTTGGCCAACGCCGCCCGGGTGCACGCGCGGCTCGGGCAGATCGACGAGATGGTCGAGGACCTCGTCCGCGCAGTCACCCTGTCCGCGGCCCACGGGTCGCGGGAGGAATGGGGCACCGTGCTCGCCATCGCCGGCATGTGCCTCTGGGTGGTGGGGGCCCCGGTCGACGCGGCGACGGTGTTCTCGGCCGCCGCCAACGTGTTCCCGATGGCGAACCTGGCCATCAGCGTCGGCGTCACGCTCGAGGAGATGCAGCAGCAGCTCACCGAGGCCATCGACCGCGACGACCTCGGTGCGATCTGGGAGCGGTCCAGCGCCATGTCCGACCGGGAGGTGCGCGACTTCACGCTGGAGGCGCTGGCCCGGGTGCGCGGGTGACGCGGGTGACGCGGGTGGGATCGGTCGCCGATCAGCCCGCCAGTGCCTCCATGGCCTTCGGGACGGTGTCCTTCGGGCTGACCTTGTAGAAGACGCCGGCGAGCTTGCCCGCTTCGTCGATCACGAACGCCGAGCGCACGATGCCGAAGTACTTCCGGCCGTACATCGACTTCTCGGCCCACACGCCGTACTTCTCGGCGACGGCGTGGTCCTCGTCGGCGAGCAGCGGGAAGCCCAGCGCGTACTTGTCGTCGAACTTCTTCTGCTTCGCCGGAGCGTCGGGGCTGATCCCGATGACCGCGGCCTTCAGCTTCTTCAGCTGGGGCATGGCGTCGCGCAGGTTGCACGACTGCTGCGTGCAGCCGGACGTGTCGGCCTTCGGGTAGAAGTAGACCACGACCTTCTGGCCGGCGTAGTCGGACAGCTTGACCTTCGTGCCGTCCTGATCGGTCAGGGTGAACGCGGGCGCCTTCTTGCCGACGGCGAGCTCGGCCACGGTGTGCCTCCTGGGACTGGGTGGGTTGGAGGGGTGGGGCTGGGCCTCTCACACTATGGGCCGCTCCGGGCCTAGCATGCCGAACGTGCGGCGGAGGCGCGAATCGGTCCTCGCAGCCGACGCCTCGACCGTCGAGGTCATGGCGGCCGACCTGCTCCCCTTCGACGGTCGTGTGGGTGCCACGGGCCTGTTGCTGTCGTACGAGATCCGGCCCGGTGACGCGCCCGGGTCCGCGCACATCACGCTGACTGCGACGAGCGACCAGCGGGTCCCGTTCTTCGGCTGGTTCGTCGACCTGCTGCGCCGGGTCGACGCCCGCCGCGAGCTGCGCTACGCGGCGGCGCGGCTCGACG
>VGCA01000277.1 GCA_016870245.1 Actinomycetota bacterium | reverse complement strand
GATCCCCGGCGGCACCCGAGGGCGCGGCCGACCGCGGCGCTTCCAGCGGTGCACCCCCGCCGGCGACCCCCATGCGGTACCAGACCACCCCGGCCACCAACGCCACGAGGACGACGGCGACCACCCCGACGCCGACGTCGACGCGAACGTCGCGGATCCGGTCGAGCGCGGCCGTCCACCCACCCGGCGCCCACCGCGGCTCGTCGACCGGCTCACGCCGGGTCTGGCGGACCCGACGGGGCTCGCTGCCCCAGAACTCGGGGTCGGGCTGCTCGGCCGGGCCGCTCTCGACGGGCCGAGTGGCGGCGTCGACGGGCGGGGACGCGGACGGCGCCGACGCGGGTGACGGAGACGCGGGGGCGGACCGGACCCGGAGGGCGGCGGTGCGGTCGCGAGAGGCGTGGTCGGGCGCCACGGTGACCTCCTCGGGAGCGCGCGCCACGGGGCGCGCAGTCCGACCGGGGAAGTCGGGGGGAAGCCGGCGACCGTACCAGCGACCCCGCTCCGGCGCCCCGGTGACCGAGGCGCCGGGAGCGACGCCGGGTCAGCCGACGACGAAGTTGACGATCCGGCCCGGGACGACGACCACCTTGCGGACGGTCTTCCCCTCGAGCGCGGCGACCACCTTCTCGTCGGCGCGGGCCTCGGCCTCGTGCGCGGCATCGTCGGCGGCGGCCGGGACCCGCACCTGGGCCCGCACCTTCCCGTTGACCTGCACCGCGACCTCCACCGTGTCGACGGTGAGGTACGCCGGGTCGGCGGTGGGGAACGGCTCGTAGGCCAGCGTCGCCGGGTGGCCGATCCGTGACCACAGCTCCTCGGCGAGGTGCGGGCTGAGCGGCGCGAGCATCAGCACCAGCGGCTCCACGACCTCGCGCGGCGCAGTCCCCCGCTCCGCCACCACCTGGGTGAGCCGGTTGTTGCACTCGAACAGCCGGGCGATGGCGGTGTTGAACTTGAGCTCGGCCATGTCGGCGCCCACCGCGTCGATCGTGCGGTGCAGCACCCGGCGGGTCTCGTCGTCGGCGGGTGCGTCGTCGACCCGGGTCTCGCCGGTCTCCTCGTCGACCACGTTGCGCCAGAGCCGCTGGAGGAAGCGGTGCACGCCACTGACGTCGGCCGTGCTCCACGGACGGCTCGCGTCGAGCGGACCCATGAACATCTCGTAGAGCCGCAGAGTGTCGGCGCCGTAGTCGCGGTACATGTCGTCGGGCGTCACGACGTTGCGCAGGCTCTTGCCCATCTTCCCGTACTCGCGGGTGACCGGCTCGTCGCCCACGAAGAATCCGCCGTCGCGCTCGACGACCTCGGCGGCCTCGACGTAGACGCCCCGCTCGTCGGTGTAGGCGTGCGCCTGGATGTACCCCTGGTTGAACAGCCGGGCGAACGGCTCGGGCGTGGACACGTGCCCCAGGTCGAACAGCACCTTGTGCCAGAAGCGCGCGTACAGCAGGTGCAGCACCGCGTGCTCCACCCCGCCCACGTACAGGTCGACCCCGCCGGCGTGGTCGCCTCCGCCCGCGCCGGACTGCATCCAGTAGCGCTCGACCTCCGGGTCGACGAGCGCGGTGTCGTTGGTCGGATCGAGATAGCGCAGGTAGTACCAGCACGACCCCGCCCACTGGGGCATCGTGTTGGTCTCGCGCCGGTACCGCTTCGGTCCGTCGCCGAGGTCGAGCTCGACGTCGACCCAGTCGCCCACGCGCGCCAGCGGCGGCTCGGGGTCGGTGTCGCGATCCCCTTCGTCGAGCACGGTCGGCGCGAAGTCGGTGAGGTCGGGCAGCTCGACGGGCAGCATCGACTCGGGCAGCGCGCGAGGGTTGCCGGCGTCGTCGTAGACGATCGGGAACGGCTCCCCCCAGTAGCGCTGGCGCGAGAACAGCCAGTCCCGCAGCTTGTAGGTGATCGTGGACGCGCCGATGCCCTCGGCCTCGAGGTGGTCGCCGATGACCCGCTTGGCATCGTTGGTGAGCAGGCCGTCGAGGCTGACGGCATCGTTGGTCGACCCACAGGCGGCCCCGACCCCCACGAACGCCTCCGGCCACGTCTCCGTCGGCGTGGTGTCGGTGAGACCCCGTTCGGCCAGCCAGGCCTCGCCCGGGTAGACCACGCAGCGGATCGGCAGGTCGAACTCCTGGGCGAACTCGAAGTCGCGCTGGTCGTGCGCGGGCACCGCCATGATCGCCCCGGTGCCGTAGCCCATGAGCACGTAGTCGGCGATGAAGATCGGGATGTGCCACCCGTTGAGCGGGTTGCGGGCGAAGGCTCCGGTGAAGACGCCGGTCTTCACCTTGCCCTCGGCCTGGCGCTCGAGCTCGCTCTTCGCCGCGGCGAAGTCGCGGTACTTGCGCACCGCCTCGGGCGGGCCGACGTCGGTGCCGAAGATGCCCCGCCACGCCATCGGGATGTCGGACACCTCGTCGGTGAGCAGCGACTCGGGCCACTCGGGCGGCACGATCGCGTCGACGAGCGGGTGCTCGGGCGCGAGGACCATGTAGGTCGCGCCGAAGAGGGTGTCGGGGCGGGTGGTGAACACCTCGATGTCGACGCCCTGGTGCCCCACCACCGGGAAGCTCACGTTGGCGCCGACGCTGCGCCCGATCCAGTTGCGCTGCATCACCTTGATCGGCTCGGGCCAGTCGACGAGGTCGAGGTCGGCGAGCAGGCGGTCGGCGTAGGACGTGATCGCCAGCACCCACTGCTTCAGCGGGCGCCGGAACACCGGGTGGTTGCCCCGATCGGACCGACCGTCGGCGGTGACCTCCTCGTTGGCGAGGACGGTGCCGAGCGCCGGGCACCAGTTGACCGTCGCCTCCTCGAGGTACGCCAGGCGGTAGGAGTCGACGACGGCGCGCCGGGTGGCGGCGTCGAGCTCGGCCCACGGACGGTCGTCGGGGTTGGCCTCGCTCAGCGGCTCGCGGGTGCCTGCGGCGAGCTCGGCCTCGAGCGCGGCGATCGGACGGGCCCGGTCGGCGTTCTCGTCGTACCAGGAGTCGAAGATCTGCAGGAAGATCCACTGGGTCCAGCGGTAGTACGGGACGTCGGTGGTGGCGACGCCCCGACGCGGGTCGTGGCCGAGGCCGAGCGCGCGCAGCTGGCGGCGCATGTTGGCGATGTTGGCCTCGGTGGTGACCCGCGGGTGCTGACCCGTCTGCACCGCGTACTGCTCCGCGGGCAGGCCGAAGGCGTCGTAGCCCATCGCGTGGAGGACGTTGCGGCCCCGCATCCGCCAGTAGCGGGCGAACACGTCGGTGCCGATGTAGCCGAGCGGGTGACCCACGTGGAGGCCCGCGCCGCTCGGGTAGGGGAACATGTCGAGGACGTAGAGCTTGGGCTTGCCC
>VGCA01000276.1 GCA_016870245.1 Actinomycetota bacterium | reverse complement strand
TCGTCATCGCCGAGGACGAGGCGATCATCCGCCTCGACCTGCGCGAGATCCTGGAGGAGCAGGGCTACGACGTGGTCGGCGAGGCGTCGCGGGGCGACGACGCGATCGAGCTCGTGCGTGCCCTGGCTCCCGACCTCGCCATCCTCGACGTGAAGATGCCCGGTCTCGACGGGCTGAGCGCCGCCCGCGTCATCACCGGCGAGCGCCTCGCCGCCGTGCTGGTGCTGACGGCGTTCTCCCAGCGCGAGCTGGTCGAGGAGGCCCGCGACGCCGGCGCGCTCGCCTACCTCGTCAAACCCTTCCAGGAGAAGGACCTCGTGCCGGCGATCGAGGTGGCCCTTGCCCGTCACGCCGAGCTCGTCGCACTCGAGCGCAGTGTCGACTCCCTCGAAGCCCGCCTCGAGGCTCGCAAGACGGTCGACCGGGCCAAGGGCAGGCTGATGGACGAACACGGCCTCGACGAGCAGACCGCCTGGCGCTTCATCCAGACCACGGCGATGAACGGGCGCACCGATGTCGGCGCGGTGGCGCAGCGGATCCTCGACGGGGAGGTCGTCCCCGCCCCCCGCGTGCCGCCGTCCTAGCCGCCCCGGCGGGAGCGCGGGCGGGGTCACAGGGCGGGCGTACGATCACACGCGATGCCCAAGCTGCTGCTGCTCGACGGCCACTCGTTGGCGTACCGGGCCTTCTATGCCCTCCCCACCGATCTGAGCACGCGCGACGGCACCGTCACCAACGCCGTCTTCGGGTTCACCTCGATGCTCACGAAGGTGATGGCCGACGAAGCCCCCGACGAGATCGTCGTCGTGTTCGACTCGAAGGGCCCCACGTTCCGCGACGAGATGGACGCCGAGTACAAGGCGGGGCGCAAGGCCACCCCCGAGCTGTTCTCGTCGCAGCTGCCGCTGATCCGCGAGGTGCTCGACACGCTGCAGATCCCCGTCCTCGTGATCGAGGGGGTGGAGGCCGACGACGTGATCGCCACGCTCGCCACGCGCGCGGCGGCCCGCGGCACCGACGCCGTGGTCGTGACCGGCGACCGCGACTCGTACCAGCTCGTGGAGGACCCGCACATCAAGGTCCTCTACAACAAGCGCGGGGTGTCCGACTACGCGCTCTACGACGAGGCGGGGATCCTCGAGCGCACCGGCGTCACCCCGGCGCTGTACCCGAACTACGCGGCGCTGCGCGGCGACAACAGCGACAACCTCCCCGGCGTGCCCGGCATCGGGGAGAAGACCGCGGCGAAGCTGGTCAACACGTACGGCACCGTCGAGGAGATCCTCGCCCACGTCGACGAGCTGCCCCCGAAGCAGCGCGAGAACCTCACGGCGATGGCCGACCGGGTGCTCCTCAACCGTGAGATGTCGATCCTGCGGCGCGACGTCGACGTCGGGGTCGACCCCGACGCGCTGCGCCCCGGCGCGTTCGACCGCGAACAGGTCCGTGTGCTGTTCGACCAGCTCGAGTTCCGCACCCTCTTCCCGCGCCTGATGGACGCGCTGGGGGTCGCCGCGGCGCCCGAGGAGTCGGCGGCGGCGGCGACGCTCGAGGTCGACGTGCAGACGCTGCGCGACCCGGGGGCGGTGGTCGAGCGCCTCGGCACGCTTCGCTCCGCGGGCGCCGAGATCGCGGTCGACGCCCGGTGGGTGGGCATGGCGGGCCGCAGCGACGTCGACGGCCTGGCCCTGGCCGACGCCACCGGGGCGGTCACGTACGTGGCGGGCGACACCCTGGTCGACCCGGCGGTGCGCGGTGCACTCGAGGCGCTTGTCGGCGACGGTGGCCCGCCGCTCACCGGCTACCGCACGAAGGACTGGATGCGCGGCCTGGGTCTCGACGTCCGCACGCTGCACCGCGACGTCGCGGTGATGGCGTACCTGCTCGACCCGGCCGAGGGGAAGTACCTGCTGGAGGACCTCACCCTCCGGTACCTGTCGGTGGAGGTGACGTCGCCCGACGCCGAGGCCGGTCAGCTCGACTTCGGGGGCGAGAGCGCGATCGACGAGACGGGCCGACGGGCCGCTGCGCTGCTCGCCCTGGCCGGCGCGCTCGACGTCGCGCTCGCCGCGCGCGAGCTCGCCGAGCTGTACGACCGGTTCGAACGACCGCTGGTGCGGGTGCTCGCCAACATGGAACGAGCCGGCATCCGGGTCGACCGGGTGTTCCTCGACGAGATGCGGGGCCAGCTCGCGACCGAGTGCGACGAACTCGTGCGGCGCATCCACGTCCACGCCGGCCACGAGTTCAACGTCAACTCCACGCCGCAGCTGCGCACGGTCCTCTTCGACGAGCTGGGGCTCACGCCGGTCAAGAAGACCAAGACGGGCGCGTCGACCGATGCCGACTCGCTGCAGAAGATGATCGACGACCACCCGATCGTGGCCGACCTGCTCCGATACCGCGAGGTGGAGAAGCTCCGGGGCACCTACGCCGACGCGCTCCCGCCGCTGATCGACCACGACGGCCGGGTCCGCGCGACCTTCAAGCAGACCGACACCACCACTGGGCGCATCTCGTCGGAGAACCCCAACCTCCAGAACGTCCCGGTGCGCACGGCCGACGGGCGCGAGTTCCGCCGGGTGTTCGTGGCCGACGAGGGCTGTGGGATCCTCACTGCCGACTACTCGCAGATCGAGCTCCGGGTGCTCGCTCACCTCGCGGAGGACCCGGGCCTGATCGACGCGTTCGAGCGCGAGGTCGACATCCACACCGTCACCGCGGCGAAGGTGTTCGGGGTCGCCGAGGCCGACGTCGACGGCGGGCAGCGCCGCTTCGCGAAGGTGGTCAACTACGGCCTCGCGTACGGCATGGAGGCGTACGGGCTCGGTCAGCGGCTCGACATCCCGACCGACGAAGCCCGCGAGATCCTCGACAGCTACTTCGACGGGTTCCCCAAGGTGAAGGAGTTCATGCAGGGGACCATCGTCGAGGCGAAGCAGCGGGGGTACACCACGACGATCTTCGGTCGCCGCCGGCTCATCGCCGAGCTCAGCTCCGACAACTTCCGCATTCGCCAGATGGGTGAGCGCATGGCCCAGAACGCTCCGGTGCAGGGGAGCGCGGCCGACATCTTCAAGCTGGCGATGATCGACGTCGACCGCGCGCTGGACAACGCCGCTCTGGGCACCCGGATGCTGCTCACCGTGCATGACGAGCTCGTGTTCGAGGTGCCGCTCGACGAGCGCGAGGTGGCCGAGGCCCTCGTCCGCTCCACGATGGAGTCGGTGTGCGAGCTGAGGGTGCCGCTCGCCGTCGACGTCGGCTTCGGGCCCAACTGGGCGCTGGCGAAGTAGCGTCGGGCCCGGCAGCGGGCGGCAGCGGCAGGTGGCGGGGATGACGACGACCGACGTGCAGGCGCCATCCG
>VGCA01000275.1 GCA_016870245.1 Actinomycetota bacterium | reverse complement strand
GCCACCTCGCGTGAGATCGAGGTCGGCGAGCACGGACGACGACGCTTCCGGGACGATGGCGCGCACCCGAGTGGCGGTGTCGCCCGACCGGCTTCCCGTGCTCATGTCCGCCCTCCCCGGGCGCGTGGGCTGCCCGAGGCTGCTCCCCGCCGTCGCGCCGGCGATCCTAGAGCCCGGTGCGAGCCCCCGTCCGGGCGAACCCCAGCGGCAGGCCGTGCCCAGCCAGAGGCTTTCGGAACCGGCACCAAGACGCGAACGACTCCTCGGTGAAGGATGCCGTCCTCCAGGAACACGGCGCGCGAGCAGCGGTGGTCGCCGAGCGCACGCTCAGGTGAGGTCGAGCCCCTCGAGGGTGCCGGCGTCACGCCACTCCCGGAGGAGGCGGAAGAACGCCGGGGCGCCTCCGCCGTAGTTGCCGCCGAACCAGCCCGGGCCCTCGCCGGGGCGGCCCTCGTTGTTGTAGTAGCCGGGCGTGCACATCTCCTGGAACTCGGCCCGGCCGTCCGAGCCGTCGATGATCGTGCGCACCCACGCGGCCTGCGCCTCCGTGGTGGGCTCGACGGTGCGGGCGCCCGCCGCCTCCGCCGCGGCGACCACATAGGCCACGTGGTGGCTCTGCTCGGAGTAGAGCTCGGTGAAGTTGGGCGACACGCCCGACTGCACGCCGCCCATGTGGAACAGGTTGGGGAACCCGTGGCTGAGGAAGCCGTGGAAGGTGGCGACCTGCTTCCCCCACTCCTCGCCGAGCGTGGCCCCACCGCGACCGACGATGTCGAACCCGGCCCGGCGCGTGTACGCGGTGCCCACCTCGAACCCGGTCGCGAAGATCAGGCAGTCGACCTCGTACTCCTCGCCGTCGACCACCACGCCGTGCGCGGTGATGCGCTCCACGCCCCGGCCGTGGGTGTCGACCAGCGTGACGTTGGGCCGGTTGAACGTCGGCAGGTAGTCGTCGTGGAAGCACGGCCGCTTGCAGAACTGCCGGTAGTACGGCTTGAGCGCCTCGGCGGTGTCGGGGTCCTCGACGATCGCGTCGACCCGGGCCCGGATCTGCTCCATCTTCTCGAAGTCGGCGATCTCCATCTGCGCGCCGATCTGCTCGGGCGTCATGCCCTGGGCGATCATCTCGGCCATCCCGAGGCTCGTGAGCTTGCGGATGATCTCGGTCCATCCGTCGCTGACGAGGTCCTCCTCCGCGAACCCGCCCGACACCAGCGTGCCGAAGTTGTCGATGCGTTCTTGCTGCCAGCCCGCCGGGAGGCTCGCCGCCCACTCGGGGTCGGTCGGCCGGTTGCCCCGCACGTCGACCGACGACGGCGTGCGCTGGAACACGTAGAGGTGCTGCGCCCACTCACCCAGGTGCGGGACGCACTGGATCGCGGTCGCGCCGGTGCCGATCACGCCCACCCGCTTGTCGCGCAGGTTGACCAGGCCGCCGTCGGTGTCGCCGCCGGTGTACGCGTAGTCCCAGCGGCTCGAGTGGAACGTGTGGCCCGCGAAGTCCTCCACCCCGGGGATGCCGGGGAGCTTCGGACGGCTCAGCGGTCCGATCGCCATCACCACGTACTTGGCGGTCATGCGGTCGGCGCGGTCGGTGTGCACCACCCACTGCGCGCCGGCCTCGTCCCACTCCATGCCGGTGACCCGGGTGCGGAAGCACGCGTCGCGGTAGAGGTCGAAGTGCTCGGCGATGGCCTTCGAGTGGTTCCAGATCTCGGTGCCGTAGGAGTACTTCTCCTTCGGCATGTAGCCGATCTCCTCGAGCAGCGGCAGGTAGATGTACGACTCGATGTCGCACTGGATGCCCGGGTAGCGGTTCCAGTACCAGGTGCCGCCCACGTCGGCGCCGGTCTCGACGATCCGGATCCGCTCCACGCCCACCTCGCGCAGGCGCGCCCCCGCGAGGAGGCCGCTGAACCCGCCGCCCACGATGATCACGTCGACGTGGTCGGTGAGGGGGTCGCGGGTGAACGTGGGGTCGCCGTCCGGGTCGTCGAGGAAGTGCGCGAGGTCGCCGGCGAGCTCGCGGAACTGCGCGTTGCCGTCCGGGCGGATCCGCTTGTCGCGCTCCTCGCGGTACTTCGCCCGCAGGGCCGCGACGTCGAACGACGGGCCGCCCGCGCCGGGGACGGTGGTGTCGGTCGTCACCGGGCTTCCCACGACGCGGCCAGCGAATCGATGGTGACGGTCGAGACGACCTCACCGTCGTCGTCGACGATCTCGTAGAGCCGGCCGTCGGGGCTGTGGTGGCTGAAGAACAGCACGGCACCGTCGGGTCCGCCCCGCTCGAGGTGCGGGTTGGCGTCGCCGGGGGTGAAGTGATGGGTGCCGGGCGACCGCACCTTCTGGACGCGCGACCCGTCGGGGAGCAGCTCGTCGACGTGGTGCTCGCCCTCGAGCACGAGGATCGACGTGGGCGACACGTGCCGGTGGGCATGGCAGTGCCCGCCCTCGGCGTCGAACCGGATGAGCAGGTCCATCGTCCCCGCGTCGCGGTCCCACCCCAGGATCGAGAGGTGGTGGTGGATCCGGTACGGGCTGTCCGGGTCGCCGGTCACCTCGACCCACTCGTAGGAGTCGGCGTCGAGCTTCGGTGCACTCATCGTGGTTCTCCCTTCGTTCGTTCGGACGGCCTGCGGTACCGAGGCGCCGCCCGGCGTCCGGACGGTCAGATGCGCATGGAACGGTGGAAGCCCTCCCGGACCGCCTGCACGCCGGGAAGGTCGATCCCGAGGTGGTCGGCGAGGGCCAGCGTGTGGTCGAGGTCCTTGTCGGCGAGGCGGTTGACGTGCGCGACGCCGTCGAGCATCGCCGCGGGCGTGTCGGGCGGGAACGGCTCGGGGCCGCCGAGCAGGATCGGCGTGAACGCCTGCTCGAACGTGCCGGTCTCGCGCACCGCCTGCTCCAGCAGCGCGACGTCGACCCCCGACCGGTGGGCGAGCTCGGCCGCCTCATACACCGCGTGCATCCACGCGTAGCCCACCGCGTTGCGCGCGAGCTTCAGCGCCATGCCCGCGCCGAGCGGACCCGCGTGCACGACCTCCTTCGAGAACGCCATCAGCACGGGTCGGGCCCGCTCGACCGCGTCGGCGGGACCGCCCACCAGGCTGAGCAGGGTGCCCGATTGCGCACCGGTCTCGCCGCCGCTGATCCCCGAGTCGAGCACGGCCACGCCGCCCCGCTCCCCCGCCGCCGCGAGCGTCTGCACCGTGTCGAGGGTGACGGTCGTGTGGAGGCACACCACCGCGCCGGGCGCGAGCGTGCGCAGCACCCCGTCGGGCCCGTCGACCACGTCGATCGCCTGCGCGTCGTCGAGCACGACGACTCCCACGTACCCGGCGCCGTCGGCGGCCGCGGCCGGCGTCGACGCGGCCAGCGCCCCGGCCGCGACCCGCGGGGCCATCGCGGCTTCATC
>VGCA01000274.1 GCA_016870245.1 Actinomycetota bacterium | reverse complement strand
GACTTCGATCCCGCCTACAAGGACGGGATGATCGAGAAGTCCGCCAGCGACGACCTCCTCCAGGCGGGCGTCGAGCTGCTCTCCGAGTACCAGGAGCGGCTCGCGGCCCAGGACACCTACGGGCTCCTGGTCGTGCTGCAGGCACTCGACGCCGCCGGGAAGGACGGCACGATCCGTCACGTGATGAGCGGGGTCAACCCCCAGGGCGTCGTGGTGCACAGCTTCAAGTCGCCGTCCCCCGAGGAGCTCGACCACGACTACCTGTGGCGGTGCGCCACCCGACTGCCCGCCCGCGGCCAGATCGGGATCTTCAACCGCTCGTACTACGAGGAGGTGCTGGTCGTCCGGGTGCACCCCGAGCTGCTCGCGACCCAGCGCATGCCCGAGGCGGCGCGCGGCCACCACGTGTGGAAGCGGCGATACCGCGAGATCAACGACTGGGAGCGCTACCTCTCCGACAACGGGTTCAAGATCGTCAAGCTGTTCCTGAACCTGTCGAAGGAGGAGCAGCGCCAGCGCTTCCTCGCCCGGATCGACGAGCCCGAGAAGAACTGGAAGTTCTCGGCGGCCGACGCCCGGGAGCGCCAGTACTGGGACGACTACCAGCGCGCATACTCGGAGATGCTGTCGCACACGAGCACCGAGTGGGCGCCGTGGCACGTGGTCCCCGCCGACCACAAGTGGTTCGCCCGTATCGCCGCGTCGGCGATCATCGCCAACGCCCTCATCGACATCGATCCGCAGTTCCCGACGGTCACCGACCAGGCTCGTTCCGAGCTGCTCGCGATCCGCGCGACCCTCGAAGAAGAGGCATCCTGATGGCGCAGTCAACCCCCCCGCCGGTCGTCCATCTCGACCTCGAGGCCCGCCGGGCGCTCGGACGCGACGCCCGCCGGACCATGCCGCGCGCGGCACACGCCGACTGGCACCCCACCGCCGACCGCCCGGACCCCGTCGCGCTCATCGCGGGCCAGGAGACCAACCGCGTCCCCGAGCTCCTCCCGATCCGGCACGAACGCATGCTCGCCAGCCCCTTCACGTTCTACCGGGGCGCGGCGATCCTCATGGCCGCGGACCTCGCCACGCAGCCCGACACGGGGCTCCGGGTGCAGTGCTGCGGCGACGCCCACCTCGCCAACTTCGGTGGCTTCGCCGCACCTGATCGGCAGATCGTGTTCGACATGAACGACTTCGACGAGACGAACCCCGGACCGTTCGAATGGGACGTCAAGCGCCTGGTCGCGAGCTTCGAGCTCGCATGGCGCGAGAACGGGTTCTCCCGCAAGGAGGGCCGCAAGATCGTGGTCAACACGGCCACGGCGTACCGCCGCGGAATGCGCGACTTCGCCGCCATGGGCAACCTCGACCTCTGGTACTCGCGCCTCGACGTCGACGGGGTGATCGCGCGCTGGGGCGCCGGCCTCTCGCAGGAGGTCCTGGATCGCTTCCTGCGCAACGTCGGCAAGGCGCAGGCGAAGAACAGCCTGAGGGCATTCGACAAGCTCACCGAGGTGGTCGACGGGCAGCACCGGATCAAGGCCGACCCGCCCCTCATCGTGCCCGTCCGCGACCAGTCCGACGACCCCGAGGCGGTGGCCGCCTGGCTGCACGACCGGTTCCGGGTGTACCGCCACAGCCTCCAGCCCGATCGGCGGCACCTGCTCGAGGGCTACCGGATCGTCGACGTGGCCCGCAAGGTCGTGGGCGTGGGCAGCGTCGGGACGCGGTGCTGGATCATCCTGCTCCTCGGCCGCGACGACCAGGACCCGCTCTTCATCCAGGTGAAGGAGGCCAACGAGTCGGTCCTCGAGCCGCACTCCGGGCGATCGGGGTTCGCCAGCCACGGTCAGCGGGTGGTGGAGGGCCAACGGCTCCTCCAGTCGGCGGGCGACATCCTCCTGGGCTGGACCACGGCCCGCAGCGTCGACGGCGTCGAGCGCGACTTCTACCTCCGCCAGCTGTGGGACGGGAAGCTCGCCCCCGACTACCAGACGATGGGCCCCGAGGTCATGCGGGTCTTCGGGGAGATCTGCGCACGGACGCTCGCCCGTGGCCACGCCCGCTCCGGAGACCGGGTCGCCATCGACGCGTACCTCGGCAAGAACGACGAGTTCGACGACGCGATGGGCGACTTCGCCGCGGCGTACGCCGAGCAGAACCAGCGCGACTACGACGCCGTCCGCGCCGCGCTCGAGTCGGGGCGACTGGCCCCGGCGGCTCCCGCCTGAGCGTCGGTCATCCTCCCACGGGGAGCTCGACGCCGAACGCGGCGACGGCTGCCTCCGCCGCGACCACGACCGCGACCTCCATGTCGGCGGCCATCCGGGCCAGCCGCTCGCCGGCCGCGGGGTCGGACTCGAGGTAGCGCCGGAGTGCGTCGGCGTCGGCGCCGCCGTCGGGTCCGGTCATCTCCCAGACCGCCGCGTCGACCAGCTTGTCGGCGGGCCGGTCGCTGATCGACCGGAACACCGACCACGGCACGCCGCGCGCTTCGCACACCTCACCGACCGCGCCGGACTCCATGTCGAGTGCCACGACGCCGGCGGCGACCAACGCGGCGAGGGTGTCGTCGTCGGTGAGGAAGTGGTCGGAGCTGCGGATGATCCCGGCCGCCGGCGCGGTGCCCAGGTGGACCGGGATGTGGTGGCGGCCCGTCTCCGCATGCAGCACCGACTCGGGCAGGACGAGCGCACCGATCTCCAGACCCGGACCGATGCCACCGGCGATGCCGACGACGGCGACGTGCCCCACCCCGGCGTCGATGACCCGATGCGTCGCATCGGCCCCGGCCTGCATCCCGATGCCGGTCATCGTCGCGACGAACTCGACGCCGTCGACCTCGGCCTCCAGACAGCCCGCGGGCGACAACGCCCGCGCCTCCAGGCCGAGCAGCCGCACCAGGGGCGCGAGCTCGTGGGTCATGGGGGCGAGCAGTCCGACGCGGGTCGCGGCCACGTCCGAGTCTCCCACGCCCGGTCGGGGCGCACCCGCGCCCGGCTCCGCCGGCGGGCCGGGCCGGGGTCCGATGGCATGGACCCTTACCGTGGCGCCGCGCCCTCAGGGACGTTCGAGGGTTGACGCGGGGGCGCGAACTGGTGTTCGATCACCAGTCCGCGACCGAACACACGTTCGCGTCGTCGTCCCCGATCCCCCGGAGGCCCACGATGGGAACCATGCGCATCCTCGACCACACCGGCGACACCTGCGTCGCCTGGTCGCTCGACGACCCGGCGAGCCTGGCCGAGGCCGAAGCGCTCTTCGAACGGCTGCGCGCCGAGCGCAAGATCCCGTTCGCCCGCGCCGTCGGCGCGCCGGCCGCCGACGCCGAGCGGGTCTCACGGTTCGACCCCGCCGCCGAGGAGATCGTCTGGGTCCGACCCGTCCAGGGCGGGTGAGCCCCGCCCCCGCGCCGGCCGGACCCTCGGGTCCGGTCCGGGGGCGACCGCCGGCCCGGGAGCCGATCGTGATCCTCGACGAG
>VGCA01000273.1 GCA_016870245.1 Actinomycetota bacterium | reverse complement strand
TCAACGGGACCCGTCGCCCCGACGCCCACCCCCGGGTCCCGACCGATCCGGCGGCGTTGGCCCGCGACGCCGTCGCGGTCGTGGCCGAGGGGGCCGGCGCGCTCCACGTGCACGTGCGGGCTGCCGACGGGGCCGAGAGCTACGCGCCCGAGGCGGTGGCCGCCACGCTCGAGGCGCTGCGGAGCGCGGTCGACGTCCCCATCGGCGTCTCCACCGGCGCCTGGGTCGTGCCCGACCCTGGCGAGCGCCTCGCCCTGGTCGCGGGCTGGCCCCGCCTCCCCGACTTCGCCTCGGTGAACTTCAACGAGCCCGGTGCCGTCGCGCTGGCCCGCCTGCTGCTCGACCGCGGCGTCGGGATCGAAGCCGGTCTGTGGCACGCGGACGCGGCACGGGTGCTCGTGGACTCCGGGCTCGCGGGGGAGTGCGTGCGCACGCTGTGCGAGCCGATCGACCAGGACCTCGCCGTGGCCGCCGCGACGCTCGATGCGCTGCTGGCGGTCCTCGACGACCACGCGGCCGACGTCCCGCGGCTTCTCCACGGGTTCGGCGCGACCACGTGGCCGATGCTGCGGCGGGCGGCCGAGCTCGGGTACGCGTCGCGCATCGGTCTGGAGGACACGCTCACGCTCCCCGACGGGAGCCCCGCACCCGACAACGCGACGCTGGTCGCGACCGGGCGCGCGATCCTCGACGGGTGAGCCGAGGGGTGCGGCGTGGGGCGACGACCTGCGGCACCCCGCCCGGGGATCAGTCGAAGACGATGGTCTTGTTGCCGTAGACGAGCACGCGGTGCTCGAGGTGGGCGCGGATGGCGCGGGCAAGGACGACCCGTTCGAGGTCGCGGCCCTTGCGGACGAGATCGGCGACGGCGTCGCGATGGCTGATGCGCACGACGTCCTGGTCGATGATCGGGCCTTCGTCGAGGTCGGCGGTGGCGTAGTGCGCCGTGACGCCGATGACCTTCACGCCCCGGGCATGGGCCTGGTGGTACGGCCGGGCGCCGATGAATGCAGGCAGGAACGAGTGGTGGATGTTGATGATCCGGCTCGGGAAGTGCGCGACGAACTCGTCGGACAGGATCTGCATGTAGCGCGCGAGCACGACGAGGTCGATCCCGTCGTCGTCGAGGAGCGCGCGCACCGCCCTCTCCTGGGCCGGCTTGGTCTCGGGGGTGATCGGAAGGCAGTGGTAGGGCACGCCGTAGAACTCGGCCGTGGCGCGATGATCGGGATGGTTGCTCACGACCATCCGCAGCTCGGCCGGCAGCTCACCGGCCGCGAAGCGAGAGAGCAGGTCGGTGAGGCAGTGCGGCTCGCGCGAGGCCAGCACCGCCACGCGGGGCACGTCGTCGCTGAATGCGAGGCGCACCTCCATGCCGAGCTCGGCCGCGGTGGGAGCGAAGGCGCGGGCGATCTCGTCGCGGGGGAGGGGGAATCCGGCGAGGTCGAACTCGACCCGCTGGAAGAACACGCCGGTCGCCGTGTCGGTGTGCTGGTCGGCGTGGAGGATGTTGCCGCCGTGGGCGGCGACGAAGTTGGCGACCGCGGCCACGAGGCCGGGGCGGTCGGGGCAGGTGATCAGGAAGACGGCGGTGGCCACGGCGCAGCACGGTAACGGGCGGAGCCGGCGACCGGGTTTCGGACGTACATTTCGGGGTGTGAGCGCATCGAGCGTCGTGCCTTCCGATCCGACGGGCGACGCGTCCGCCCGTGCGGCCTGGCACGCCCACGCCGACACCGTGCGGCGGATGCTCGCGAGCGTGTCGGCGGGTGACGTCGAGGCCTTCGTCGCCGATCTGGCCGACGATGCGGAGTACGTCGCGCCCTACTACCCGGAGATGGCGCCCCGGCGCAGCCGCTCCGAGATCGCCGCGATGTTCGCCGGGCTGTTCGCGCGGTTCGCGTCGGTGTCGTACGAGATCACCGCGCTCCACGAGACGACCGACCCCGACACGGTGATCTGCGAGGTCCGAGGCGACAACGAGGTCCGGGGCACCGGCCGTCGGTACCGGAACCACTACGTGATGTTCGTGCGCTTCCGCGGGGACGTCGTGGTCCGGTGGACCGAGTACTCGGATCCCAACGTGTACCAGCGGGCCGTCGCCGGAGGCTGAGCCGGTCGTTCAGGAGCGGAGGCGCGTCACGTGAAGACGCCGTCCTCGGCGAGGGTGGTGCGCTCGGCGTCGGTGAGTCCCAGCAGCTCGGTCTGGACCCAGTCGTTGTCCTCGCCGAGGAGCGGGCCGCCGCGGTCGTAGCCGACGGCCATGCCCTCGATCCGGAACCCGTTGTGCTCGTACTCGCGCGGCCCCATGGCGGCGTGGGTGAGGTGCGCGAAGTGGCCGCGGTGGGCCACCTGGGGGTCGTCGTGGACGTCGGAGAAGTCGGCCACGGGCACCGCCTCGATGCCGGCGGCCTGGAGCGCCTCGGCGACCTCGAGCCGGGTCCGGGCGGAGGTCCACGCCGTGACGGCGGCCTCGACCTCGTCGACGCGGGCGAGGCGGGCGTCGAGCCCGGCGAGCGACGGGTCGTCGACTCCGATGATCCCGGCCAACGTGGCCCATTCGGCATCGGTCCAGCACGCGATCGCGACCCAACGGTCGTTCGAGACGGAGCCGTCGGCCCGGGTCTCGTCGGCGCAGGCGAAGCCACCGTGGGGGACGGCCCGCGCCGACCGGTTCCCGGCCCGCTCGACGATGACGCCGTCGGCGTCGGCCTCGAGCAGCCAGGGCGACAGCGTGTAGATCCCCGTCTCCACCTGGGAGACGTCCAGGTACACGCCCCGCCCGGTGCGGCGCGCGTAGTGCAGGCCGGCGGCGACGGCGGTGGCCACGTAGCGCGGCGCCAGCGAGTCGGTGATCGTGCCCGACGGACCCACCGGCGCCCGGTCGGGCCAGCCGGTCAGGTCGGTGAAGCCGGCCAGCGCGGAGCCCTGGGAGCCGAAGCCGGGATAGTCCTTGTGGGGGCCGGTCTGGCCGTTGAGGCACGCGCTCACCATGACCAGGCCCGCGTCCTCCGCGGCGAGCGACTCGTAGTCGAGGCCGAAGCCCCTCATCGCCCGTGGCGCGAAGTTCTCGACGACGACGTCGGCCCAGTCGAGCATGAGCCGCTTCACCAGCTCCACCGCCCGCGGGTCCTTGAGGTTGAACGTCGCGTTGCGCTTGCCGACGTTGAGCACGTCGTAGAGCGGGGAGCCGTCGAGCCCGTGCGGGTTCTTCGGGCCGAGCGCCATCACCCGGAGGAAGTCCGGCCGGCTCGCCGACTCGATGCGCAGCACGGTGGCACCGTGCTCCACGAAGTACCGCGTGGAGATCGGTCCGGCCGCCCCGGCGCCGAACTCGATGACGTTGACGCCGCTCCACGCGCCGGGACCGCGGTCACGCGCCGGGATGGCCACCGGTGCGCCGGGCCAGGTGGGCTCGCTGCTGCCGAGCGTGGGGGCGGGGCGGGTGGCCTCGGCCGGCGCGGCCTCGCCGTCGGCGCTGGTGCCGAT
>VGCA01000272.1 GCA_016870245.1 Actinomycetota bacterium | reverse complement strand
GGCTCGCGTTCGGCGCCGACATCGGGATCGCGTTCGTCGTGTACACGGTGCTGGTCGCCGGGCTGGGCTTGCTCTGGGACCTGCTGTTCTCGAACCGGATCGCGATCCCGACCCCGCCGGGCTGGGTGTCGGCGCTGATGATCTTCTGGGTGCTGGTGATCTACCTCGCGCTGGGCTGGGGCTCGACCGGGCGGACCATCGGTAAGCAGCTGCTCGGGCTCCGGGTGGTGCGGGCCGACGCCCGGCCGCTCACCCCGCGCCAGGCGTTCGTGCGGGCGTTCCTCTGCGCGATCTTCTACCCCGGCATCCTGTGGGTCCCGTTCGACCGTCGCTGCCGCAGCCTCCAGGACAAGGCGCTCAAGACGGTCGTCGTCTACGACTGGATCCCCGAGGCCGCCCGGCCGCGGCGCATGGCACCCGCGGCCACCCCGGCGGGTCCGCCGGCGACGACCTCAGGCCAGCAGGGCGCGTAGCTCGGTGCAGGCGAGCGTCACGTGGCGCTCGACCAGGTCGTCGGGCATCCCGGCGATGCTCGCCCAGAGGTAGGTCTGCACCACCGGGAGCCCGTCGGTGAGGGCCCGGATGTGGGCCGCGGCTCCCTCGGGGGTGAAGACCCCGAACCGGGGCGGTGCGCCGGCGCGGCCGGGGGCGATCCAGCGGTCGGCGTCGATCGGTCGGGGCTCGGGTGCGCCCGTGCCCTCCACCGAGTACCGGTTGTACGAGTCCCACTGGTACTCGAGGTGCGGTCGGATGCGGGGCCACGCCGACGCGGGATCGTCGGCGACCACGAGGTTGACGACCGCGGCGCACCGGGCCGACCCGGAGTCGTGCCCGCCCGCCGCCAGCCCCTCGCGGTACGGGTCCATGAGCGCGGGGTCGATGGCGAGCAGCCCGGCGCCGATCTCGCCGGCGAACCGCGCGCCGCGCGGTCCGAAGAAGCCGCCCCACACCGACATCGGGCGCTGCACCGGGAGCGGGGTGACGCCGCCCTCGTCCCAGAGGCGCAGGACCTCGCGCAGCACCGCGGCGGTCTGCGAGAAGCGCCTGTCGAACGAGCGGTCGAACCCCTCGTACTCGGGCACCCGGTAGCCCGATCCGACTCCGAGGTCGAGGCGGCCGTTGCTCAGGATGTCGACCATCGCCGCCTCCTCGGCCAGCTGTGCGGGGGAGCGGAGGGCGGCGAGCAGCACCGCGGTGCCGATCCGGATCGACCGGGTGCGCGCCGCGATCGCGGCCGCGAAGGTCAGCGGCTGGGGCAGGTAGCCGTCCTCGAAGAAGTGGTGTTCCGACAGCCACACCGACGCGGCGCCGAGGCGCTCGGCCTCCTCGACCAGCTCGAGCGTGCGCGCGTAGTGCTCGGGCCAGGGTCGGGCCCACTGGGGCGGGTTGCGGCCATCGAGGTAGATGCCGACGTCCATCACGTTCCTTCCGGATCGAGGGTGAAGCAGGGGACGGCGTGCGTGTCGTCGACCGTCTCGAAGCACACCCGTACCCGCGCGCCCACGGTGACCGCTTCGGGTGCGCAGTCGACGACGTTGCTCATCATCCGCACCCCTTCGTCGAGGTCGACGAGGGCGAGCACGTACGGGACACGGGTGGCGAACGCGGGGTTGGGGTTCCGGCGCACCACCGTGCACGAGTACACGGTGCCGCGCCCCGAGACGTCGACGAAGTCGAGCTCGTCGTGGAGGCACGCCGTGCACCACGGGCGGGGGAAGTGCTGGAGGCGGTCGCAGCGGGGGCAGTGCTGGATCACCAACCGCCCGTCGACGGCTGCGGCCCAGTACGGCTCGCCGTAGGGCGATGACTCAGGCACCGGCCGGGGCGGGATGCCCTCCACCTCCGCCGACCCGCTCACGCGTCGCCTCGCTCGAGGACGAGGGTGCACTGCTCGGCGAGGATGCCGCCGTTGCCGTTGACGAGCGCCAAGCCGCAGTCGGGCACCTGGCGCGCGCCGCCCTCGCCCCGGAGCTGCAGGACCGCTTCCGTGACGTGGCTGGCCCCGCCGGCGAGTCCGGCCTGCCCGTACGAGAGCTGCCCGCCGTGGGTGTTGCAGGGGAGGTCGCCGGCGTAGGTGAGGTCGTGATCGGCGACGAACGGACCCCCCTCGCCCTTGGCGCAGAAGCCGGCGTCCTCGAGGCTCAGGATGACCGTGATCGTGTAGCAGTCGTAGAGCGACAGCACATCGATGTCGCCGGGGCCGACGCCGGCGGTCTCGTAGGCCCGCCGTGACGACTCGACGATCGGGGTGCGCGTGATGTCGGGCATCGACACGAGCGACGAGTGGCTCACCTGCTCACCGAAGCCCCGCAGGCGTACCGGCACGTTGGTGCTCGCGCGGGCCACGTCGCCGCGGGCCACGACGAACGCGGTGGCGCCGAAGCACGGCATCACGATCTCGAGCAGGTGCAGCGGGTCGCAGATGAGCGGCGACGTCAGCACGTCGTCGACCGTGATCGGCCGGCCGAAGAACAGCGACTCCGGGTTGGCGCACGCGTTGGTGCGCTGGTCGACCGCGACCTTGGCCCGCTGCTCGTCGGTGGTGCCGTACAGGTGCGCGTGACGGGCGGCGGCGAGCGCGTAGCCCGAGTTGGGACCGAGCGAGCCGTAGGTCCGTTCCCACTGCGCGTTGGGGAGCGCGGGCCAGGTGGGGGAGCGGACCCCCGGGCGCGGGTCGGGTGCCTCGGCGAGCACGCACAGGACCGCGCGACAGACCCCGGCGTCGATCGCGGCAGCCGCCCGCCAGATCATCCCGGTGGCGGTGGCGCCGCCGAGGTCGACGACGTCGCAGTACGACGGCCGGACGCCGAGCTGGTCGGCCACCATCGACGCGATCGTCAGCGGCGCGCCGGTGAAGGTGGGCGAGAGGAGGAGCCCGTCGACGTCGCCCGGGAGCAGCGCGGCGTCGAGCAGCGCCTCGCGGGCGACGCGGCCGACCAGATCGAGCGCGGTGGCGCCGGCGGTGTCCCGGCAGGGCGGGATCTCGGCGACGCCGGTGATCGCGGTGTCGGTGCTCAGGGCGGTGATCCTCCTCGGGAGGTCGCGGGGTGCGGAGGCCCCAAGCCGATCAGAAGATGCCCGTGTCGGTCCACTTGTCGTTCCCGTCCGGCGTGCACGTCGTCGGGTCGGCGCATGACAGACTCGTCGCGGAGGTGAACGGGGCCTGGTGGCCCCCCTCGTCTTCAAAACGAGTGGAACGGGTGATCCCCGTTCGGTGGGTTCGATTCCTGCCACCTCCGCCCATCACGACGGCCCCGACCCGGTCGGGCGCCGTGCGCTCCGAGCGTCGCGTCAGTCCGCGTCGGCGGGCGCCTCCCGGTCGGCAGGGGCGTCAGGGGCGGCCGCGTCGGTGTCGGCCGTGCCCGTGACCTCGGCGTCGGTGGGCGTCTCGGGGCGCGGGCTGCCCCAGGCGGCGATCCCCTCGGTGACGGCCAGGTAGATCGCGGCGACCCCGATCAACACCACGGCGAGCGTGGTCAGGCTCCCGGGGCTGAGGATGGCGAAG
>VGCA01000271.1 GCA_016870245.1 Actinomycetota bacterium | reverse complement strand
CGGTGGTGGCCCGGGTGGTGGTCCCGGTGGCGGTCCCGGTGGTGGTCCCGGCGGTCGTGGTGGTCCCGGTGGTGGCCGGGGCCGGCCCGGCCCCCAGGGTCAGCGGCCCCGGCGCAAGAAGCGGCGGCAGCGCAACTTCGAGGACCTCGGTCCGGCGTCGTCCACCTCGTTCACGCCGGCCGACGCGCCGGTCCCCGAGGGCGAGATCGTGGTGCCGCGCGGCATCACGATCCAGGAGTACGCCCCGATGCTCAACCGGACGACGGCCGACCTCGTGCGGCTGCTGTTCGACGCGGGCGAGATGGTCACCGGCACGCAGTCACTGGCCGACGAGATGGTCGAGCTCATCGCCGAGGCGCTCGGCGCCGAGATCCTCATCGTCGAGCCCGGCCAGGAGGCCGAGCTCGAGCTCCAGGCGATGTTCGGTGAGGACGACGACGACGATTCGCTGCTCGTCGCCCGTCCGCCGATCGTGACGGTGATGGGCCACGTCGACCACGGCAAGACCACCCTGCTCGACCACATCCGCAGCGCCAACGTCGTCGCGGGCGAGGCGGGGGGCATCACCCAGCACATCGGTGCGTACCAGGTCGAGAAGAGCGATCGTCTCATCACCTTCATCGACACGCCCGGTCACGAGGCCTTCACCCAGATGCGGGCCCGGGGCGCGGCCGCGACCGATGTGGCCATCCTCGTGGTGGCGGCCGACGACGGCGTGATGCCGCAGACCATCGAGGCGATCAGCCACGCCCGCGCGGCGGAGGTCCCGATCGTGGTCGCGATCACCAAGTGCGACCGTGAGGACGCCAACCCCGACCGCGTGCGCCAGCAGCTCGTCGAGCAGGAGCTGGTGCCCGAGGAGTGGGGCGGCGACATCATCGTCAGCGAGGTCGCGGCCCCGACCGGTCAGGGCGTCGACGAGCTGCTCGAGTCGATCCTGCTCGTGGCCGACCTCGAGGAGCTCGGGGCGAACCCCGAGGCGCCGGCGAGGGCGTTCGTGCTCGAGTCCAACCTCGACCCGGGCCGGGGTCCGGTGGTCACCGCGCTCGTCGAGCGGGGCACGCTCCGCGTCGGCGAGTCGATCGTGGCGGGTGGGGGCTGGGGCCGCGTCCGGGCGATGTTCGACGACCACGGCCGTTCGATCACCGAGGCGGGCCCGTCGATGCCGGTCGAGGTCCTGGGGCTCGACGACGTGCCGCTGGCCGGCGACGAGCTGCGGGTGGCCCCCGACGACAAGATCGCGCGCACCGTGGCCGAGGCCCGGTCGTGGCGGCGCCGCAAGGCCAGCCTGGCGCACCCGATGGCGCTCGCCGGTGGTGCCCGTCTCGAGGACATCTTCGCGATGGTCCAGCGGGGCGAGGTCGCCACGCTGAACCTGGTGCTGAAGGCCGACGTGCACGGCTCGCTCGAAGCGGTCACCGACGCGCTGCGCAAGCTCGACCAGGACCACGAAGAGGTGCGCCTGTCGTTCGTCATGCGCGGGGTCGGCGGGATCACCGAGTCCGACGTCAACCTCGCGGCGGTGTCCAACGCCACCGTCATCGGCTTCAACGTGCGACCCGACCGCAAGGCCCGCGAGCTCGCGGAGACCGAGAAGGTGGAGCTGCGGCTCTACGAGGTCATCTACAAGGTCCTCGAGGACGTCAACGCGGCGCTGCTGGGCATGCTCCAGCCGGAGTTCGAGGAGGCGGTCACGGGCGAGGCCGAGGTCCGCGAGGTCTTCGGTGTGCCCCGGGTGGGCAAGGTCGCCGGCTGCTACGTGCTGTCGGGCACGATCACCCGTGGGTCCCGGGTCCGGTTCCTGCGCGACGGCGTGGTCATCTGGAACGGCGCCATCCAGTCGCTCAAGCGGTTCAAGGAGGACGCGCGCGAGGTCCAGTCGGGCTTCGAGTGCGGCATCGGCCTGTCCGACTTCCAGGACCTCAAGCAGGGCGACGTGATCGAGACCTACGAGCTGCGCGAGGTCCCGCGCGGCTGACCCTCCTGGGCGGCATCCCGACGCCGATCCGCACGACCAGGTGACGTCCGACCGGACCGGCAACCGGACCTGCTCCGCGTCGGCGTCACTCGTTCGGGGGCTCGAGGACCGCCGCGAGCCGTCGCAGCGCGCGGCGGCACACGACGGCGTAGGGCGCGGCCCAGCACGGGACCTCGAAGGTGATCCGGGTGTTCGTCGCGTCGACCGGGTCGACGCGGTGCCCGGTGGCGGCGACCCCGGCCACCCGCCAGTGCCACGAGCGGCCGGGCTCGACCGCGGTGACCACGAAGCGCAGCGACGGTCCTGGCGTCGTGCGCACGCGACCGGTGGTCCCGGCCCGCACCGTCTCGTCGGCGCAGTCCACCGCCCGGACGGACGGGCCCCATTCCGACCACCGGGACGGCGTCGCGAGGGCGTCCCACGCGGCGTCGGCCGGTGCGGCGACGGTGGCGGCGACGGCGAAGGTCCGCATGTCGGGGCCAACGCCACGGGCGGTGCGATCCGCGCGGGCCGTGGCCCCGGTCACACGCGGACGGGCAGGGGGCGATCGGCCGGACCTGGTCCGGCGAGCCGTCACCCGCTCGGGGCAGCCCCGTCGCGGTCGCGGTACTCGGCGAGGAGCTCGGACGGCCAGAACCGCCGGGGCATGATCCCGTCGGCCTCGACCAGCTGGCTGCGGACCCGCTCGTACTCGTAGGTGTTCAGCTCGTAGCGGTTGCCCCATGGGTCGGCCAGCTCGTACGCCCAGCAGAGGTCGAAGTCGACGAGGTCGTCGCGCTGCAGCGGCGTGCCGTCGACCGTGGGGATCCCGTTGGGGAGCGAGCGGGCGAAGGCCATGAACGCGTCGGCGTCGACGCAGAACGCCACGCCGGTCTCCTGACGCACCATCGGGTGGCCCTCGCTCGCCTCGAACAGGGCGAGGGTGGTGCGGCCGCCGTCGGCCGAGATCTGCAGGGGTCCACCCGCGAACCCCTCGGCCCAGAACGTGTGCTCCTCGACCGGCTCGAAGCCGAGGTGCTCGGCGTACCAGCGTGCCGCCTCGGCCCGGTCGGGCACCCGGACGTGCACGTGGTCGAGGCGGCCCATGCGAAACGGCGGTCGCTCGGTCATGGCCCGAGGGTAGGGGCGCGGGCGCACCCACTTGTTCGGGCGCGGGCGCACCCACCCGGTCGGGGGTGCCGCCCCGACCCCGGCGGTGCGTTCCCCCGGCCGGACGCCGGCCAGCCCGTGGCCTGCTGTCGCAGAATGATACAGTTGTAGCAGTCTGCTACGGAGGTGCGCCATGGCCAAGGGGACGACCACGCCGACCCGGGTGACGGCCGACGTCGCCGCCACCGCCGCGTCGGTGGCGCCGGGGGAGCACCGGACCGTGACCGAGCAGATCAACTACTGGGCCCGGCTCGGGATGCAGATCGAGCGGTCCACGTCGGCGGCCGGCCGCCGGGTGCTCGCCGCCGTCACCGGTGAGGCGCAGTTCGCATCCCTCGCCCCGGAGGAGCGCGCCGTCGCCCACGCGACGGTCGATGCCCA
>VGCA01000270.1 GCA_016870245.1 Actinomycetota bacterium | reverse complement strand
CATTCGACTGGACCTACACGGTCCCGTTCGACCCGAACGCCCGCTTCGTCTTCGGCGACGACTTCACGGTCGGTCGGCGCGACCGCTCGGACGTCACCTACGACGGCGTCTGATCTACGCTGCGGCCGCGCGACGAGACGCGCCGGCACGACCACCACGACCACCACGAACTGACGAGCGGGCACGGAGCGCATGCCGATGCGAGGCAGGACCGAAGGCGAGCGGATCAGCAACCGGTTGCTGATCGGCGCGGGGCTGGCGATGCTCATCCTGTTCGTCGCCCCGATCTTCTTCTACCTGGTCGAACGCAACCGCAGCGCCGACGTCCAAAACGTCGGCGACGCGTACGGATGGGTCGTGCGCACGCTGTTCGAGGGCACGTCCCCGTACAAGGTGAGGAGCCAGGCCGGCTTCCTCGCCTACTGGACGGTGCGCGTCGCCGGCGTCAGCGTCGTCGCGTTCACCACCGGAGCGATCGCGTCGCGCTTCGTGGCCACGGTCATCTCACGAGGAGCAGGGATGGGCACGTACAAGGGTTCCGACCACCTCCTGATCTGCGGGTGGAGCCCGAAGGGCTCGGAGATCATCCGGGAGCTGCGGGCGAAGGAGGTGGAGGACCCGCGCGACATCGTGATCCTCGTCGACACCGAGACGGTGCCGTTCGAGGGTGATGGCATCGTCTTCATCCGGGGGAACACCAGCAACGACGCCGACTTGAAGCGGGCCGGGGTGGAGCGCGTGTCCACCGTGATCGTTCTCGCCGACCACACCAACGCGAGCGGCGACCCCGACGATCTCGACGCCCGCTCGTTGCTCACCACGCTCGCGGTCGAGTCGATCAACCACGACGCGTACACGTGCGTGGAGGTCGTGAAGTCGGAGAACCGGCAGCACTTCGAGCGGACCCGGGCCGACGAGCTGGTGGTGAGCGCCGAGCTCACCGGCGCGCTCCTCGCGGCCTCGGCGCGCACCCACGGGCTCACCGAGGTCATCGCCGACCTGCTCACGCACCCGGATGGCCAGGAGCTCTATCGCATCCCCGCGCCCCCGGAGCTGGTGAACCAGACGGTGCGCTTCGCGCTCGAGCAGCTCAAGGACGTGCACGAGTCGCTGCTCGTCGGCGTGTTCACCGACGGGCACTGCCAGGTCAACCCGCCGTCCGAGACGCTGATCCCCCCGGGCGCCGACCTGCTGGTCGTGCGCGAGCGCCCGATCGACTTCCGCTACTGAGCGCCGTCGTGGTCCCGCGCACGGTCGCCGAGCACCTCGACGTCCTCACCCACGGGCTCGCGTCCAGGGCCGCGCGGCCGGCCCGGGTGATCGTCGTGGGCGCCGGCATGGCCGGGCTCGTCGCTGCGTCGGAGCTGCTCCGGGCGGGCCACGACCCGCTGATCCTGGAGGCCCAGCACCGGGTCGGCGGCCGGATCTGCACGCTGCGGGAGCCGTTCGCACCCGGCCTGTGGGCCGAGGCCGGCGCCATGCGGATCCCCCGATCCCACGCGCTCACCATGGCGCTGGTGGCGCGCTACGGGCTCGCGACCCGGCCGTTCACCATGGACAACCCCGACACCTACTGCATGTTCGGGGGCACCCGGGTCCGTCACCGCGATCTGGGCGGCGACCCGCGGCAGCTCGGCTTCGACTGCGCGCCGCACGAGCGCATGCCCCCCGCGCAGCTGTGGAGCCTCGAGCTCGCGCCGTTCGCCGACCGCCTGGCCGTGGGCGCCGACGACGGCTGGGTCGGGATCGCAGCCGAGTACGACCAGTACAGCGTGCGCGAGTTCCTCGAGTACCGCCGGTGGTCGGAAGGCGCGATCGAGATGTTCGGCCTCCTGTTCAACCAGGAGGCGCTCATGAACTCGTCGTTCCTCGAGCTGCTGCGCGAGGAGCTCGGCGGCTACTACAGCGATCTCGTCTACCTCGACGGCGGGACCGACCTGCTGCCGCGCGCGTTCCTCCCCGAGCTCGCGCCCCGCATCCGGTTCGGGGCGAAGATGGTCGCGCTCGACCACGACGACCACGGTGTGACCGTCCACTGCCGCAACGCGGCCGGGCGCTTCTCCGAGACCGCCGACTACATGGTGCTCACCACGCCGTTCCCGGTGTTGCGCCACGTGGAGGTGCTCACGCCGTTCTCGCGGCTCAAGCAGCGGGCGATCCGCCAGCTCCACTACGACGCGTCGGCCAAGGTCTTCCTGCAGTTCCGGCGGCGCTTCTGGGAGGACGACGACGGCATCGTGGGCGGGGGCACGGTGACCGACCTCGCCGTGCGCAACGTGTACTACCCCGACCACGGGCGCGACACCGGCCGCGGCGTCATGCTCGCGAGCTACACCTGGGGCGAGGACGCTCAGCGCTGGGGGTCGCTCTCGCCCGACGACCGGATCGTGCAGGCGTTGGAGGACGTGACCCGCATCCACCCGCAGGCCGCCGTCGAGTTCGAAGCGGGCGCCTCGAAGATGTGGCACGACGACGAGTTCGCCGGCGGCGCGTTCGCGCTGTTCGACCCGGGTCAGCAGACGCTGCTCCACGAGGCGATCTGCATGCCCGAGGGGCGGGTGCACTTCGCGGGGGAGCACGCGTCGCTCGCCCACGCCTGGATCCAGGGCGCCATCGAGTCGGGCATCCGGGCCGCGGCCGAGATCCACGAGCGTGCGTCGACCCGACCGTGACGGCGTGACGGCGCCCCGGCGTCAGTCCGCGGCGATCTCGTCGAGGAACGTCCGCACGCGGTCGTGGGCGAGCAGCTGCTCACGGAAGAACTGGCTCACGATGGTGGCGCACCGCTCGCGCACCTCCTCGAGCACCTCGGCCCAGTCGCCGTCGCGGCCGCCCTCGGCCAGCGCCTCCTCACGGAGGCGGTCGAGCTGGGCCAGCAGCTCACGCTCCTCGACGCCATCGGTGGCGTCGGCGATGGCGCCGGCGACCACCTCGATCTGCTGCAGCACGGTCGCGCGGTCGATCCCCGACTGCGGATCGAGCGCGACGTCGGCCGCGTAGAGCAGCGTGGGCACCTGGTAGAGCACGGCCTGGGGCTCGTCGAACAGCTCGCGCACGTAGGCCGCGGCCTCGAGCTCGTCGGCCACCCGGAAGAGGTTGTAGAGCCGCTTGGCCGCCTTTCCGTAGTTGGCCTCCTCGACGGTGTAGTGGTGCACCTCGCGACGCATCGCCTGCTGGTACTCGTCGCGGGCGCTGCTGGGAGTGATGCCGTGGAGCCGCTCGACGAGCGGGAGCGCCTCGGGTTCGAGGTAGATCTCCTGAGCGAGCTGGTCGACCGCGCCGTCGACGGAGTGGATGACGCCTTCGGTGTCCTCCCACGTGGCGTCGATCATGTTGGAGGTGAAGAGGATGCGCCCGCTCTCGCGGTCGGCCGCCACCCAGCCGAAGTAGAACCAGCCGCCGACGAGCGGCGCCTCGTCCCAGCGGTAGGTGCGGGGTGTGCCGTCGGACACGGCGGTGACGGTGATCTCCTTCGCGACCACGTCGGCCGGGGCCCACTCGATGGAGTCG
>VGCA01000269.1 GCA_016870245.1 Actinomycetota bacterium | reverse complement strand
TCCCGTGGGTGAGGTCACCGGGTTCCTGAAGTGGGGCCGCGAGACCCCGGTCCGCCGGCCGGTCGAGCTGCGCCTGCGCGACTGGAGCGAGGTCTACGAGCCCTTCTCCCGGGAGGCGCTCGAGACGCAGGCGGGGCGGTGCATGGACTGCGGCATCCCGTTCTGCAACAACGGCTGCCCGCTCGGCAACCTCATCCCCGACTGGAACGACCTCGTCTACCGGGACCACTGGCGCGCGGCCATCGAGCGGCTGCACGCCACCAACAACTTCCCCGAGTTCACGGGGCGGCTCTGCCCCGCACCGTGCGAGTCGGCCTGCGTGCTCGGGATCAACCAGGACCCGGTGGCCATCAAGCAGGTCGAGGTCGAGATCGTCGACCGGGGCTGGGCCGAGGGATGGATCGAGCCGGTGCTGCCCGCAGTGCGAACGGGCAAGCGGGTCGCCGTGGTGGGCTCCGGCCCGGCCGGCCTCGCCGCCGCGCAGCAGCTCACCCGGGCCGGCCACGACGTCGTCGTGTTCGAGCGGGCCGACCGCCCCGGCGGGCTCCTCCGCTACGGCATCCCCGAGTTCAAGATGGAGAAGCGCCACCTCGATCGCCGCCTCGACCAGATGCGGGCCGAGGGCACCGAGTTCCGGGTGAGCACCAACGTCGGCGTCGACGTCGGAGTGGACGAGCTGCGCCGCGAGTTCGATGCACTCGTGCTCGCCGGCGGCGCCACCGCCTGGCGCGACCTGCCGATCGAGGGCCGCGAACTCGCCGGCATCCATCAGGCGATGGAGTACCTCCCGCTCGCCAACCGGGTGCAGGAGGGCGACCTCGACGCGCCCGCGATCTCCTCGGGGGGCAAGCGCGTCGTCATCATCGGTGGCGGTGACACGGGGGCCGACTGCCTCGGCACCGCCCACCGCCAGGGCGCGGTGTCGGTGCACCAGTTCGAGATCCTGCCGCGGCCGCCCGACTCCCGGGCCGGTGCCAACCCGTGGCCCACCTTCGCCAACGTGTTCAAGGTCACCTCGGCCCACGAGGAGGGCGGCGAGCGCGTGTACTCGGTCAACACCGAGCGCTTCCTCGGCGACGACGACGGCAACGTGCGCGCGCTCGTCGCGCACGAGGTCGAGATGGTCGACGGCAGGTTCGAGAAGATCGAGGGCAGCGAGTTCGAGCTGCCCTGCGAGCGGGTCTTCCTCGCCATGGGCTTCCTCGGCCCGCAGCGCGAGGGGATGATCGAGCAGCTCGGCGTCGAGCTCGACGAGCGCGGCAACGTGACGCGCGACGCCGCCTACCAGTCGACCGTGCCGGGCGTGTTCGCGTGCGGCGACATGGGGCGGGGCCAGAGCCTGATCGTGTGGGCCATCGCCGAGGGTCGCTCCTGCGCCCGCGGGGTCGACGAGTTCCTCATGGGCGACTCGCTCCTGCCCCGCCCGATCGACCCCACCGCCCGCCCACTGCTCTGAGCCCGGCTCCCGTCCGCCCGGCGGGAAGCAGGCGCCCCTCCGGGGGATAGCCTGCGCCTCCGACCAGACGGGTCAGGAGGGTTCCCATGCAGGTTCGCGAGCAGGTCTTCATCGGTGGCGAGTGGGTCGCCCCCGACGGCACGGGCACGATCGACGTCGTCTCGACGCACTCGGAGGAGGTCATCGGCCGGGTGCCCGACGCATCGCCGGCCGACATGGACCGTGCCGTCGCCGCGGCTCGCGACGCGTTCGACCACGGCCCGTGGCCCCGGATGACCCCCGCCGAGCGGGCCGAGGGCATCACCCGCCTGTCGCAGGCGATCCAGGCCCGGGCCGGCGAGATCGCCGACACGATCTCGCTCGAGAACGGCTCGCCCAAGCAGTGGTCGCTCATGGGCCAGGTGTTCTCGGCGACCATGGTGCTCGACACCTACGCCGCCCTGGCCCCCGGCTACGGGTGGGAGGACGACCGGACGGGCGCACTGGGTTCGCCGGTCAAGGTCCGGCGCGCGCCGGTGGGCGTGGCCGCCGGCATCATCCCGTGGAACGTGCCGCTGTTCATCGCCGCGCTGAAGCTGGGTCCGGCGATGGCCGCGGGGTGCCCGATCGTCCTCAAGCCGGCGCCGGAGACGCCGCTCGACGGCTACCTGCTCGCCGACGCGGTGGCCGAGGCCGACCTGCCGCCGGGGGTGATCAACGTCGTCGCCGCGGGCCGTGAGACGGGCGAGCACCTCGTGCGTCACCCAGGCATCGACAAGGTCAGCTTCACCGGCTCGACCGCGGTGGGCCGCCACATCGGGGCGATCTGTGGCGAGCAGCTGAAGCGCTGCACGCTCGAGCTCGGCGGCAAGAGCGCGGCGATCGTGCTCGACGACTGGGTGATCGACGAGGCGTCGCTCGGCAACCTGATCATGTCGGGTCTCATGAACAACGGCCAGGTCTGCGGCGCGCAGAGCCGGATCCTCGTGAGCGCGAAGCGCCACGACGAGGTGGTCGACGCGCTCGCAGCGGCGGTGCGGGCGATGAAGACCGGTGACCCGCTGGAGGACGACACCCACGTCGGCCCGCTGGTCGCGCAGCGCCAGCAGGAGCGGGTGAAGGGCTTCCTCGACGCCGGCGTGAGCGCCGGTGCGAGCGCGGTCGTGGGCGGTGGGCTGCCGGAGCACCTCGAGACGGGCTGGTACATCGAGCCGACCGTGTTCGTCAACGTCACCAACGACATGAAGATCGCCCGCGAGGAGATCTTCGGACCGGTGCTGTCGGTGATCAAGTACGGCACCGAGGAGGAGGCGGTCGCGATCGCCAACGACTCCGACTACGGCCTCTGCGGCTCGGTGTGGACGTCCGACGCCCAGCACGGAGCAACGATCGCCGCGCAGGTGCGCACGGGCGTGGTCGCGGTGAACAGCTCGATGATCCTCGACTTCAACGCGCCGTTCGGCGGGTTCAAGGCCTCGGGCATCGGCCGCGAGCTCGGCCCGGAGGGCATCGGCCCGTACACCGAGTACCAGACGATCATCCTCCCCGCGGGCTGACGCTCGAGGGTCGACGAGCCGGTACCACGGTCCGTCCGGATCGCCGGGTCCGGATCGGCGGGTCCGGGTCTCCGAGAGTCGTCCTTCTCTGCTCCACGCTCGCCGCTCGGCGTCGTCGGGCGTCAGGTCGGCGCGGGCGGCTCGCTCCACGCGTCGGCGGACGACCACCGGCGCTCCTGACCTGTGTGTGTGCGCGACGCGGGTGTCCTTCGCACCAGGCCCTTCCTCCGGGGAGGGCCTGGCTCGCCGGGCCGTCCGAGCTTCATTCGCGTTGGTGTTGGTGTTGTCGGATGTCGGTCTCCATCCGTTGGTGGGTCTTGATGTGGTGGGTGCGGCACTTGGCCCTGAGGTTCTCGAGGGTGGTGGGGCCGTGGTGCTGCCACGGGATGACGTGGTGGATGTCGCAGCGGTGGGCGGGGACTTCGCAGCCCTCTTCGGTGCAGGTCTTGTCGCGCAGGATCACGGCGCGGCGCAGCGCGGGGCTGACGACGCGGGTCTGATGGCCGAGGTCGAGGATCTCGGAGCGGCCGTTCATGACGACGCGGCCGATGGCGGCGTCGCAGGCAAGGGTGCGCACGAGG
>VGCA01000268.1 GCA_016870245.1 Actinomycetota bacterium | reverse complement strand
CCGGGCGGCGGGACGGTGGGCGCATGGGCGTCGTCGGGGCGGCGGGGCAGCCGGCCGGCGCGGAACCCGGCCACCGCCAGCGTGCCGATGCCGTAGACGGCAGCGGCCACCCAGACGAGCATCCCGAGCACCGGGAGGAGGGCGAGCACCCGGAGGATGATCCAACCCACGAAGAAGGCGCCGAAGCGGTTCTTGGGCGTCTTGAGGATGCAGCGGCCGAGGAAGAACGCGCCGGCCACGTACCCGATGGCGTGCACGATCCCGAGGGCGCCGAGCACGCCGAAGCCGAACGGCAGACCGACGAGGCTGCTCACCGCGACCACGCCGATGATCGGGAGCCCGATCACGATGCCGAGACCCACGAGCAGCGACACCCACCAGTGCGACCGGCTGCGACCGGCCGCGGCGCCCGTCTCCATGCCGCGGGGGAAGATCCACAGCACGAGCGCGCCGAGGATCGCGGTGGACACCGTGACCGCGATCCACCAGAACAGCAGCAGGCCGGCGCCGAGCGCGGCGATCATGCCCGGGATGTCGATGTGCTCGACGTCGCCGGTCACGCGCGCGCTCCCGGCGACCCGCGGGGCGCGCGTCGAGAGCACGTCGCCGTCGACCACCGCGCCGCGGTCCACGATGGCGGTGCCCCCGAGCACCACGACGTCGCCGTCGACGGTGCCGGCGATCCGTGCGTCGCCCCGGGCGACGAGCACGTCGCCGTCGATCTCGCCGCCTCGCTTCACCACGAGATCGCCACGGACGACGATCGCCTCTCCGTCGAGTGTTCCGGCGACCGTCGCCCGCCCGTCGATGGTGACCAGCGGACCGTCGACCGTCTCACCGGCGACGATGTTGGCGTCGCCGACGCCGATCCGACGGTCGCGGTCCGATCGGTCCTGGGGGCCGACCCCGGCTCCCGCGGCCGCCGCCGCGAACGCCACGAGCGTGACGACGAGTGCGGCCATGACTGCCACGGAACGAACGATCCGTCGGGTGCGCATCTACCTACCTTTGCGTTCGTCGGGCACCACGCGCAACACCCCGCGGGCCTGCGAGACGACGTAGAGCTCACCGGCGGGGTCCTCGGCGAACGAGCTGATGAGTGGGGCGACCAGGCGGACCGTCGCGAGGGACCGGACCGCTCCGCGGCGGGCCTTCAGCGCCTTGAGGTCACCCTTGCAGTAGTCGGCGAAGACGTAGTGGCCTCGGAGCTCCGGGACCGCACGGCCGCGGTACACGGTCCCGCCGGTCACGGCGCAGTTGCCGGAGCGGTGCCAGAGCTCGTACACGGGGGCGACGGTGCCGGGCGCCTCGGTGGCATTGAGCGGGTGGGTGCCCTCGAGCAGCGGGTAGCCGAAGTTCGCGCCGCCGGCGTCGCCGGGCACGACGTCGATCTCCTCCCAGTGGTCCTGGCCGACGTCGCCGATCCACAGGTCGCCGGTGGCGCGGTCGAACGAGAACCGCCAGGGGTTGCGCAGCCCGTAGTGCCAGATCTCCGGACGGCCGCCTCCCGCGACGAACGGGTTGTCCACCGGTACGGTGTACGCGTGGTCGCCCGACGGGGTCGGATCGATGCGCAGGATCTTGCCGAGCAGGGTGTCCAGAGATTGGCTGTTGCCCCCCGGGACCTGTCCCGGCCCCATCCCCCGATGGCCGCCGCCGTCGCCCACCGCGAGGTAGAGCATCCCGTCGGGGCCGAAGGCCACCTGCCCGCCGTTGTGGGTGCGGCCCGGGTGCTCGATCGCGAGCAGCTCACGGCCGTCGCCGGCTATCCGCAGCGGCCGGCCCTTCCGGCCGCGCACGGGGTACTCGACCAGGCGGTTCATGCCGTCGCTCGCCGTGAAGTAAACGTACAGGCGCCGGCCATCGGGCGAGAAGGTCAGCCCCAGCAGCCCCTCCTCACGGTTCCGCGAGAGCTGGGCCTCCAGGTCGAGGACGGGTGCTCCGGCGCGGCCTCCCACCAACGGGACGACGCGGCCCGACTGCAGTGCGAGGTAGGGGACGGGGTCGCCCTTCCGCCACGCGAGCGAGGTGCCGCCGGGCACCTTGGCGACGCGTTCCAGGCGGGCGTCCACCTGCGGCCCGCGGGGCTTGCCCGCGCTCGACGTCGCCGGGTTGGTCGTGACCGTCTGCGCGGCGAGCGGCTCGGCCACGAGGCCCATGGCGGCCGCACACAGCGCGATGAGCACGAACCGACGACGCCGACGCACAGGTCCGGAGGCTACCGATGAGTCCGGTGTCGCACCGATCGGTCGGTGCACGGGTGGCGCATCAGGCCGACCGGGCGTGGCGGGGCCTGCGCCTCGCCGTCGCTCGGGTCGACCCCCGGGAGCGGGCGCTGCCCGACTTCGTGGTGATCGGGGCCCAGAAGGCGGGCACGTCGTCGCTCTACGGCCAGCTCTCGGCCCACCCGTCGGTGATGCCCGCGCTCCGCAAGGAGATCCACCACTTCGACCGCGCCCCGGCGTCGCCCGGCCGCTACCGGGGGTGGTTCCCCCGGCGCGCCGCCCTCGACCGGGTCGCCCGGCGCACCGGACGGGGCATCACCGGCGAGGCCACCCCCTTCTACCTGTGCCACCCGGCGGTGCCGGGGCGCATGCGGGCGGTCCTGCCCGACGTCCGCCTGATCGCGGTGCTGCGCGACCCGGTTGCCCGCGCGATCTCCGGGTACCACCACGCGGTGCGGGTGGGCGACGAGACCCGGCCGATCGAGGTCGCGCTCGACCCGAGCGCGACCGAGGCTCTGCCGCCGGCCACCGACGTCGCCTGGTACGACGCGCCCGACTGCCCGCTGCGCCTGCACGGCTATCTCGCCCGCGGCCGCTACGCGGAGCAGCTGGAGCGCTGGTTCTCCGCCTACCCGCGGGGGCAGGTCCTCGTGATCGACAGCGACGCCCTGCGCGGCGGTCGTGTCCCCGACGCGGTGCTCGAGTTCCTCGACCTGCCCGGTTCGGGCCCGGCCGAGGTGCCCGACCGCAACGTGGGGGCGTACGCCGCGCCGGCTTCGGAGCTCGAGGCGGGGTTGCGGGAGTACTTCCGTCCGCACGACGCGCGCCTCGCGTCACTCTTGGGGGTCGAGCTCTCCTGGACCACCTGACGCGGCGGTCGCGGCCGCGCCCGCGGCATCGCGCCCGCGCCGCGTCACCTTGCGCACGGTGCCGAGCCCCTCGGAGAACGCGAGTCGCACGCTCGCGATGGAGTGGAAACCCGTGCGGCGTTTCAGCATCCACGCCTGCACGAAGTTCTGGATCGCGAGCGAGATCGCCGTTGCGAGGGCGATGCCCTCGATGCCCCACACCTGGAACAGCGCGACGTCGAACGCCGCGGTGAGCACCGTGCTCGTCCCGAGCAGCCACGCGTAGGCCCGCTGGTGTCCGGTCATCATCAGCGCGAAGCCGCACGACCCCGCGTAGGTCTGCAGCACCTGCCCGGCGGTGAGAATCAGCAGGATGGTGTAGCCGTCTTCGTACTTCGCGCCGAACAGCGTGCCGATGATGAACCGGCCCGCGACCACGTAGATGGCGGCGATGATCAGGGAGCCGATGAACGCGAGGCCCGCGGTGGCCCGCAGGGTGCGTTCGAGCCGCTCGACCGCGCCACCGGCATGCCAG
>VGCA01000267.1 GCA_016870245.1 Actinomycetota bacterium | reverse complement strand
AGCACGGCCGCGGCGAACGCCTCGACCTGCGCGGCGTCGGTCACGTCGCACGCGTGCGCCCGGGCGCTCCCCCCGTCGGCGAGGATGTCGGCGACCGCGGCCTCGCCGCGCTCGGGGTCGATCTCCGCGATCTCCACGTGGGCGCCGTGCTGGGCGAACAGGCGGGCGATGGCGCCACCGATGCCCACACCGCCACCGGTGACCACCGCGACCCGGCCGTCGAGGAGACGGTTCCAGTCGGGGATGGGCGGGACGTTCCCGGGGACCTGGGCGGGTCCCGTCCCGCCGGCGGTGGTGTCGTCAGTCGTCGCCATGGGTCGCGGCCCACTCCTTCTGCGCTTCGGACATCCCGTCGAGGTCGAAGATGCCCGGCGACCCGGCCGCCACCGCCTCCTCGCCCTTCGGGGGGACGCCGAGCATGGCACGAACCGCGTCGAGGGGGGCCGTCGCGAGCGCGTGGTAGTCGACCGCGAACAGGTCGGTGTCGTAGCGCTCCTGGACCGCCTTGCCCCGCCGGATGGCATCGGCGAGGCGATGGGCCATGCCGCCCATCTGGAGCGTGTGCTCGCGCACGTTGGAGCGGAAGAAGCCCTGCTCGTGCACGTAGCCCGTCTCGAACAGGCCGACCATGGTCGCGAGCCACGAGAAGCCCATGGGGTCGGGGTCCGCCCGCCCGATGAAGGCGAACACCTCCATCTCGCCTTCCATGTGGGTGCCGTAGTCGGAGATCACGTGCACGAAGTCGTGCTGTGCGATGAACGCCGACGCGCCCAGGTCGGAGCCGGGCGCGTCCCACGCCCGCATCTCGTACATCCGCCACACCTCGCGGCCGAGCGTGCCGTCGGGCAGGCCGGCGAAGGCGTGCCAGCGGGCGGCGAGGTCGGGGTCGAGGCTGGGCGCGTCGAACGGATCCTCCATCGTGTTGCTGGTGTAGAGCGGCGCCATCCGCTCCTCGGTCCACCGGTCGGTGAACCCGCTGCGTCGGAGGTCGACCCACGCGAGGCCGAGCGCACCCTGGGCGTAGCGCCGGGCGATGCGGATGAAGTCGTCGTCGACTCCCAGCGCCGCGGCGTACTCGGCCACCCGCACTGCGACCGCCTCGGGCAGCGGCACCAGGATCAGCTCGCCGAGCACCATGTGGTGCACGATCCGACGGCGGTACTCCACCGGACGCTCGGCCAGCGCCACCGCGAGCTCCTCGGGGTCGAGCGGGTCGAGGCCCCGGTACTCCACCAGCTGTCCGGTGAGCGCCAGGGTGATGGCCTGGAGGAGACCGCACTGGTTGTCGGTGAGCCCGCCGACGGGCGCCACGGCGGTCGCGATGCCCCGCGCGACGAGGTGTACCTCGTCGGCGGACGGCTCGGGGAGGTGGTGGCGATCAGAGGGGTCGGTCATCGGGGTCCGCGGTCGATGCGAGGCAGGGGATTCGCCGGCGAGGGTACGCGGCGGCCTCGCCGCGCCGTCGGTCGCAGTGGCGCCACCGACGTCACGAGGGTCACCGTGCGATACTGCGGGAATGGCGCGGACACCCACCCCCGAGCCCGACGGCCCGGTGGCCGACGACGACGCGGAGGTGGCCGCGGCGCCCGAGCGGGTCGGGCCGCGGATCGACGTCTCGCCGGCGCTGCACGAGGCAGGCCACGAGGTCGCCGACCTCGGCTTCGAAGGTCTGCCCGACGATGGTCCGGTGCTCCACCCCGAGCAGGGGCCCGTGGGGCCCGCCGATCCGCTCGACTTCGTCAACGTCCAGATCCCCTCGGACTGACCCCCGCCCGTGCCGGCCCCCGACGAGCCCGCTGCCGCGGTCGGACCGCCGCTCCCCGTCGTCCCCGACCCGGTCGACGACGGGCTCGCGTGCCCGCGTGACTTCACCGCGCACTACGGCGCAGGGGTGACCCGTGGGCTGGTGCTCGGCGGTGGCGGGATCGTGTTCGTGGCCTGGCAGGTCGCGTACCTCCGGGCCCTCGAGGAGCGCGGGGTGCCGGTGGGCGATGCCGACCGGATCGTCGGCACGTCGGCGGGCTCGGTGGTCGCCACGCTCGTCGCGAGCGGGAAGCTGCGCCGGGCGCACTTCGAGGTGGAGACCCTGGCCAAGCTGCCCAAGCTCATCGCCGCGATGGCCCCGGCCCAGGAGCTCAGGCGCAGCCAGCTCGTGGCGCTGCACAAGTTCTGGACGGCCACCGACGACGATCCCGACACCGTGCGCGACATCGGGCGTGCCGCCCTCGCGGCGGTCACGCCCGACGTCGACACGCTGCCCCGGAGCCTGGCACTCGTTCTCGCCCGCCGGCGTTGGCCGTCGCCGGCGCTGCACATCACCGCGGTCGACGCCGCCACCGGCGAGCGGTGCGTGATCACCGAGCGCGCCGGCGTGCCGGTCCCCCGGGCCGCCGCGGCGAGCTCCTCGGTGCCCGGGATCTTCGCGCCCCAGCCGATCCTCGACCGCCGGTGCATGGACGGCGGCACGGCCGGGAGCGGCACGCATCCCGATCTCGTGGCCGGTGCCGATCGGGCCCTCGTGCTCGCGCTCGCCGACAGCGGCGACGTCGGCCTCGCGACCGCGGCGCCCGGCGCGTTCGCCGCCGGGATCGACGCGCTCACCGCGGCGGGCACCCGGGTGGAGGTGCGCACCAGCCGCCTGCCCCGCGACACGATGCTCATGGACCCCCGCCAGGTCCCGGCGGCACTGGCCCTGGGCGCCGAGCAGGGTGCCGAGGACGCCGACGCGATCGGCGCCTTCCTGGCCTGAGGGTTCCTGTCGGGACGCCCTGGCGTGCTGTAGTGGCGTCCGTGCCGGCACCTCCCGAACGCGTCGACGTCGTCATCGTGGGCGCGGGGATCTCGGGCATCGGCGCGGCGGTGCACCTGCGGACCCGGCTGCCCCACAAGCGCTTCGTCATCCTCGAAGGCCGCGACGCGATCGGGGGGACCTGGGACCTCTTCCGGTACCCGGGCATCCGCTCCGACAGCGACCTCCACACCTACGGCTACGGCTTCAAGCCCTGGACCGACGACGACGCCCTCGCCGCGGGCGACAAGATCCTGCGCTACCTCGACGAGACCGTCGACGACCACGACGTCCGCGACACGATCCGCTTCGGGCACCGCGTGCGGCGGGCGGAGTGGTCGACCGAGGCGGCGACGTGGACCGTCGAGGCCGACGGCCCCGACGGGCCGGTCGTCCTCGAGTCGTCGTGGCTGCTCGCGACGACGGGGTACTACCGCTACGACCACGGCTACGAGCCCGACGTTCCCGGACGGGCCGACTACCGGGGCACGGTCGTGTACCCGCAGCACTGGCCGGCCGACCTCGACGTCGCCGGTCGGTCGATCGTGGTGATCGGGAGCGGGGCCACCGCGGCCACCCTGGTTCCCGCGCTCGCAGAGCGGGGCGCGCACGTGACCATGCTCCAGCGCTCGCCCACCTACTACGTGTCGATGCCCCGGCAGGACCGGCTGGCGAACCTGGCCCGTCGATGGCTGTCCGCCGAGCGGGCGTACGCGTGGACCCGGCGCAAGAACGTGAGCACGCAGGCAACCCTCTACGCGTTGTGCCAGGCCCGACCCGCGCTGATGAAGCGCCTGCTGGTCAGGGGCGTCGCCAAGCAGCTCCCCGAGGGCTACGACGTGGCCCGGCACTTCACGCCCGAGTACG
>VGCA01000266.1 GCA_016870245.1 Actinomycetota bacterium | reverse complement strand
ACGGCACCATCGCGAAGTGCACCGCCCCCGCCGAGGCGGCCAACGACGCGAGCAGCCAGCGGCCCGGGCTGCTCAGCGCGAACGTCGACCCCTGCCCACTCGGGCGCACGGGCGCGGCGGCGATCGCATCCGGAGCCACGGCGGGCTCGGGCGCGCGGTGATCGAGGACGTCGGTCACGGTTCCCCCCGGGATCGGCACCCCTCCCCCGGAGGTTGCCGACGAGGCCATTCTGACACACCCGGTCGTCCCCGCGCACCACACGCGGCCCCGACCCCGAACCGCTCGCCGGCTCGGCTAGGGCGTGACGATCGGGAACGCCTGGTCGAAGTGGTCGAGCAGGGCGTGGATGCGGGCCAGCGCCGCACGATCCCCGTGCACCTCGGCCAGTCCGCCGGTCACGGCGTCGTCGAGCGGCACGAGCCCGAAGAGCACGCCGGCGAGCACGTCGTGCTCGGCGCTCACGGTCAGCTCGGCGTCGGGCAGGTGCGCGTCGACCCGGTGGTGCAGCACCGCGTTCGAGAGCCACACCGCGTACCGCATCCCGTCGACGGTGTCGACGACGTTGACCCGCGCCTCCACGTCGACCGCCTGCGGGCCGTTGAGCCGCACCGCGATCGCGTCGAGCACCAGCGAGATCGGCATGTTGCGCACCATGCCGCCGCTCAGCCGGACGGGCTGGCGCGCGATGTCGCCCGTCCGCAGCTCCTGCGCGCCCATGAGGAAGAAGTTGCGCCACGGGCCCGACTCGGCCTGGTAGCCCATCTGCTCGAGCGCGTCGGACTGCAGCGCGCGCGCCGCCTCGTTGGTCGGGTCGGCGAACACCACGTGGTTCACCACCTCGGCCACCCACCGGTAGTCGCCCCGCTCGTAGTCGGCCCGGGCCCGCTCGAGAACCGCGTCGGCGCCCCCCATGTACTCCACGTAGCGCTGCGCGGCCTCCACCGGCGGGTGAGGGTGCAGGTGCGCGGGGTTGCCGTCGAAGAAGCCGAGGTAGCGCTGGTACACGGCCTTCACATCGTGGTTGACCGTGCCGTAGTAGCCGCGCGAGTACCACTCCTTCGCGAATGACGGCGGCAGCTCCACCTGCTCGGCGATCTCGTTCATCGTCTCGCCATGGTTCGCGAGCCGCAGCGTCTGGTCGTGCAGGTACTGGTACATGTCGCGCTGCTTCTCGAGGTACTCGCGACAGTCGACCGGACCCCACACCGGCCAGTGGTGGCTGGTGAACACCATGTCGGTGCGGTCGAGGTAGCGGACGATCGACTCGTCCATGTAGTCGGCCCACACACTCGCATCGCGCACCTGCGCGCCGCGCAGCGTGTACACATTGTGCAGGGTGCGCGAGCAGTTCTCGGCCATGCACAGCACCCGCAGCTGCGGGAAGTAGAAGTTCATCTCGGCCGGCGCCTCGGTGCCCGGGGTGAGCTGGAACTCGATCTCCACGCCGTCGATCACCATCGTCTCGCCCGTGCGCGTGATCACGTCGGTGGGCTCGATGATCGACACGGTCCCGTTGGAGGTGGTCTTGCCCAGGCCGGCATCCACCTGTCCTCGGGTCCCCTTGGCGAGTGCGGCGCCGTACATGTAGATCGCGCGCCGGCTCATCGCCGCCCCGGCGATGACGTTCTCGCTCACCGCAGCGAGCACGAAGCCCTCGGGGGCGACGATGCGGGTGCGGCCTGCGTGGACGTCGGCGACGGTCGTGACGCCCTCCACGCCGCCGAAGTGGTCGACGTGCGAGTGCGAGTAGATCACCGCGACCACCGGCCGTTCGCCGAGGTGCTCGTTGACCAGCTGCATCGAGGCCCGGGCGGTCTCCTCGGAGATCAGGGGATCGACGACGATCCACCCCGTGTCGCCGGCGATCACCGACATCACGGAGAGGTCGTAGCCCCGCACCTGCCAGATCCGGTCGTGGATCGCGAAGAGCCCGTGCTCCATGTTCAGGCGGGCCTGGCGCCACAGGCTGGGGTTGACCGTCTCGGGGGCGGTCTCGTCGGCGAGGAACTCGTACTCGCCCAGGTCCCAGGCGACCCTGCCGTCGGGCCCGCTGATCACCGGAGGGTCGAGCGCGGCCACGAAGCCGCGGCGGGCCGCGTCGAAGTCGCGGGTGTCGTGCCAGTCGAGCAGCGGGTCGTCGAGGACGGCGCGGTGCGCGGCGGTGGTGGCCGGGGTCGGATCGTTCGCCATCAGGCCAGGCTAGGGGCGGCGCACGACCCGTCGTCGGCCGGCAACCACGGCGGCGCCCGGGCTGGGTAGCGTCGCGCCGTGCTCGTGCTCCACGACCTCGGCGAACTCGACCACCACGACACCGGCGAGTGGCATCCCGAGCGACCCGAACGCCTCGAGGCCGTCCGCCGAGGGCTCGCCGACGCGCTGGGGCCCGGAGACGACGACATCGTGCGGGTCGAGCCCCGGGCGGCCACCCACGACGAGATCGTCCGGGTGCACTCGTCGCGCTACGTCTGGTCGCTCGAGCGCTTCGCGGAGGAAGGGGGCGGCGAGCTCGACCCCGACACCCCGGTGTCGGCCGGGTCGTGGGACACCGCGCGCCTCGCCGCGGGCGGAGGCCTCGCGGTGGTCGACGAGCTGGCGCGCCGGGGCTCCGGCGTCGGCTTCGTCGCCGTGCGGCCGCCGGGCCACCACGCCCGCCCGGGGATCGGGATGGGGTTCTGCCTGCTCAACAACGTCGCGGTCGCCGCGGCGGCGCTCGCCGAGGCGGGCGAGAAGGTCCTGATCGTCGACTGGGACGTGCACCACGGCAACGGCACCCAGGACATCTTCTGGGACGACCCCAGGGTGCTCTACGTCTCGATGCACCAGGCGCCCATGTACCCGGGGACCGGACGGATCGGCGAGACCGGCGGCGCCGCTGCGCCGGGCACCACGATCAACTTCCCCCTCCCCGAGGGGGCAACGGGGGAGAGCTATCGCCGCGCGATCGACGAGGTGGTCGCCGACGCGTCGGCCGCGTTCGGCACCACCTGGGTGCTGATCTCGGCCGGCTACGACGCCCACCGCGACGACCCCCTCGCCGGCCACGCGCTCGCCGCGGGCGACTACGCCGAGCTCGCCACGCGGGTCGCCGCGCTTGCCCCCGGCGACGGCCGGGTCGCCGTGTTCCTCGAGGGCGGGTACGACCTCGCGGCGCTGCGGCGGTCGGTCGCGGCGACGGTCGGGCGGCTCACCGGAACGTACGAGTCCGACGAGGGCCCGACCCACGGCGGGCCGGGCGACGAGACCATCGGTGCCGCGCGCGTGTTCCGCGAGCGGCTGGCCGACCGGGGCTGACGCAGCCAGTGGCCCGACCGGGCCGGGCGGACCTCGTGGTCGGGGTCGACGGCGTGGATCAGGTGACCCGCAACGGGAACGACTCGGTCTCGGCCGGCGGGTTGTTCGGCTCGAAGGACCGCGCGTAGTTCAGCACCAGGGTCGACGAGCCGGTCTTCGTGGCCTCGAACGTGAGGCGCTGCATCCCGGGCGCGCCGGGAAGGGTGCTGCTCGTGACCATCGAGCTCTTCACGAACTCGGCGTTGGGGTTGTCCTCGGCCGTCCACTCGTAGCCCGTGGTCGGGTTGGACTCGAGCTCGATCACGAACGTCTGCCCGTCGACCACGCGGATCGAGTCGCCCGGCCCGAAGACCGTCGCCGACGCGCCACTGCCCGAGCCGCCG